>JBJXGQ010000484.1:0-7924 GCA_046160525.1 Burkholderiales bacterium
TGGAACGCAGCCTCGTCGGCCGGTTCCACCGTCTTGTATTCCTCGTCGCTCATGTGAACGCCGATGTGCCTTTGAATAGCCATTTGCTTTCCTCCAAGTTATAGATGAGTAGCGCTACTGTCTTGACCCCATCCTCCGCAACCGTTATGGCCGGTTGACTCGAATCGAATCCAGGACCCTTGAATTTTTTGTTGAGACTTGGCGCGGGAACCCGCGCGTTTCTGGTCAGCAGCGCTCGCGCAGGCCGCGAAGGCAAAGCATAGGGATCCAAGCATTTGGTGTATCAAAGGCTCCTCCATATTGCTGACTATGCGCCAGGCGAGGATATTTGCGCCTTGGGGCGTGGATCATCGCTGGCCGCACCGCATTCGCCGCGCACCGGTATTCCTTAACCACTTGCCGGGCATCGAACGCGATTTTCGGAGAATACACCTAACTGCGCCCCCAATGGAACATGGAAGTGACCGGGAATCTGGCAAACAACGCCCTGTACCCGGATATGGGGCACAAAAAAGAGCCGGGGATTTCCCCGGCTCTTTTGAATTACCGAGTTACGCTACCGATGCTTCTGGCTTGGCGACGTAACCGTAGTAGGCATTGCTGCGGCCGGTGTCCCCGCCCATGGCCAGATACTCGGCCTTGATGGCGGCCAGCTTGTCTTCGGTGAAGGCCGGGCCTTGGGCCATCTTCAGATCCAGGCCGTACAACTGCGCGGAGTTCAGGCCGAAGATCTTCTGCTTGACCTCGCTGCTGGCACCTCCGAGCTTCCTCTTCCAGCCCATCTTCTTCATGACATCGTCCGGGATTTCCATGCGGCGCATGGCTTCGATCTGCCATTGGGGAGAGCCGTACCACACGGAATCCGTTCCCCAGACCACGCGTTCGGGCCCCATCATGTTGACCAATTGGCCGACGAACATGGCGGCGAATTTCGGCATCGTGACCGCCGTGGAGGCGAAGGACGAACCGATTTCCCCGTAGACGTTGTTCACGCCGAATTTCTCTGGGATGCGTGCCACGTCGGTGGCCCACTCGACATAGCCGGTGTCGAGGAACTTCTGCAGATCGGCTTCGGGCTGGTCAGCGAGCCACGGCCGCAGCGCGGTGTGGTAGATCACGAAGTTCATGCCCGGCCAATCCTTGGCGGCTCTGCCGATATCCCAGGCGGAGGCGTATTCCCACACCCCGGCGAAAGCCTTCGTGTAGTCGCGCGGCATCAATCCCTTGTGGATGCAGATGGTGTTAATACCGGCCTTGATCGCCTTCTCGTAGAAGGGATACATCAGCTTCTCGTCGTCCAAACGCCATGGGAATTTCGATGGCCCCAAGGGGTCGCCGATGGTGTAGGACTTCCAACTGCACGGATGCAAGATTTCGATGGCGCGGTCCACTTCGTCCATCCAGTTCGGATAGGTCGGCGTGATAATGGTGTGGCCCAGCATGCGGGTGTTGCCGGCCATCTTGTTGACGGCTCGGCAGGCGTTCTGGATCGCGTCGTTGGAGAGCAGCCACCAAGCCGGATCGTCGAAGGGCGCACCCGAGAGCAGCGAAACCTTCGTGTCGCTGTCCAGGAAGATCTCTTTCAGATAGTTGTCCATCTTGTAGCGGGCCAAGGTCATGGGCGCGCTATGGATGTTGGGATTGACCTTCGCGCCTACAGCCCACTTGGTCAGACCGAGCAGCCCTTCTTGCTTGAAGTCATCGCGCACGAAGTGAGTCTGGTCGTCGAAGATGAACTGCCCGGCGAGCTGCTTCCTGCGGTAATCCGACATTTGCATGTCGTTGGCTTCCGCTTCGGTGACGTCGAAAATGTTGTCCCCGTGAATCTTGTTCATGGCCAGGAACGCGGTTGCCATGCCCGCGCTGGTGGCCAGGAATTGGCGGCGGTCCATGCCGTAACGCTTGGCTTGAACGTCCGCTATCTCCTTGATCAGGGCTTCGACCTTGGCCTGCTTCTCGGTTTGCGGCAGCGGGTTGTATTCCCCGTTCGAAACCATTTGAGTGGGAATGGGCGAGCGAAACGCGACCTCGTCGGCTGGTAGTACCGACTTGTACTCCTCGTCGCTCATGTGAACACCAATGTGCCTTTGAATAGCCATTTGCTTTCCTCCTAGAAAAATATAGTACGTTGCACTACATCATCCTCGTCTCCGGGGGCACGTGCCCAGGACGGGTCCATGCCGAAGAGGTCGTGGATTCTAGAAACTTGGCCGCACGCCCCAGGGGTTCTCGGTACGTGCTGTATCAAAAGCAAGCATACACCTAAAATTGTTTGCAATCACGCGGCGGCTGCGCTGGCGGGACAAGGGGGTTGGATTTGGGTTGGGAAAACAAAAACCCCCGGGAGTTACCCGGGGGAAGGGAGGAGGAGACAGCAGAAGGAATTCAGTGAAGCGTTTACGCGCGCCCCGCCTTGTACAACCGCTCGTAGGAGACCACCGATTCTTTCGCCTTGGGCGAGGAGGTCTTGGCGATCACGACACCGGCGCGGCCGCTGACTTGCGCGACGGGTGTCCCTACGTAATTTGCAGGCTTGCTCGCGGTGTTGGTGTAGGTGTGGCACACACCGGCGCGTCCAGGGCATTCAGCGGCGAAAACGGAGGAAGAAACCAGGGAAACGATGGCGAGGGTGATGAGTTTGGCGTTCATGTGTAGCTCCATTCGGTTGAGTTGAAGTTGAATCTTTCGATTCATGAGCACGTTGCCCATGTGCGAAAGATTACGGACTACCGAAAGGAGAATCGCGGAAGTATTGCCGCTAGAACCGGTGAATTTTCACGCGAACCACGGACAACGGACCACCTGCCTACCACGCCTTGGGCGGTTTCTTCGCGATGACCATGTTGTCGCCCTCGCCGGTGATGTAGCCGCCGGCGCGCAGATCCTTCAAGATGCGGCTGATCATTTCGCGCGAGCAGCCCACACGGCTGGCGATGTCTTGTTGCGTGAGGCGGTTCTTTATGACGCGCTTGCCACCTTCCTCGGTGGAGAGGTCCATGAGCAACTGCGCGACGCGGCCATAGACATCCATGAGTCCCAGATTGCCCACCGCTCGTGTGAGGTCACGGATGCGCTGCATGCAACTGCGCAAGATCTCGAAGGCGGCCTCGGGGTTGTCCGCCAGGAAGCGCCGGAATTGGTTTACGTTGATGACCGAAAACTTGGAGGGCTCCACCGTCATGACGGAAGCCGAACGCGGCTGGTCGTCGAGCACCACGTCGCCGAAGTATTCTCCTGGCCCCATTTCGCGCAGCAGAAGTTCCTTGCCTGCTTCGTCGGAAAGGTACACCTTCACGCGGCCGGAGAGGACGACGTACATGCTATCGCTGCTGTCGCCCTCGCTGACGATGACCGTGTTTTTCGGATAGGCACGCGTAGCGCCTTGCCCGACCAGCGTTTTCAAGTGCTGCTCGGGTAGGCTCCAGGGATGGGCGCTGGCCGGGGAAGGTTCAGTCATGTGAATAGGTAACGCTTGACCGCTTCTTCGTTCCAAGTAATTCCGCAACCGGGCCGGTCAGGGATGAGTGCGTTGCCGTCCTTGATTTGGATCGGTTCGTTCAGTATAGGATTGGCCCAGTCCATGTACTCCAGGTAATGTGCCGTGGGAGTCACCGCCAGCAAGTGCGCGCTGTACTCGGGGAATAGGTGGCTGGACATTTCTACGCCGTAGGCCTGAGCGATGGCCGCGGCGCGCATCCAGCCGGTGACGCCGCCGATGCGCTGCACGTCCGGCATCACATAATCCAGGGACTTCGCTTGTAGCGCTTGCACCAGTTCGAAGGTGTTGAGCAAGTTCTCGCCCGTTTGAATGGGCGTCTTCACTTCCGCGCAGATCTTGGCGTAGCCCTCGTAATCGTCGTGCCGGGTGGGTTCCTCGATCCAGTACAGGCCCTCGTCATCCAGCGCACGGCCGCGCTCGATGGCTTGCGCCACGGTCAAGCGCTGGTTGAAATCGCACATGAGCGTGATGCCATCGCCCACTCTTTTTTTCACCGCGCGCGCGGCGGCGATGTCTTGCGAGAAGTCATCGCGCCCCACACGCAGCTTGATGGCCTTGAAATTTCCTTCGGCGACCAATTTTTCCGCGTCGTTGGCCGCACCTTCGGGGGATTGAATCCACAGCCCGCAACTGTTGTAGGCGCGGATGGGCTTGATTTGGCCGCCCAGCAATACCGCCAGCGGAACGCCGCGCGCTTGCGCCAGCACGTCCCACAAGGCTTGATCGATGCCGGCGAGCGCGATGCCGATCAAACCTGGAGTGTCGAGCAATTTCAAGCGCCCGCGCACCTTCGCGTCGATATCGATGGGCGCCACGGCGTCGCCCTTGATCAATTCGCTCAGGCTGCGCACAGTCTCCACCACGGGCTTCAGCATGGATGCGGTGAAGGTAAAGACGTAGGCGCGCCCCGTGATCCCGGCGTCCGTCTCCACGTCGATCAGCACCAAGGAGGCATGGGGAATGGCGCCGGAGGCCGACGTTGGCGGGCGTTTGAAGGGAGGGGTGACCGCACGCGCTTTGATGTCTCGAATTGCTGGGGCTTTCATGATGGAAGGTTCCTGGTTAATTGCGGGAGTCCGCGGGCCGCCCGTTAGCGTAGAGCTTTAGCGCGGTATAGACAAATTTCGCGGCCGGTGTGGGCACGCCCAAGGGCTTACCCATTTCCACCACGCCACCGGCGAGCCAAGGCAATTCGAGACGGTTCCCTCGTTCCAGATCGCCCAGCATCGAGGCGACCATGGGGCGCGGCAGGCCGTCCATGCGGGTGGTCAGTCTGTCCAGGGTGCCGTCGTCCAGCTTAACGCCCTTGGCGCGGCCCACGGCTTGCACCTCGGACATCAATTGCACCAACAGGGCTCGCGTATCGGGATCCTCGCGAATGGCGCCGACGGGGAGCCGCGTGAGCGCCGTCATGGAACTCATGGCCGCCAGGAATATGTACTTCTCCCAGATGGCGGTGTCGATGTTTTCCGGAACCCGCGTTTCGATCTTGGCCTTCTCGCACGCCTTGATGAAGGCCTCCAGGCGCGGTGTGCGGCCGCCCTCCAGCTCGCCAGGGACGAGGATGGCCATGGGGCCGTTGTGCCGGATCACGCCGGGTTTTTCGATCAAGGCGGCGATGTTGGATACCCCGCCCCACACGCGTTGCCGTCCGTAGGCGGCGATCAGTTTGTCCTTGGCGATCACGCCGTTCTGGAACGACACGGCCACGGAGTTGGGCCCCATCATGGGGGCGATGGCCGCAATGGCCTCGTCGGTGGCCCACAACTTTACGGCGATCATCACTACGCCGGCCGCTCCCACTTTGCTGGGGTCGTCGGTTGCGCGGGCAGGCTTCACCACGAAATCCCCGGTGGCGCTTAGCACTTGCAGGCCGTTGGCCTGAATGGCCTTGAGATGCTCGCCCCGGGCGATGAACGTCACGTCCTCGCCGCTGGCGGCCAGCCGCCCGCCGAAATATCCGCCGACTCCGCCCGTGCCCATTACCGCTATTTTCATTGCCGTCCTTATCCCGTGATATGACCTGCTAATGGTAACCTTTCGCACGACTTGCGATCTCGGAGGGAAATTCGCCGGGGGCAGCCCGGCGGCTTTGCCTTGAAAGCGGAACATGCACTCGAAAGTAAGTACCATGCGAGAGAGCACCCTTGTTGATCCCCGAAACCAATGGCTAGCCCGCATTTTTCAGTAATGACTCCGTAAGTGACCAAGCACCTCCCACGGCTGGCCGCCCGCATGGCCGAGATCGAACCCTTCCACGTTGTGGCTCTGGTTACTCGCGCGCAGGCGCTTCAGGCGCAAGGCCGCAGCATTGTCAGCATGGTGGTGGGCGAGCCAGATTTTCCAACGCCCGCACCCATCGTGGAAGCGGGCATGCGCGCGCTGCGCGAGAACAAGATCCGCTACACGGGAGGGTTGGGTTCCAGCGCACTACGCGAAGAGATTTCCGGCTGGTACGCGACGCGTTATGGCGCCAAGGTTCCCGCTAGCCGGGTGGGCGTCACCACCGGTTCCTCCGCGGCACTGTTGCTCACCATGGGAGTGCTGTTGAGCCCTGGGGACGAGGTGTTGATGGCCGACCCCGGTTACCCCTGCAACCGCCACTTCGTGCGCGCCATGGAAGGGCGCGCCGTGTGTATCCCCGTTGGCCCCGGCACGGCGTACCAACTCACAGCCGAAATGGTGGAGCAGCACTGGACGCCGCGCACCGTGGCGGTGATGGTGGCCTCGCCATCGAATCCCACGGGCACCATGATTGCGCAAGACGAATTGCGCCGCATTCACGCGGTGGTGGCCGCGCGCAGCGGGCGATTGATCGTGGACGAGATCTATCACGGCCTCACCTACGGCGAGGACGCCCGCTCGGTGCTCGAATTCGCGGACGATGTGTTCGTCATCAACAGCTTCTCGAAATACTTTTGCATGACCGGCTGGCGCCTGGGCTGGTTGGTGGCGCCGGCGGCTTACATGGAAGCGTTGGAGAAGCTTGCGCAGAATCTTTTCATCTCCAGCCCCGATATCGCGCAACAGGCGGCCTTGGCGGCCTTCCATCCGGACAGCCTCAAGGAGGCGGAGAACAACCGCGCCGCCTTCCAAGCTCAGCGAGATTTTCTGTTGCCTGCCGTGCGAGCATTGGGGTTCGATGTGCCCGTGCCCCCTCAAGGTGCCTTCTACCTCTACGCCAACGCCGCCAAGCACACGCGGGATAGCTACCGGTTCTGTCTGGATCTTCTCGAACGCACCGGTGTGGCCATCGCGCCGGGCCTGGATTTCGGGCACTACCGGGCCGCCGAGCACGTGCGTTTCTCTTATCCCAAGCCCGTCGCGGTGCTGGAAGAAGGCGTGCGGCGCATCGAAGCCTATTTGAAATGAGCGCCGTGAACTTGCCGGTACACGCCCAAGTCCTACCGAAGCCTGCCACTTGGAGCACTTCATGAAAACCATTCTCCTCTTCACGCTCTTCTTGGGCGTGGGCCTCATCCACGCTCAAGAAGAGACCTTCAGCGAAATCACGCCGAACGAGGCCTCCGCCGATCCGCAGCAGCTGATCGACCTGGTCAACCGAGGTGACGTGCGCGCCATGAATAATCTCGGGCTGCTCTGGGCGAAAGGCGTGGGCCTGCCGAAGCCCAATTTCGAGGAAGCCATGCGCTGGTGGAAGGAAGCGGCCAAGCGCGGCTATCCCCTGGCCATGAATAACATCGGGTTGCTCTACGCCAATGGCCACGGCGTGGCGAAGGACCCCAAGAAAGCCTACGACTGGTGGATGCGCGCCGCCGAACTCGGGAACGGCTGGGCCATGAATAACATCGGCGACTTGTATGAAAGCGGCCAAGGCGTCGAGCAAAGCTACCCGTTGGCGCTGGAGTGGTACCAGCGCGGCGCGGATGCGGGCGAAGGCTTGGCCATGTTCAACGTGGGTTCCTTGAACGAACGAGGAAAAGGCGTAGCGCAGGATTTCAAGGCAGCGATGAAGTGGTACAGCCTCGCGGCTGACCGGGGCATCGCCTACGCCATGAACCGAATCGGCCACCTGCTGGAAGAAGGCAAAGGTTTGCCTCCGGATCTCGCTGAAGCGTATGCTTGGTACACGGCCGCCGCCGGCTACTATATTTCCGCCGACACGGAGGACATCGCGCTCAACGCCAAGGACATGCAGTCGCTGGAGACGCGCTTGAGCGAAAGCGACAAGGAGCGCGCCCGAGAAATGACCGCCAACTTGAAGGAGCGCATCGAGCAGAAGCGCAAGCCGCGCAAGTTGAAGGCGGGGGAGGAAGCGACTTAAATGCCAGGGGCTAGGGGCTGGGGACTTGGGGCTAGGAAGAGCCTCCGTCAATCATCCCCTAGTCCCCAGTCCCAATGAAATGAACACATCTACCGCAGGGCTCCTCTCATTGCTATTCATGCTTGGTGCACACGACATAG
>JBJXGQ010000485.1:0-2579 GCA_046160525.1 Burkholderiales bacterium
GCCGTGCAACCCGCTTGCCGCAGGACATCCATCGCGGTTTCTCGCTGCGATGACCAGATCTCCAGCGGATCGTGCTCCACCCATCCTGGCTGGGGGAAATGTTGTGTGAATTCCCTTTGGGCAGAGGCGCGCACTTGCCCCGCGCGGTCAATCAGCAAGGCGCGCGAGCTGGTGGTACCTTGGTCTTGGGCGAGAATGTAGTCTGCCATTGCTTGTCCTGTGCGATGTCTGTGCTAAAAGTATTACTTCAAAAGACTACACTGCATGACCAAATAATGCCCGAGGAGCGCAATCTCCTGGAATCCCTGCGCAGGCTCGGCCTCATCTTGCCCGGCGATCAACCCGAAATCACACCGCTTACCGGAGGTGTGTCTTCCGATATCGTGAAGGTGAGCACTGGGGATCGTACCTTCTGCGTGAAGCGTGCATTGCCTAAGCTCAAGGTCAAAGCGGATTGGCACGCGCCCATCGAGCGCAATCACTGGGAAGCACAGTGGATGCGTACCGTCGCGGCCATGGATCGCAGCGCAGCGCCTGAAGTGCTGGGCGAGGACCGCGAATTGGGCATGATTGCCATGGCCTACTTGGACGAGGCGAGCCATCCGCTTTGGAAGCAACAGTTGGCAATGGGCGTGATCGATAGCACCTTCGCCCGGCAAGTTGGAGAGAGCATCGCGCGCATTCACAGCGCGACAGCCCGGCGGGCGCAGATTCGGGAGCGTTTCGCCACGGATCACATTTTCCTTCCCATCCGCCTGGAACCCTACCTTCTTGCCACCGCCACGGCGCATCCAGACTGTGCGCCGCAACTCATGGCGCTGGCACAGGCCACCGCGCACACTAAACTTGCCTTGGTACACGGCGATGTGAGCCCAAAGAATATTCTGCGCGGCCCGCAAGGGCCCGTGTTCCTGGACGCCGAGTGCGCCTGGTACGGGGACCCGGCCTTCGATCTCGCCTTCTGCCTGAACCACATGATGCTCAAGTGCCTATGGCAGCCGCAATGGACGGCGCGCTATCTGGAATGTTTCGACGCCTTGGCCAGCGCCTATCTGGGCGGCGTGGATTGGGAAGCGCGCGAGAGCATCGAGACACGCACGGCGCGATTGTTGCCCGGACTTTTTCTCGCGCGGGTGGACGGAAAATCCCCTGTGGAGTACATCACGCAAGATTGGCAGCGCGAAAGGGTTCGGGCTGTTGCCCGAACCCTTCTATTGGAACCCGTTAGGGAGTTGAGTTCTGTGCGGGATCGGTGGGGAGAGGCTATGAGACAAGGGAATTCGGGAGCATGAACGACACAACCATTGCGAGTGTGATTGGGCGGCGGGTATGGGATTCGCGCGGACGTCCTACGGTGGAGGCGCAGGTACGGCTCGCGGGCGGGGCCATTGGGCGCGCGATTGCACCTGCTGGCGCATCGCGAGGATCGCGAGAAGCGGCCGATCTGCGCGATGGAGGTAGCGTGCTGGGTGGCTTTGGTGTGCAACAGGCGGTGGCGAACGTGAATGGAGTGATCTCGGCTTGCCTCCCAGGTATGGATGCCACGTTGCAGAAGGAGATCGATCAAGCTCTGCTCGATGCCGACGGCACCGCGAACAAAGCGCGCCTGGGAGGTAATGCGATGATTGCCGTATCCATGGCGGTATTGCATGCGGCGGCGGCAGCCGCGCGCCAACCATTGTTCGTTTACTTGGCGCAAGGCAAGCCGGTGCGCATTCCCTTGCCGGAGATTCAAATCTTCGGCGGTGGCGCCCACGCGGGCCGCCGCATCGACATTCAAGATTTGATGGTGATGGCCGTGGGCGCCACCACCTTTGACGAAGCATTGGTGATGACCGCCGAAGTCTACCGGGCAGCCGGTGAATTGATGCGAGAACGCGGCACACTCTACGGCGTGGCCGACGAGGGCGGGTACTGGCCCGCCTTCGATAACAACGAACAAGCCTTGGATGCATTGCTGCAATCCATCGAGAAAGCCGGATACCGGCCCGGCGAGGAGGTCGCGATCTCGCTCGATATCGCAGCCTCCGAATTCGGGCGCAACGGGCGCTACCGCTTGGGACTCGACAAGCGCGAGTTGGACAGCGCGGGCATGATCGAAATGCTTCTCGGGTGGATGGCACGCTATCCCGTCGTGTCCATCGAAGATCCCTTGGCGGAAGACGATGCACAGGGAATGATCGAATTCACGAGGAAAGCAGGAGGGCGCGTGCAAATCATTGGGGACGATTACCTCGTCACCAACGCGGCGCTCGTCAAGCAAGCGGCCACTGACAAGGCATGCAATGCGGTGCTCATCAAGCCCAATCAAGCCGGCACCATCAGCGAAACGCTGGCGGCCCTGGAGGCCGCGCGTGCGGCTGGCTTCGCCACTATCGTCTCCGCGCGCTCGGGCGAGACCGAGGACGTCACCATCTGCCATCTGGCCACCGGGTGGGACGCGGGCCAACTCAAGGTCGGCTCCTTCGCCCGCTCCGAGCGCATGGCGAAGTGGAACGAGATGTTGCGCATCGAGGAAAGCCTGAGTCCGGGAGCACGCTTCGCCGGAAAGCATGCCCTGGGCGGCATCCGCTGGTGAG
>JBJXGQ010000486.1:0-6992 GCA_046160525.1 Burkholderiales bacterium
CAAAGGTCAGGATCTGGGGCAGATGCTGCATTTCCCTGGTATAAGGAGAATTGAAAACTTCCTTGTCCGGGTAGGCCGTCGTCAATTTTTCGGTCGACTTCCGCGATAATCTCGATGGGAACTTGGCTTCCGGTCTTTAGATTGTGTTTCGCCGCTCCACCCGTGCCATTCATGTCATAGACATTGTCATAGACCAACTCAAGAAGAGTCCCATATGGATTCTTTGGGGACGTCTGATCTGTTGGACCGACAGCGGACGCGCCACTCACAAAGCTACCGTTCAGAAAGCCAGCGGCGTTCAGATGGTGCCACGAATGTACGTCCTCCAGAGGTGTCGGTGTCGCTGCTACCCCCGGTGTTGAAACACCTTCGATTCGCCCATTTCCGTTACCGTTGACGCAAGCCACTGGGCAATTGATATTGGTGTTTGCGCCGATGTAGTCCCCGGGTAATCCGCGGTACCGATCCTGAAAACCGAAGAAGGCCGCCTTGATGCCGTCCTGCTGCGATATCACGTTGCGCACTCGCGCGCTGGTAATAAGTTCTTGGCCTTTAAGCACTCCGCCGAGCAAGAGGCCGATGATCACCAACACGATGGCGATCTCGATGAGGGTGAATCCACGTTGCGATTTCATTTTTTGTCCCCTCCAAAGGGATGTGACGCAGGGAGTCGTCGGGTTACCTTAACTACTGCGTGGTCTGTTCTCTTACACGCACGCGTAGTGTCGGTAACGCGGTCCGCCAGATTTGTGCCACCAATAATTTGGGGCCGGCTGGGAGGTTGTCCTAGAGACTATTGCCAGCCAGTGATCAAAACGGAACTATGAGAGCCTCGCGTCGCTTGGCTCACAAAAGCCGACCGAGTGGAGGGGAATAACTATGGAAATCGCGGGCATGACCGGCATTTGGATTCATATCATTTAGCGCGCATTCATGGCCGAGAATTCGGCGGCGTTGACGATTTCTCGCCATTTTCCATCGCGGATAAGCGCTCTACCAGAAGGTGCTTTTCGTGTTCATCGGTAATCTGTCCGCTCGCTAACAGTCCGCCCAGCAGGATCTTCGCAGCCTGAATCTCACCGAGATCCTCAAGTAAGAATATGCGCATTTGCCGCGCCCAATTTGGAATGGAAGCGTGGCTGGCGTGCGCCGCAAGCGTTTCGGCGTAACGCAGGGCAAGCGGTAAATCCTTGAGCCGGTGCTTCGCCATGACCACGGCGTGGGCAAGCCACCTCCAGCGATGTGCGGGGTCCTCGAGAAACCGCCGGTGTATGAAAGCCAGCATCTGCCTTTCCTTGGCCAGATCGGGTACTTGGCCGTAGAAATGCGCTGCCATCAATAAGGGATATTGCGTGCCTGGATCCAGGGACAGAAGACGGTCTAGCCAGGACTCCACGCGGTCGTAGTCCAGCGCGAGGAAGGGAATGCTGATTCCGGGCTGGTTATCGAAGGCTTGCAGCCATAATGTGAGTATCTGGCCCAAGGCTATGGGCTCCCCTAATGCGGCCACGCGTAATAATTCCTGGGCCGGGGCGGGCGGGAGCGCCTGTGCCGACGCGTCGGGTCTTGGGTGCTGGGCACTGACCCATAATTGCGCGGCCAAGGCAGCCGCGAGAAAGAGTTGTACCGGTGTCGTTCGAGAAGCCAACTCTATAGTTCCTTGCGTTGCAAGTCGAACAGGCCGGCCCCGAGGATCAAGCAGATGTAAACGCCCGCCTGCATCAATACGCCCCCTAAAGCCGGTGCGATGTCCGGTTGCAGAAGCCATCCAGTTTGGGCGAAATCATCTAGCCGGGGGAGGAAAAGTGCCAAGAGGTCCATGGCTTTCTGCCCAAGTGCCGTGGTAGTGTCACCGAGGGAGAACAGGGGCGAGTGGCTGATAAGTTGTAGAGCGGACACGCTGCGCGCCAGAAGATAGAAGGACGCGACGAAAAGCACGGCAGGGGCGATCTGGACGAAACTCACCACGAAAAACAGGGTTACGGCCGACGTGAGCATGAGCTCCAAGGCCAAAGTACTGCCCCAGGCGAATAAGTGAGTGTCTGGTCCAAGCATTGCGATGGCTAAGGAAACGATGAGAGCCGTGAGCACCGAAACTCCCGCGTAGCCAAGAAAGCGGCCCAGGAGGTAATCCCTTCTTGTGAGGTTCAGGGCGAAGAGCAGCTCGGTTTCCTTGTCGTTGAATTGCCGGACGAGCGTTCCCGCAACGTGTAAGGTGACGAGGAAGACAGACGCGATGCGGGCAAATGCCGCGAACACACCAAGCTGGATACGGGCGGATTCCGTGATGGCGAGGGAGCGGAGGAAAAAGGTGGCCGCGAGCAGTAGCAGCAACATGCCCAAGAGCAACCATAGGTAGCGCGTGCGAAGTGCCTCCAACAGGCAGAAGCGGGCGATGGTGAGTGCTTTCATGAGATTTCGATGACGACTTAATGGCGGAAATGAACGCAAACGGCGAACCGATTCTAAAGGCGAATCCTTCCCACCCAGGGCCCAGCCGCTTCGCGCGGCTGGCGGAGGTCATTCGCCCGCAGCACTGGCTCGGGTTGATGTTGTTGGGACTGCACGCCGCGCTTGTCTTCGGTATCGAAACTTGGGTGGCAAAGGGATTCCTCTTATTTCACTTCGGAAGCTTCCTTTTGTGGCAGCCCGTCATCCGGGGCCAGCAAAAGCTCTATTGGGGGCAGGCGGTGCTCGTCATCGGCGCTGCGGGGCTTCTGGTCGCTGCGCAGAGCCTGTGGCTCATGGCGCTGTGGATCGCGTTACTGCTGGCGCTCATCGGCGGCCAGGTGCCCTCCCTCAAGGGCCGGACCGAGGGACTCGTCGCTCTGCTGGCGGCAACCTATCTACTGTTCATCCTGCTTGTCTGGGTGGTCCCGAATTTGATGTCCTCGCCCGAGATTCCGGATTTGCTGCGTAAGATCGTGCGCTATGCGCCGCTGGTTCCCATCGGCGTGATTTTTTTTGTTCGAGCCGGGCGGGTAGACGAACGCAGTGCCGCCTCCGCGGTGGATTTGCTCTATAGCTTGCTGCTGTTCTTCTTGGTGATCGTGCTGGTGCTGGGTGCCTTCGTCATCCGGCAGATCAACAATACGCATTACGTTTTTGCGCTCGCGCAAGCTTTGCTCGTGATCGCTGCCTTGCTCGTGGCCTTGAGCTGGATGTGGGATCCGCGCGCGGGATTCACAGGGCTGGGTCACCTCCTATCGCGCTACTTCTTGAGTGTCGGAACGCCCTTCGAGCGCTGGATGCAGCGGCTGGCGGACATTGCACAGCAGGAGCGCGAGCCTGAGAAATTTCTTGCGCTCGCCGCACAGGAAATCGTTACCTTGCCCTGGATTAGCGGTATCGAATGGTCCACCGCTCACCACAAGGGCAGCGCGGGACATGTCGCCAAGTTCTCCACGGACTGCAGCACCGGAGATCTGAAACTTAACGTATACACCCGCTGGTTCGCGGGGCCGAGCCTGGTGGTACACATGCGGCTACTGACCAGGCTGCTGGTGGATTACTACGAGGCGAAGACACGGGAACAAGAGCAGCGCAACAATGCCTATATGCGAGCCATCTACGAAACTGGAACGCGGTTGACGCACGACGTCAAGAATTTGCTCCAATCGCTCAAGTCACTGTGCTCGGCGGTCGAATCTAGCCAAGATCAAGAGGCCGAAGCGGTGCGCAGCTTGACGCAAAGACAGCTTCCCCAGATAACGCAACGGCTGCAGAGCACGCTCGACAAATTGACCCAGAAGCAGACCGGCCCATCCGAGTGGAAGGGCGCGCGTGAGTGGTGGGTTCAGTTTTCCCAGCGCCACGCCCAGAAGGGCCTGCACTTTCTCGAAGATGAATTGCCCGAGAAAGCCATGCTACCGGCGGAGCTATTCGATAGCGTGGGCGAAAACCTGATTCATAACGCGCTTGCCAAACGCCAGTTGAATCGCGACCTAGCCGTCACGGTTCATCTCGAATGGGAAAATGGTCCAGCATTGAATGTCGCCGACAACGGAAACCCCGTTCCGGAAACGGTTGCTCGCAAACTATTTATGGGGCCCGTCGCGTCGAGCGCAGGCCTTGGCGTAGGACTCTACCAGGCAGCCAAGCAAGCGTCGTCTCTGGGATTCAGATTGAGCTTAGTCCAGAACACGGCGAGCAGCGTGCATTTCGCTTTGAGGCCCATTGGCGAATCCGTCACGGAAGCCGGCCCGCGGCGACCATTCGGTGCATGAACAACGACTGCGGAATCCAAACTAGCAAGTCGTCGAAATCGCCACCGACCGCCACATTCGTACTTGTTGATTTGACGCGAGTGACAAAGTACCGGTCAGCAGCCAATGCCGGCCAGCTATTCGCATAATTATAGTTACGCTCCTCGTCGGGATTATTGGGCGACGAGAGATTCGGAAAGACACTGAATCCCGGCGTTACGCCATAATTGCTGGGCCCGTGAGAAAGCACTACGGCAACCACGCCAGTAGCTAAGTCGGCCAAAGCCATCCCAGGGGTGTTGCGGGTTCGGATGAGCCTGTTGCCCGGGGTCGTAAGCGCGGCGGGCGGTACCGTGAATGTTTCGGTCACCGAGTAGCGATAGAGCTTATTCCATGCGTCGGCGCTGGGCATACCGAGATCCGCCCAAGGAAGAAAGCCGAAGCAATCGTTCGCGCCGCAGGCGGCAGGCCGTTCTCTGCCATCGGGCCGGTGGGCCGGATTGGCCAAATTGATAGAAGGAGGGGAACCGCTAGGGACGCCGCTTGGTTTAGGCAGGCGGCCGTTCGCCATCGCGAATCCCAGTAACGCTTCGCGTATTTCCTCCAGGGCTTTTTGGGTTTCCGCCACTTTTCTTTGTTCGACTTGTGTTCCAAGAGGAACGAGCAATGCGCCGAGGAGGAGCGCGATGACGACGATCACCACGGCTAATTCAATAAGCGTAAAGCCACGTGAAAGTTGCAGTTTTTTGGTCAATGCCCTTAATGGCACACGGTGCTGCTTGTTTCGTCTATACATACAGTCACGTCATTGAAGGGTGTGCTGCCAGTTGAGACCTGTTTTGCCTTTGCATATTGGCCAATGAGATCTGAGTTATTGATTCCGCTGCCCGAGTCCGTCTCCAGATAGTTGGCCGCCACAGATTGATTGGCAGGTGTAAGCCTAGATTGAGGGGTCCCGGTAGGCAGAGCGCGGCCCGCAACCATGACGGCCACGACGACTCTTGTTGCGGAGCCATAAGTTGTGGTGACGGTCAAACAGCCGGGGCCAGAGAGGGGACATCCGGAGGGCGATACTGGCGGCGTGTAGTTAGAGGCAACATGGTAGAAGATCTGCAGCTTCCATTTGTTTCGAGTAGCAGCGTTGCTGAGTGCTGGAGCGCAAGCCGGTGTTAGCCAGGGCGTGGCAGGATCAAGACCAAGATCGTTAAGGCTGTTGGCAATTGTAGTGGGAAACCTTCCGTATTCTTGGCCGCTCATGTCAAACACATCGCTGGTATCGATGATTTGAGCAGCCCAGGGGTATCTATTTCCGCTAACGCCCGCAAATGCCTGAAGGCAATTTAGGGCTTCTTTCGCAATTCTGCGTTGCACGAGGGGCATTAACATGTCACGGGTGATTACCAAGATACGGTCGTTGAAATCGTCGGCTTCGATCGCGGCTTCATACTGAAGCTCGTTGGTGTCGGCATTTAATCTTTCCAAATAATCCGTCTTATTTGGGTTTATTAAAGGCGGAAGAATCGTTTCGGGAGGGCTCCGATTCTGGCCAGGTAGCGCAGCCCCGGGTGCAATGATCACCGCTATCACGTCCGAACTGGGGATGGTGCCTATCACACTAAGCTGCCCCGACGTTTCGCTTGTGGGAATACTACCGATGTGCGGACGGTAGTTGCTAGATAGCGCGTACCACAACCTTTCTCCGGAGCTGTCACGCAAGTCGCCTATGCCAATCGAGGTACTCTTGAAGGGAAAGCGCCCAACGTAAGTGGGACAGTTGCTTCCGGATGGAGGAGCGTTTGGGAACTCGCTATCGCCATCGTTATTCTGGTCAGGACAAGGCAAGGAGCCTGGCCACGTGGCATTCAGTGCGTAACCAATTAGCGCATCTCGCGCCTTGACTAAGGCCTCCATCGTGCGCCGCTCGCGTTCCGCCTTATTCTCAGGACCCGCCTTGGCAAGCCCAAGTACAACAACCAACAGAGTTGTTCCAAGCAGAAACGCAAGGGCCAATAGTAAGAATCCACCCTGTCTGGAACGCGAGCGCATGGGTCCTGGCCGCTCTACTCGGACGATTCGCTCTCGCGTTCCTGATTGCGGCGGCGGGCCCGCACGGGTCCATTTGTCACCCGCTCGCCTGCGCGCGGTTGTGCGGTGGCGGTAGCGGGAACGGTGCGTTGTCCGCGATTGGTGTAACGCTCCGTCACCTGTCCATTCGACATATCGAGCTTCTGCCCTACCTTGAGTTCCACTCGGCCTCCGGTATTAGCGTGAGGGATTTGGATCACACCTGATTGGCTGCTGGCGGGGTCTACCTGCACTTTCCCCGTCTGTGCGTCCCCCGGCATTGCGACACCGTTTACCCATATGGTGGATTCGCCGTCGCTGCGCCGAACAATGCCGTTAAGGGTTACGTTGCCCGACGGCCGCTCAGGTTTTGGCGCGACAGCGGCGACCGCTTTCTTAACCGGTTTTGCCACTGCTCGGACTTTGTGCCGGCGCGCATCGTCTAATGCGGCACGCTGCTGCGGTGTCATGAATAATCTGCCGTAGGTACCGGTGTTGGCGTAAGAGGGAATGGAAAACAGTATAAGTAAAACCGCCAGAAATAATCTCATGATCTGCCTTCCTTCTTTTGCGCGGGGCCAAGGGTGATCCAGGACAATTCGCATTCAGCCTGCAGTGTGGGTTGATTCAAGGGCCGTTCCAGTTTTCGAATCTGAGAGAGCGAACACCGATTGACGAGAAACGCTCCCACCCCTTGGGCTAGGAGCGCATTCAAGAAGCGCG
>JBJXGQ010000487.1:0-12885 GCA_046160525.1 Burkholderiales bacterium
TGTTGGTGACATAAATCTTGCCGCCCGGCCCCATGGCCGCGCCGTTGGGGCCGCCGCCTAGCGTGGCGATGACCTGGATCTTGCAGTCCGGGGTCACGCGCGACAAGGTGCGCCGTTCGATCTCGACGAGGATCACCGAGCCATCGGGCATCGCCACTGGCCCTTCCGGGAAGCGCAGCCCCGAGGCCATTTGCTTGAAGGCAGGTTTGTAGTCCTCCACCTTGGTGTCCTCCCGACCAGGAAAGGAGGCATGTTAGCAGCAGGACTGGTTAGGACTGCGTGCCTTTAGCTCCGATGTAGCCTGCTCCTCAGCCCGGCATTGAAGTTTGCGGTTGCCAGGCGATCAGGAATGACACACCGCGACCGTCGATCCCTTGGCCGACCTCAATGCGCGCGCCCATTTGACGCACTGCCGCGGCGACGATGGCGAGTCCCAGGCCCGAGCCGCTGGCACGCGCCGCGTTCCCCCGGCGGAATCGCTCGAACAGGTGTACGCGTTCCTGCACGGGGATGCCCGGGCCGCCGTCGCTGCCGATGGCAATGGTTGCGTGGGTGCTCGCCCCCCACTTTGCACGGCCTGCCGGTGACGGGCCAGGCCTGACAAAGTGGTTGATCGGCGGCTTGACCGGCGGCCTGGTATGGCAAGGCGTGCTGGTGATGCTGCTGGTGCGCTCGGAGCGCGGAAACCTGCGTTGGTCTACGCTCAAGGACGCGTTGTGGTTGCACGCGCCTACCGATCCGCGCAGCGGTGGCAAAAGAGCTCGGCTGTGGCTGGTGTGCCTGCCCCTGATCGCGGGGCTCTGGCTGGCCGGTGCTCTGCCCGAGCCCGCGCACAGCATGTGGCGCGACTTCGGCGCCTTCTGTCAGTCCGAGGCCGGCCGCGCGTTCTTTTCCCGCAACTGGCTTTGGTACAGTGTCGTTGTGGTGCTCGTGGTGTTCAACACGGTATTGGGTGAAGAGCTGCTCTTCCGTGGCCTGCTGCTTCCGCGTATGAACGATGCTTTCAGGCGTACGGATTGGTTGGTCAACGGCGTGCTGTTTGCCCTCTACCACCTCCACACGCCATGGGTGATTCCGGCCGGTGTGCTGGATGCGTTCTGGTTTTCCTGGCCTTCCAAATATTTCCGCTGCGCATGGATCGGAATCGTCGTGCACAGCACGGCGAGCGTACTGATTCTGGTGCTGCTGTTGCCTGTTGTCATGGGGCCACATGGCTGAGGTCGCGAATTTGAGCGCGGGTGTGGAGCATGAATCAAACTTTCGCGGCCTGCTACTGTCTAGGGAAATGCTGCTCAAGCCTTGCGTTCGTACTGATCGTGAGCCTGTCGAACGATCGAAGCATGAACGCAAGACCCGGCAAGTTCAAACACTTGAGAGTTCGCCCTTCGACAAGCTCAGGGCGAACGAAACTTGACCGGCGTTTCCCTATCTTGAGGCGTCACAGAGACTCAATATGAAAGCAGTCGTGTATGAACGCTACGGACCGCCCGAGGTACTGAAATTCAAGGAAGTCGAAAAACCATCGCCCGGAAAGAACGAAGTCCTGATAAAAATTCATGCGACTACCGTTAGCTCCGCCGATTGGCGGGTGCGCAGTCTCAGCATGCCCACCGGTTTCGCAGTGATCGCGCCCTTGATCTTTGGCCTCTCAAAACCAAGACAACCGATTCTGGGCTCCGAGCTGGCCGGTGAGATCGAATCCATCGGAGCGGATGTGACCCAGTTCGCGGCCGGCGATCGGGTATTTGCCTTCAGCGGTATGCGCATGGGCTGTCATGCGCAGTACACCTGTTTTCCGGAAAACGGTGCGCTAACGTTGATACCGCCCAATCTCACCTACGAGGTGGCCGCCGCCTTGTCCTTTGGCGGAACCACCGCGCTGGATTTTTTCAGGCGCGGGAAACTGCAACGCGGTGAGAGCGTGCTCATCAACGGCGCTTCGGGAAGCGTCGGCACCGCCATGGTCCAGTTCGCCAGGCACTTCGGCGCGCAAGTCACCGCCGTGTGCAGCGGCCCCAATGCGGGACTGGTGCGCTCTTTGGGCGCAGCCCATGTCATCGATTACACCAGAGAGGATTTCGCACGCAACGGGCAGCGCTACGATGTCATCGTCGATACCGCGGGCACGGCTCCGTATGGGCGCTGCAAGCATTCCTTGAAAGACGGCGGGCGGCTGCTGCTAGTACTGGCCGGGTTACCCGCCATGCTGCAAATTCCCTGGGTCGCGTTGACGAGCAATAAGAAAATCTTCGCCGGACCGGCAGCCGAGCGCGCCGAGGACTTGCAACAGCTCGCGCAACTCGCGAATTTGGGCGAGTTCAAACCCGTCATCGACCGTTGCTATCCGTTTGAGGAGATCATCGAAGCCCATCGATACGTCGATTCAGGCCGCAAGAAAGGAAATGTGATCATCACGCTGGTCTAGCTACTGGAGAAGTCATAGGGTCAGAGCTTGTTGTGCGCAGCCGGCCCTTTATCCATCACCGGACAGGCCAGGAACCACAACCCTGCGCACCGGCGCGAAACTACGCCGGTGATGAATGGTAGCGCCGTGCTCGCGCAGCGCCGCCATATGCTCCGCCGTGGGATAGCCTTTGTGCCGGTCAAAGCCATAAGCCGGATACTCCTCGTGCAAAGAGATCATCATGGCATCGCGCGCCGTCTTGGCCAGGATGGAAGCCGCGCTGATGGCAGGCTCCGATTGATCGCCCTTGACGATGGTACGCGTGGTTACACCCAGCGACGGGTCTTGGTTTCCATCGACAAGCGCCAACGCAGGCACGATGCTCAATCCTTGAAAGGCCCGGCGCATGGCGAGCAGGCTTGCTTGCAGGATGTTATGCCGGTCGATCTCCTCCACGCTGGCGCTGGCCACGCACCAGGCCAGAGCCTGCCCTCGAATGACATCGCTCAAGGCCTCGCGCTGGCGCGCGGACAACTGCTTGGAATCGGCGAGGCCATTGATGGGGCGCTCAGGATCGAGGATCACGCATGCGGCGAACACTGGGCCCGCGAGCGGCCCGCGCCCAGCTTCGTCGATACCGCAGAAAGGCTCAAGCAGCGGGATTGGCGAGTGCATGCCGTGCTTGAGTTCCCGCCTGCGCGCTCCTTCTTTCCAGGATGGGACTTAGCGCTTCCAGCAAACGCCGTTCGCTCCCCGCGCGCAGCGAGTGGTGAATATCCAGAAAGACATCCTCTTGCCGCGCGCGAATGTCCTTGTCCGAAATCTGGTTCATCAGGGCTTGGGTGAGAACTTCGGGAGTGGCATCGTCTTGCAATATTTCCGGAACGACAAAGCGGCCCGCCAGGATATTGGGCAGCGCCACGTAGGGCAAGGAGTAACCCCGCCTGCGGATCATGCGGTAGGTCATGGGCGAGAGCTTATAGGTCACCACCATGGTGCGCTTCAACAATGCCGCTTCCAGCGTCGCCGTGCCAGAAGACAGTAATACGCCATCGGCTGCTGTCATCGCCATCTGCGCGTGGCCGTATAACAGCGTGACCGGCACCGCCTCGGCTTGGTTACGGTAGATGGCCTGCTCGAACACAAGGCGGGTCTTGCGGCTCAGCAAGGGCACCAGAAAGTGCGCGTGCTCATGCTGTGCGTGGATCAACTTCGCCGTTTGCACGAACAGATCCGCCATGTAATTGACCTCACTCTCACGGCTGCCCGGTAGCAGGGCGATGACCAAGCGGTTGGCACCCAGTTTGAATTGCTCGCGCGCGCTCGCCCGGTTCGGCCGGTCGGGAATCGCATCGGCCAGGGGATGTCCCACGAAGCTGCAGGGCACCTTGGCTCCTTGCAACAACTCAGCTTCGAAAGGCAGTAGGGCAAGCACGAGATCGCAAGCGCGCCGCAGTTGCTTGACCCGCTTACCGCGCCAAGCCCACACTTGGGGCGCTACGTATTGAACGGTGGCAATACCGCGCTTCTTGAGTTTTTCCTCCAGCCCCAAGTTGAAATCCGGAGCATCGATACCGATGAACAGGTTCGGGGGTTCGGCCAGTAGGGTTTCGGTGAGTTGCCTGCGAATCTTGAGAATCCGCGGCAAACCGCGCAGCACTTCCACGTAGCCGCGCACCGCCAGATGATCGGATTCGTGCAGGACGCGGAATCCTTCAGTTTGCATGCGCGGCCCGCCAATTCCATAACACTCGATGCCAGGATACTTGCCGCGCAACGCTCGCACGAGATGAGCACCCAGATAATCGCCCGATGCCTCTCCCGCCACGATGGCTACGCGCATGGCGGTTAGCGGCTTAGGCTGCGCCGCGATGCGGAAATGAAATCGACGAGAATCCGAAGCTCGGGATTTTCCTGCGCCTGGGTTTCCAAGGCCTTGGCGGCCTCGGCAAGAGTAAGACCGGAGCGATACAAGGTCTTGTAGGCACGGCGAATGGCGGTAATCGCCTTGGGGCTGAAGCCGCGCCGGCGTAGCCCCTCGGTGTTCACGCTGCGAGGTTCGGCGCTGCTGCCCGCCGCCATGACGTAGGGCGGAATATCGCGCAACACGAGGGAACTCGCCGCCGTGAAGGCATGGGCACCGATACTGCAAAACTGGTGCACTTGCGTGAAGCCGCCCAAGATTACCCAGTCACCAATATGCACGTGGCCCGCCAACTGGGTGTTGTTGGCGAAGATGGTGTGGCTGCCCACCTGGCAATCGTGCGCCAGATGCACATAGGCCATGATCCAATTGTCGTCACCCACGCTCGTTACTCCCGCGTCTTGCACGGTGCCGCGGTTGAAGGTGCAGAATTCGCGGATCACATTGCTGTCGCCGATTTCCAGGCGTGTGGGCTCTTCGCGGTATTTCTTGTCCTGCGGAGCCTCGCCCAGCGAGACGAATTGCGCGATGCGATTGTTCTTTCCGATGCGCGTGTGGCCCTTGATGACGCAGTGCGAACCGATGAGGGTTCCCTCGCCGATCTCCACGTGCTCCTCGATCACCGTGTAGGGGCCCACCTGCACACCACGCGCGAGGCGCGCGCCGGGTGAAATCAACGCGGTTGGATGAATCATGAGTTAAACAAGCTCTTCGTTACGAATAGTGCACAGCAAGCTGCCCTCGGCGACCACATGCTCGCCAACGCGCGCGCATCCGGAAAACTTGGCGATTCCGCGCAGCATGCGTTGCAAGGACACCTCCAGGATCAGTTGGTCCCCCGGAATCACGGGACGCTTGAACCGGAAATTGTCGATACCCGCGAAGTAATAAAACAGCTTGCCGGTTTTCTTGTCGTCAATGGTGAAGTGCGCGAGCACCGCCGCGGCTTGCGCCATGGCCTCGGCGATCAGCACGCCGGGCATTACGGGGCTGGTCGGGAAGTGGCCCACGAAGAAATGCTCGTTGATGGTCACGTTCTTGAGCGCACGGATAGACTTGCCCGGTTCGCACTCCAGCACCCGGTCCACCAGCAAGAATGGATAGCGGTGAGGTAAACAATTCAGAATTTCCTTGATGTCCATCCGCCTGTTCTCCATCTCCTTACCTTTTCTTTTCTTCGCCGGCCCGGTCTTCCAGCGCCTTGATGCGCTGGGCCAGCGCGTCAAGATGCTTCACCTGAACGGCATTCTTCAACCAGCGCTCATGGGAGGAAAACGGAAACACGGCGGTGTATTGTCCGCGGTCCCGAATGGATTTGCTGATCAACGTTCCGCCGGAGATGCCCACCTCGTCGGCGATATCCAGATGCCCGGAGATCATGGCACCACCGCCTATGCGGCAGTGCTTTCCAATGGTGGTGCTCCCGGCGATTCCCACACAACCCGCGATGGCCGTGTGTGCGCCAATGCGGCAGTTGTGTCCAATCTGGATCTGGTTATCGAGCTTGGCGCCTTCCTCGATCACCGTATCGTCCAAGGCTCCCCGGTCGATGGTCGTATTGGCACCGACTTCCACGTCATCGCCAATGATGACGCGGCCCACTTGGGGAATCTTGTTCCAGCGGCCATCTTCCGGCGCAAACCCGAACCCATCGGCGCCGATGACCACGCCAGCGTGAAGAATAACACGCTCGCCGAGGATGCAATGGTGGTAAATCACAACATTGGCATGCAGCCTCGCGCTCGGGCCGATTTGAACGTGCTCTCCGATCGCGCATCCGGATTCGATGACGGTGTGCGCGCCGATTTGCGCACCACGGCCAATACTCACAAGCGGCCCCACGCTTGCGCTGGGGTCGAGGCGGGCCTCGGGGTGTACGACTGCGGAGGGGTCCACTCCAGGGGTGTAGACGGGCGGCGGATTGAGAAGCCGGGAAACATGCGCGAAATACCCATAGGGATCGGGGGAAACAATACGTGTGCAGGAGACCGCCGCGGCTTCATCCGGCGGCAATATCACCACGCCGGCGCGCGTACTGGCCAGTTGCTTGCGGTACTTCCCATGCGCCAGAAACGCGGCCTCGTCGGGCTGGGCATTGGCCAAGGTTCCCACGCCACGAACGGGAATGCTGCCGTCCCCTAACAGTTCGCCGCCTAAGCGCGCGACGATATCCGCGACCCGATAAACCGGCATCGTTACTTGTCGGCGAGTGCCTTGATGACTTTGTCGGTGATGTCGATACGGCTGCTGCGGAACACGGCCTCTTGCAGAATCAAATCGTATTTTTCAGCCTCGGCGATTTGCGCGATCACTTTGTTGGCGCGTTCGAGTACTTGCGCCAGTTCCTCGTTCTTGCGCAAATTGAGATCCTCGCGAAATTCTCGCTGCACGCGCTGCAAGTCGCGGTTGATACGTCCAAGGTCGGCCTCCTTGTTACGGCGGTCGCTCTCGCTCATGGTCAGGCCGTCCTTCTCAAGGGAGGTCTGCAGATCCTTGGCCTGTTTAGCGAGTTTCTGCAACTCTTGCTCGCGCGGCGCAAATTCCTTTTCCAGCTTCTTGAGCGCCCGCTGGGCGGGTATGGCCTCCTTGAAGATTCGCTCCGTGCTCACGAATCCGATCTTAATATCGTTGCCGGCAGCTGGGCCGCAGGCCAACGCCAGCGCAACCACACACATAAGCAAGGCTGATTTCATCTAGATCTATCCTCTATTTCTATCCCCAGGGCCTAGAACAATGTGCCCAAGGAAAACTGGAAAGTTTGTAGTTTATCCCCTGGCTTGTCGTTGAGGGCCCGGCCAAAACTCAGCTTAAGAGGCCCCACCGGCGAATACCATCCCATTGCGAGGCCCGTGGAGTACCGGGTTTCGCCCAAGTCGAATGTATCACCCAGGGTACCCGCGTCAAGGAAAACCGACAAGCGTACGGACTTATCCTTCTGCAATCCGGGAAAAGGGAACAGAACTTCCGCGCTGCCAATGAGCTGGCGTTTGCCTCCCAGGGCATTGCCCGCGGCATCCTGGGGACCGATGGAGGCCGCCGAATACCCTCGCAAAGACCCTACCCCGCCCAAGTAGAAATTCTTGTAGAAGGGCAAGGGCTTGTTGCTGTATCCATCGGCCAGCCCAATCTGCCCGTTCAGGGCCAAGGTGGTGTTCTTGGTCATGGGGGAAAACCACTGATACTGGTAGGTAGTACGGTAAAAACGTAGCTCAGCGCCGGGTAGGGCAACTTCCCCATGCAAACGCTGGTAGCTTCCGCGGGTGGTGTAGATGGCACTGTCGCGCTTGTCGCGTGACCAGCCGGCATTGCCGATCAGAGCGGTGGTGTTGTTGCCGAAAGCCGCGACAAAGTCTTTGTATTGCACCGGGCTGCTATCGAAGATTTCCAGGTTGGTGCGCTCGAAGGCCAAACCGTAACTCACCGTATCGGTTTCGGTCACCGGCACCCCCACGCGCAAGCCCAACCCGTAAGTGTTGGTGTTATAGGTTGCCACGGACAAGGAGCTTGCGTCCACATCGCGCCGGTAGGCATCGAAGCCTAGGCTCACCCCGTCGTCCGTATAGTAGGGATTGGTAAAGGACGCCGCGTAGACCGTGTTCACGCTTCCGCTGTTGACCTGCACCGTCAGGTTGTTTCCGGTTCCGAACACGTTGTTCTCCGACACCGATCCGGTCAGCACCACTTTCTCCGTGGAAGAATAGCCCACGCCGAACAGGAGCGATCCCGTGGGGCGCTCGGTCACGGTGACGTTGATATCCACCTGATCGGGCGTTCCGGGTACCGCCAGGGTGTCCACCGCCACTTCGGAGAAATAGCCCAGCTTATCCACGCGGGTCTTGGAGCGGCGTAATTTTTCCGTGGAGTACCAGGCGCCTTCCAATTGCCGCAACTCACGCCGGATGACTTCATCGCGGGTCGAAACGTTGCCAGCGATGTTGATGCGGCGCACATAGACCCTACGGCCTGGATCGACATAGAGTGTGTAGGCCACCTTGCCGTTTTGCTTGTCCAGTTCGGGTACAGGATTGACGTTGGCGAAGGCATAGCCCGAATTTCCCACGCGGTCCACCATCAACTTCACGGACTCGGCCAGCCGCTCGCGGGAAAACTCCTCCCCCACCTTGACCTTCAGATCCTTGCGCAAATCCGCCTCGGGGACGATCAAATCGCCTGCGAAGCGGATTTCGGACACCGTGTAGCGCTTGCCCTCGGTGATGTTCACGGTGATGAAGATGTCTTGCTTGTCCGCGGAGATGGCCACCTGCGTCGAATCGATGGTGAACTCCAGAAACCCCTGGTTGAGATAGAAGGAGCGCAAAGTCTCCAGATCGGCCTCTAATTTTTGCCGTGAGTACTGGTCATTCTTGCTATACCAGGTGAGCATCCCGGGGGTTCGCAGCGTGAAATTGTCCAGCAACTCGGACTCCTTGAATTCCTTGTTGCCGATGATGTTGATATTGCGAATCTTGGCCACTTCCCCTTCCGTGATGGTGAATGTGATGGCCACCCGGTTGCGTTCCATCGGCGAGAGTTCGGACTTGATTTGCGCGCTGTACTTGCCCCGGCTCAAATACTGCGATTTGAGGTCCTGTGTCGCTTGCTCCAGCAGATTGCGGTCGAAGATACGCCCTTCGGAGAGGCCAATCTGCTTCATGATCTCCTTTAACTTATCGTCGCCGAATTCCTTCCCTCCCACGAACTCGATCTGCGCAATGGCCGGGCGTTCGAGCACCGTCACCACCAGCACATCGCCATCGGCCTCCAGGCGCACGTCCTTGAAAAATCCCGTGGCGTACAAGGCGCGTATGGCGGCGGCGGCTTTATCGTCGTCGATACGCTCGCCCACCTTCACCGGCAGATAGCTGAAGACCGTCCCGGCTTCCGTGCGCTGAATACCTTCGACCCGAATATCCTTCACGACAAAGGGTTCGAAGGCTAGTGCCCGGGAGGAAATCAGACTGGTGAGGAGGAGTGCCGCGGTTCTAGTTATTCTTCTTAGCATCGGTCAGGAGCCGCCGGCGAGGCGATAGATATCGTTATAAAGCGCGCAGGCCATCAGCACGAACAGGAGCGCCATGCCCGCGCGCTGGCCCAGTTCCATGGCGCGTTCGGACAACGGGCTGCCCTTCACAATCTCGATGGCGTAATACAGCAAGTGGCCGCCGTCCAGCAAAGGCACCGGCAAGAGATTCAGCACACCGAGACTGATACTGATGAGCGCGATGAATGTCAGGTAAGGCATCCAACCCATCTGGGCGGACTGGCCCGCATAGTCGGCGATGGTAATGGGCCCGCTCAAGTTCTTGAAGGACACCTCGCCCACCACCATTTTTCCCAGCATTTTTAGCGTGAGCGCGGAGGTCTCCCAGGTTCGCGCCACGGCTTGTGTGAAGCCGTCCCAAAGACCGTACCGCACTTCCACCATCAAGGCCTCATAGGCTGCCGGATCGGCCTGGTGCCCGATGCCGATGCGCCCCACTTTCTTGCCGTTTTCCTCGCTTAATTCGGGAATCACGGGGAGCGACATACGATGGCCGGCGCGATCGATGCTCAGCACGATTTGCTTGCCGGGACTGGCACTCACCAAAGCCACCAAGTCTTTCCAGCTCCCCACGGCTTGATCATCGATGGCAACGATTCGGTCGTGCGTCTGCACCCCGGCGCGTGCCGCCACCCGGCCTTCCACAACAACACCCACGATAGGAGGCGACTCGGGCTCGTAGCGTTCCAATCCGGCCTTCTCCAGAAAATCGCCGTCCAGATCCTCCGCCCGCAGCGAGGAAAGGTCCAAGTGCCTGAAGTTGGTTTCGTTACGCGAGTTGCGGGTTTCGATCCGCACCGACTCTCTCGCCACGGCAACGTCGAGCAACAGCCAGCGCATGTCCTGGAAGGTCTTGACTTCCTGCTGGCCAATGCGCGCAATCGTTTCACCTCCGGCGAAACCCGCCACCGCCGCTGGTGTATTCGGAGCGGGTTGCGCGATCACGGGTTTTGTCCCTGGCACGCCGTGTAGAAACATAACCCAATAAAGCGCGATCGCCAGGAGAAAATTCGCGATGGGCCCCGCGCTCACGATGGCGATGCGCCGCCCTATGGTCTGGGTATTGAAGGCACGGTGGCGCTCGGAGGGCATCACCTGGCCTTCGCGCTCGTCCAGCATCTTGACGTAGCCTCCCAGCGGGAACGCGGCGATGCACCACTCGGTGCGGTCCTTACCGCGAATCCATGTGCGTAGCGGGCTGCCGAATCCCAGCGAAAAGCGCAACACCCGCACATTGCACCAGCGTGCCACCCAGTAGTGCCCCAGTTCGTGCACGACGATGAGCACGCCAAGCGCAACGATAAAAGCGGCGATCTTAAACAGGAGGGACATGGGTGTAACTAATTAAGGTGGGAGGCCAGGCGCGCCGAAGGCGCGCCGCTTGAACTCAGTAGCGCGACCTGGCGCCGCGCTTCGCGACGTGCTTGTACGTCGGTATCCATGACCTCTTCGAGCGTATTTGGTTCCGGCAAGCGCAGGCGGCCAAGGGTTTCCTCGATGATGCGCGGGATTTGCGTGAAACCCACGCGTTCGTCGAGAAACGCTTGTACCGCGATTTCGTTGGCGGCATTGAGCACAATGGGTACATCGCTGCTGGCATGCAAGGCGGCATAGGCCAGCCGCAAGCAGGGGAAACGCTCCAGGTCCGGTGGCTCGAACTCCAGCTTGGACATGGCCAGCACATCCAGATAGCGTGCCCCGGATTCCACACGCTCGGGATAGGCCAGGGCATGGGCGATGGGAATGCGCATGTCGGGATGACTCAGCTGCGCCAGCACGGAGCCATCCAAATACTCCACCATCGAATGGATCACGCTTTGCGGATGCACGACAACGCCGATCATCTCCGGTGTGGCATCGAATAACCATTTTGCCTCGATCACCTCGAGGCCCTTGTTCAACATGGTGGCGGAGTCTACCGAAATCTTGCGCCCCATCACCCAGTTCGGATGGGCGCAAGCCTCGCGCGGTGTCACCGATGCAAGTTCGCTCAGGGGCTTGGTGCGAAACGGCCCGCCGGAGGCTGTGAGGATGATGCGCCGCACGCCCAGCGGAGCCGCCTGTCCGCTGAAACTATCCGGCAAGCACTGCAAGATCGCGTTATGTTCGCTGTCGATGGGAAGTAATTGGGCACCGGAGAGCGCCACTTGGCGCATGAATAAGGGCCCGGCCATCACCAGGGCTTCCTTGTTTGCGAGCAGCACCCTCTTGCCGGCGCAAACGGCAGCCCAGGTGGATTCCAGCCCCGCCGCACCAACAATGCCGGCCACCACCGTATCGCAATCGGGCGCACTCGCGATCTCGGCCAGCGCCGCGTGTCCTGACTTCACCTCGCAGGCGATTTTCAGCGCCCGCAAACGCTCTCGCAACTGCACGGCGCTGGCCTCCTCAGTCATCACCGCCACGCGCGGAGCGTGGTGCTGGCAAATCTCCAGCATGCGCTCCACGCTGGTGGCCGCCGCCACCGCCACGACGCGAAAGCGGCTGGGATGGCGCTCCACCACCGCCAGCGTGCTGCCGCCAATGGAGCCCGTGGCACCGAGAAGACACAGGTTGCGCGCAGTCATGAAATCAGAGAGGGAAGTTTGGAATGGGAGCGTAACAGCCACAGCACGAAGACCGCGATGGGCAGCGCACCGGCCAGCGCATCGATTCTATCGAGCACGCCGCCATGGCCGGGAAGGAGCTTACCGCTATCCTTGACGCCCGCCACGCGCTTTAACCACGACTCCAGAAGATCGCCTTCAACGCTCAACACCAGCATCATGACGCCAATGCCAAGCATCGGAGCAACACCGAGGAAAGCCGTGGGATACGCCACCGCCAACCCGTAGACGTAAAGCAACACCATGACCGTGGCGCCCGCCACACCCTCCCAAGTCTTTCCGGGACTGATGCTGGGGGCGAGCTTCCTGCGGCCGAACATGCGGCCGAAGGCGTAGGCCGCCGTATCGGCCACCCATACTACCGCCATCAGCGCCAGCAACTTCCAGGGCTGCGCATGCAGAACGAACAATGCGTGCCAGAGTGGAATCAACGCCGCCAAGCCGAAGACTCCCAACCACCACGGGTTGGTGATGCGCCAGCCGCAGCGCAACCACAGGGGAACCCACACCACCCAGAAGGCGATGGCCAGCATGTAACCCAGCACGCCTTGGGCGGAGGCGAAGAGCCCGCCGGGTTGGGTCACTTCCAAGGCGTAAGTAGCCATACCCACAACGGCGAATATAACGATGTACACCGACGATACTAGAGTGCTCATGCCGGCCAGCTTGGCCCATTCCCAGGCCGCGACCAGCGATACGACGCCAAGCAATGCGCCCCAAACCGTGGCGGGGGCCGCAAACAGCGCCAGCAAAAACACGGGCAATGCCACAGCGACTGTCAGCAGCCGCTGCTTCAGCATGACTTACCGGTCTTTTCGCGGTTCATGACCCATTCTTCCCTCACCCTCGGTCCCTCTCCCGGAGGGAGAGGGAGGTTGCAAGCCCTTCTCCCCCCGGGAGAAGGGTGGGG
>JBJXGQ010000488.1:0-15729 GCA_046160525.1 Burkholderiales bacterium
AGCCGTATATGCAAGCAGTGACCTTGGAAGATAAATACGTTGCCCAAAGCGGCCGCATTTATTTAAGCGGTGTGCAAGCGTTGGTGCGCTTGCCGCTTATTCAACGTTTACGCGACGTGGCGGCCGGGCTTAACACGGGAGGCTTCATCTCGGGCTACCGAGGCTCACCGCTCGGCGGTTTGGACGAGGCGTTGTGGAAGGCGGCCAAGCACCTCAAGGCCCATCATGTCCAGTTCGTGCCGGGCGTGAACGAGGAACTCGCGGCCACCGCCGTGTGGGGTTCGCAGCAACTGCATCTCACCGGGGAATCCGATTACGACGGTGTGTTTGCCCTTTGGTATGGCAAGGGGCCAGGGGTTGACCGGTGCGGGGACGTGTTCAAGCACATGAACTTCTCCGGCACCTCGCAACATGGCGGGGTGCTGCTCATCGCGGGTGACGATCACGGTGCCTATTCGTCCACCTTGCCGCACCAGAGCGATCATCTGTTCGCCGCATCGATGATCCCCGTGCTCTATCCGTGCAACGTGCAGGAGTACATCGAGCTGGGCTTGCACGGTTGGGCCATGTCGCGCTTCTCCGGATGCGCGGTGGGCTTCAAGGCGCTGGCCGATACGGTGGAGTCATCGGCCTCCATCGACTCCGATCCCTTCGCGGTGAAGATCCAAACGCCGCAAGATTTTCAGATGCCCGAAGGCGGGATGAATGTGCGGGCCTCCTCGGACATGCTCGGCCTGCAAGCGAAAAAACAAGAAGCGTTGATGCAGGACTACAAGATCTACGCGGCCATCGCCTATGCGCGCGCGAACAAGCTGAACCGCATCACCATCGATTCACCGAAAGCGCGGCTGGGCATCATCGCCTCGGGTAAGTCCTACATGGACGTGCTGGAAGCGCTGGAGGAGTTGGGCATCACGGAACAACGCGCCGCCGAAATCGGTATCCGCCTGTTCAAAGTGTCCATGCCGTGGCCGCTGGAACCCGAAGGCGTGCGCGAATTTTCGCGCGGCCTGGAAGAAATTCTGGTGGTGGAAGAAAAGCGCCAGATGGTGGAGTACCAACTCAAGGAACATCTGTACAACTGGCACCCGGACGTGCGCCCGCGCGTGATCGGCAAGTTCGACGAGAACGGCGAATGGGCCGGTGTGCGCGGCCAGTGGCTGCTGCCAGCCAAGGGCGATTTCTCCATCGCCCAGATTGCCCGTGTGATCGCGGGGCGCATCGCGCGTTTTCACACCAGCGATTTCATCAAGGCCAAACTCACGTTTCTGGATGCCAAGGAGGCGGTGTTGCAGAAGGCCGTGGACACACCGCCGCGCCCCGCCTACTACTGCTCGGGTTGCCCGCACAACCGCTCCACCAAGGTGCCGGAAGGCAGTCTCGCCCTGGCGGGCATTGGCTGCCATGTGATGGCTACGGCCATTTATCCCGAGCATAACAAGACGACGACTCAGATGGGCGGAGAGGGCGCCACCTGGATCGGCCAAGCCGCTTTTTCCAAGCGCTCGCACGTCTTCGCCAATCTGGGCGATGGCACTTACTTTCATTCCGGCTCCCTCGCCATTCGCGCTGCCCTGGCGGCCAACGTCAACATCACCTACAAAATTCTCTACAACGATGCGGTCGCCATGACCGGGGGCCAGCCGGTGGACGGCACCGTGTCGGTTCCACTCATCGCGCAGCAGATGGCAGCCGAAGGTGTGAAGCGCATCGCGCTCGTCACGGAGGGTATGGAGCGCTACACGGATCGCTCGCAACTACCCCCAGCGGTGACGTTGCATGACCGTAAAGATCTGGAAGCTGTTCAGCGCGAAATGCGCGAAGTAAAAGGCGTGTCGGTGTTGATCTTCGACCAAACCTGCGCGGCGGAGAAGCGGCGCCGGCGCAAGAAGGGCGAATATCCCCAAGCGCCGGCGAGGGTGTTCATCAACGAGAGCGTGTGCGAAGGCTGCGGCGATTGCGGTGTGCAATCCAATTGCACTTCTATCCTGCCGTTGGAAACGCCTCTTGGCCGCAAACGCATCATCGACCAATCCTCCTGCAACCAGGACATGAGCTGCGTGGAAGGTTTTTGTCCGAGCTTTGTAACGGTGGAAGGCGGCAAGCCCAGAAAAGCTCGTTCGGGCTCCGCCGCGGCGGATCTTGGCGTTTTGCCCGAGCCGCCCCAGCCATCGGTGGAGGAATCGAACTACAACATCCTCATCACGGGCATCGGCGGCACTGGGGTCATCACCATCGGCGCGCTAATGGGCATGGCCGCACATCTGGAAGGCAAGGGCGTGTCAGTGCTGGACATGACCGGCATGTCGCAGAAAAACGGCGCGGTCACCTCCCACGTTCGCATCTCTTCCCAGCCCGGCGGTATTCGGGCGCAACGCATCGCCACCGGCGAGGCGGATCTGATCCTGGGCTGCGACATGCTCACCTCCGGCGCCGCGGACGCGATTGCCAAGACCCGCCCAGGGCGCACCGTGGCCGTGATCAACATACATGAACAACCGCCGGGGCCGTTTACCAAGGACCCGGACTGGCGTTTTCCCTCGGAACAAATTCGCGTCTTGATCGATGAAGCCGTCGAGCAGCGCTCGCACTTCGTGGATGCCACACGGCTTGCCACGGCGTTGCTGGGCGATTCCATCGCCGCTAATTTGTTCATGCTGGGTTACGCCTTCCAGAAGGGACTCGTTCCGCTGAGCGGCCAAGCTTTGCACCGCGCCATCGAACTCAATGCAGTATCGGTGGACATGAACAAGCAGGCTTTTCTTTGGGGCCGTCATGCCGCGGCTGACCTGGCGGCGGTGGAGCGCGTGGGCGCGCCGGGGCAGCAGATCGTCGTGCAGATGCCAGAATCCCTGGACGCCTTGGTTCGGCGCAGAGCGGCCTTCCTTGTGGAATATCAAAACGCACAATACGCCAGCCGTTACGAATCCTTCCTCGAGGAGGTGAGGCGGGCGGAAGGAGAGGCCGGCGGGCGCGATGCATTGACCAAGGCCGTAGCCAAGTACCTTTTCAAGCTCATGGCCTACAAGGACGAATACGAAGTGGCGCGCCTTTACACCGACGGAAAGTTCGAGGAGAAACTCAAGGCTACTTTCGAGGGAAGCTATGCCGTGAAATTCAACTTGGCGCCGCCCTTGTTCGCCAAGCGCGATGCCCAGGGCCGTCTCATCAAGACCCAGTACGGCCCTTGGATGATGGGAGCCTTCAAGCTGCTGGCGAAGTTGAAGTTCCTGCGAGGCACGCCCCTGGATCTCTTTGGCCGAACGGAAGAACGCCGCATGGAAAGGAATCTCATCGACCAATACCAAACCTCGCTGCGCGCGGTACTGAAAAAGCTCACGCCGGAGAACCTGCCGCGCGCCATCGAATTGGCGAGCTTGCCGGAACAGATTCGAGGGTTCGGCCACGTGAAGCAGGCCAGTGTTGACAAGGCACAGGTGCGCTGGCGGGCGTTGGAGGCGCAGTTGACAGGGGACGCGAGCGGGGAAGCAAGGAAGGCCGCCTGAGGCGGATATACTGCTTTCATGACCATCAAAGCTAAAGCCTACATCGCCGGGGTCTACGAGCACCCCACCCGCAAGGCGCCGGAAAAGACCGTGGCGCAATTGCATGCCGAGTCCGCGCGCGGAGCGTTATTGGATGCCGGGCTCGCGAAGAACGATATCGACGGTTATTTCTGCGCGGGGGATGCGCCGGGCCTGGGGCCGCTGTCGATGATCGATTACATGGGGCTCAAGGTGCGGCACATGGATTCCACCGACACCGGCGGCTCGTCTTATCTGGTGCATGTCGCCCATGCGGCGCAAGCCATCGCGCTGGGCAAGTGCAATGTGGCGCTGGTTACGCTTGCCGGCCGGCCGCGTTCCGAGGGCTCCTCCGGTACGCAGCCGCGCAACTACGGTGCGGCCACGCCGGAAGCAGCCTTTGAACTTCCCTACGGCATGGCCACCGCCAACGGCTACGCCATGGTGGCCATGCGCCACATGTACGAATTCGGGACCACGAGCGAGCAGCTTGCGTGGATCAAGGTTGCGGCCTCCCATCATGCGCAGCACAATCCCAACGCCATGTTGCGCGAGGTCGTAACGGTTGAAGAGGTACTGGCCTCCCCGTTGATCGCCGATCCCTTGCACCGCCTGGACTGCTGTGTTGTAAGCGATGGTGGCGGAGCGGTGATCGTTACGCGGCCCGAAATTGCTCGGAGTCTAAAGCGGCCGCTCGTGAAAATCCTGGGCGCGGGCGAATCTCCCAAGGGGCAGAATGGTGGCAAGATCGATCTCACCACTTCGGGTGCGGCATGGTCGGGCCCCGCGGCCTTTGCCGAGGCAGGTGTTAAGCCCGGCGATATTCAATACGCTTCCATCTACGACAGCTTCACTATCACGGTGCTGATGCAACTGGAAGATTTGGGTTTCTGCAAGAAGGGGGAGGGTGGGCGCTTCGTTTCCGGGGGCAACCTGATATCCGGAACCGGAAAATTGCCCTTCAACACAGATGGCGGCGGGCTGTGCAACAACCATCCCGCAAACCGGGGCGGCATGACCAAAGTGATCGAAGCGGTGCGCCAATTACGCGGCGAAGCGCACGCCAACGTGCAAGTCCCCAACTGCCGGCTTGCCCTGGCGCAGGGCACCGGCGGGCAACTCGGATCGAGGCACGGCAGCGCCACCTTGATCATGGAAAGGGAATAGAACAGATGAGTACGCAACCTCGCAAACTTCCCGCACCGCCCCTGAACCCGGAGAACCAGCGCTACTTCGCGGCCGCGGCCCAAGGCACATTGCTCATCGGAAAGTGCAATGCTTGCGGCCAACCGCACTTTTATCCGCGCGTGCTTTGCCCGCATTGTTTTTCGGAGAATACCGGTTGGATACCCGCTCGCGGCACGGGGGTGATTTACTCCTACAGCACGCTTCATCGCGGAGTGCCCGTGCCCTATACCATCGCGTATGTGACTTTGGATGAAGGGGTGAGCATGATGACCAACCTGGTGGATTGCGATCCGTCCACTTTGGCGATAGGGCAGCGGGTAAAAGCGGTATTCCGGGAGGCGGAAGACGGCACCAAGATTCCGGTGTTCACTCCAGCATGATGCTCCATTGGAATGCTTAGGTAGGTTGGGCTGAATGCAATGAAGCCCAACATTTCGGCGATCGCACCCTTTTAATCTTCCCGCCGAGAATCTCGGCCGTACCATGACCACTCAAAAAAATCTTTTCGGCGCAGACGCCGGCGTGGGTATCGTTACGCTACCCAAGGCGCGTGCAGCCCAGCTGACGCCGCAACAACTGACCTTCAACCGGCTCATCGAGAAGATCGAGACATTGACCCGGGCCCTGGCGGAACACCAAACGGTGGCCGATGCGCACCGGTTGCGTTACAGAGCTCGCATCGAACCGCTGCACCGCCAGCAGAAGAAGCTACACCGCGGCATGATCGCCTTCCTTCACGGGCGCCTGCAACGCAAGGGTTGGACGCGCCAGCAGCAGATCACGATGCGAGAGATTTTGTGTGGCCTGGCGCGGCCTTTGATCGCGGAAGGCGACGAGGAGATGCGCGCGCTACACGACTTGTATAGCGAAGACAGCTTCGAGGAACAACAGAAAGCCGTGCTGGCCGAAGCGGGCGCGATCATGGAAGAAGTGCTCGGCGTGCCGCCGGCGGACGGCGCCGAATTCGATTCGGTGGATGAGTTATGGGAAGAAACCATGCGCCAGGCGAACGAGGCCGAGGAACGAGAACAAGCCCGGCAGGCCCGCCGCAAACCCAGTAAGCGCCAACAGAAGGCGGAGAAAGCGCAACAGGAATCCCAAGCCACCATCCGGGAAATTTTCCGCAAGCTCGCCAGCACTTTGCATCCCGACCGGGAACCCGATGCAACGGAGCGCGAACGCAAGACCGCATTGATGACCGAGGCCAACGCGGCCTACGCGCGCCAGGATTTGATGGCGCTATTGCAGTTGCAACTGCGCATCGAGCAGATCGACCCCGCGGCGATTGGCAAGCTGTCCGCGAAAAAGCTCGATTCCATGATCGCGACACTCAAGGAGCAGGCGAAAAGCTTGGACGATGATTTTCTGCTCCTGACCGATCAAATCCGCATGGAGTTCGGGTTGCCTTGGAACGTGGCCATCAACGCTGTTTCCCTTTCCAAACACCTGACTGCCGTGGCCCGTGACTTTGAGCTGGACATCCAGATCATGCAAAGCGATTTGTCGCACATCGCCGATGACCGGGTTTTCAAGCAATGGCTCAAGCACCAAGGGCATGGAATGGAAGAGCAGGAACTGCTGGATCTGATGGATGTATTCAGCGAACCCGTGGCCCGAAGGCGCAAGGGAAGGAAATAGGACTCCCAGTAGGTTGGGCTGAATGAAATGAAGCCCAACATTGCAATCCTTGCCCCAGATTGCGCCGCCTCTTGCTCCGTCTCATGATTGTTGGGCTTCACGTCAGGCGTTCAGCCCAACCTACGTGACCAAGACGGCATTGGTTGCCCAGCAAAGCACACATAAAGAGCGATAATGCGCCAACGGCAACCTAAGCGTAAGGAGACAGCGTGAGCAGCACAAGCTACGAAGTACACGGCAGTGTGGCCGTGATCGGAATGAACAATCCCCCCGTCAACGGGCTGGGTTTCGATTTGCGGCGCGGCATCGTAGACGGGCTCGCGCGCGCACACGCCGACAACCTGGTGAAGGCCGTGGTGCTCATCGGTACCCAGCGGGCCTTTTCAGGCGGGGCGGACATAAGGGAATTTGGTACGCCCAAGACCTTTGCCGAACCTAACCTTAGCACGGTGATTCGTACTTTGGAGGGTGCCACGAAACCTGTCGTCGCCGCCATCAGCGGTGCTTGCATGGGCGGGGGGTTGGAGCTGGCCATGGGCTGCCATTACAGGGTGGCCGTGAAGGGCGCGCAGATCGCCTTGCCGGAAGTGAAGCTCGGGATATTGCCGGGGGCGGGCGGAACTCAGCGCTTGCCCAGATTGATCGGCGCGGAAGCCGCGCTCAACATGATCGTGTCGGGTACCACGGTGCCTTCCGAACAATTCAAGGGCACGGCCTTGTTCGACGAGATGATTGAAGGAGACTTGCAGGCAGGCGCCATCGCCTTCGCCAACAAGGTGGTGGCCGAAGGCCGGCCCTTGAAACGTGTGCGCGACATGAAAATCAAGCTCGCCAACGCCGATGCCTTCTTCCAGTTTTCTCGAAACACCGTAGGCGCCGTGGCGAAGAATTTTCCGGCGCCATTGAAGTGTGTGGATGCCGTCGCAGCGTCCGTGAGCAAGTCCTTCGACGAGGGCATACGCACCGAGCGCGAACTCTTCATGCAACTGCTGCAGACCCCTGAATCGAGAGCCTTGCGCCACGCGTTCTTCGCCGAACGCACGGCCTCCAAGATTCCCGATGTGCCCGAGGACACGCCCACCCGCAAGATCGAGAAATTGGCGGTCATTGGCGCGGGCACCATGGGCGGGGGCATCACCATGAACTTCCTCAACGCCGGCATTCCCGTCACCTTGCTGGAGATGAAACAAGAAGCTCTCGACAAGGGCATCGCCACCATTCGCAAGAATTACGAATCAAGCGTGAAGAAAGGGCGGCTCAGCGCTCAACAGGTGGAAGAGCGCATGGCGCTCATCAAGCCCACCCTTGCCTACGATGACTTGAAAGGCGCGGACATGGTGATCGAAGCTGTGTTCGAGGAAATCTCGGTGAAGGAAACCGTGTTCAAGAAGCTCGATGAAGTGATGAAGCCCGGTGCCATCCTCGCGAGCAACACCTCCACCTTGGATGTGAACAAAATTGCCAATTTCACCAAGCGCCCGCAAGACGTAATCGGCACGCACTTCTTTAGTCCGGCCAACGTGATGAAGTTGCTCGAAGTGGTGCGCGGAGCCAAGACAGCCAAGGATGTGCTGGCCACCACAATGGGTTTGGCCAAGAAGATCAAGAAGACCGCTGTGGTCTCCGGCGTGTGCGACGGTTTCATCGGCAACCGGCTGATCGAGCACTACATTCGCCAAGCTTTGTTCCTGCTGGAGGAGGGCGCCTTGCCCAAGCAAGTGGATAAGGCGGTGGAGAAATGGGGCATGGCCATGGGGCCCTTCCGTATGTCCGACCTTGCAGGCCTCGACATTGGCTGGGCCATACGCAAGCGGCGCTACGTGGAATACCCTCACATCAAATACTCCAAGGTGGGCGACCGCGTGTGCGAACTAGGCAGGTATGGCCAGAAGACCGGCGCCGGTTGGTACCGTTACGAAGCGGGCAAACGTGACGCCATACCCGATCCGCTCATCGAGCAGTTGATCGCCGATTACAGCAAGGAGGCGGGCGTCACTCGCCGCAAGATCAGCGACGATGAAATCGTGCACCGGTTGATCTTCGCCTTGGTAAACGAAGGCGCCGCCTTGTTGGAAGAGGGCATCGCGCTGCGCGCTTCCGACATCGACATGGTTTACCTCACCGGTTATGGATTCCCGTTGCACCGGGGAGGCCCCATGCTGTACGCGGACGAGGTTGGATTATTCAACGTGATCGAAACCATGAAGCGCTTCGCCGCCAACCCCCACGGCGATCCCGCCTTCTGGCAGCCCGCGCCGTTGCTGGCAAAATTGGCCGCCGAAGGAAAATCTTTTAATTGAAAACCTGTTCACCACAGAGACACAGAGTAAATACGAGTCTTTATGAGAATTGGCAGTCTGCTTGGAAGCGGCTCAAACGGGGGCTGCCACCCCAATCTCGCTTTCCCTCTGTGCCTCTGTGTCTCTGTGGTGAAAGACTTGGAGAATCTAAATGAATGAAGCCGTAATCGTTTCCACCGCCCGTACCCCGCTGTGCAAATCCTGGCGCGGGGCCTTCAACATGACCCATGGCGCGACTCTGGGAGGCCACGCCGTGCAGCAGGCCGTCGCACGCGCCGGTATCGATCCCGCGGAGGTGGAGGACGTGATCATCGGGTGCGCGAACCCCGAGGGCGCGACGGGTTGGAACATCGCGCGCCAGATCGCCTTGCGCGCCGGGCTTCCCATCACCACGGCGGGCGTGACGGTCAACCGCTTCTGTTCCTCGGGCTTGCAGACGATCGCCATGGCTTCTCAGCGCATCATGGCGGGCGAGGGCGGTGTCTATGCGGCGGGCGGAGTGGAGTCCATCTCCTGCGTGCAGAACGAAATGAACAAGCACATGGGCCAGGAGGATTGGCTCACGGAACACAAACCGGAACTTTACTGGCCCATGTTGCAGACGGCGGAAACGGTGGCCAAGCGCTACAGCATTTCACGCGAGCAGCAGGACCAATATGGTGCGCGTAGCCAGCAACGCGCAGCGGCGGCCATGGCGGCGGGAAAGTTCAAGGACGAAATCGCACCCATCAAGGTCACCATGGGCGTGGCGGACAAGGAAACCGCGCGCTTGACCACGCAGGAAATCACAGCCTCGGCCGACGAGGGCATTCGCGCCGATACCACCTACGAAGGCGTCTCCAAGATTCGGCCCGCTCTGGAAGGCGGTGTTATCGCGGCGGGCAACGCCAGCCAGTTTTCCGATGGCGCATCGGCTTGCATCGTGATGGACGCAAAGCTGGCCGCGTCGCGCAATATCAAACCCATGGGCATCTTTCGAGGTTTCGCGGTGGCTGGTTGCGAGCCAGACGAAATGGGGATCGGCCCCGTGTTCGCCGTGCCCAAGTTGCTCAAGCGCGTGGGATTGAAAGTGGAAGACATTGGCCTATGGGAACTAAACGAAGCGTTCGCCGTGCAGGTCATCTACTGCCGCGACCGCCTGGGTATCCCTGACGACCGCCTCAACGTCAACGGCGGCGCCATCGCCGTGGGTCATCCCTATGGAACTTCCGGCGCGCGCCTAGTAGGTCACGCCCTAATCGAAGGCAAGCGGCGCGGCGCCAAGCACGTGGTCGTCACCATGTGCATCGGCGGTGGTATGGGTGCAGCGGGGTTGTTCGAAGTCGTGTAGCGCTAACCAGTTGCTTCCTTCCCCTGCATGCGGGGGAAGGTTAGGATGGGGGCGAATCGGAATTCGGGTGTGTTCTATCCGCCGCCTCTAGGTAAACGTTTGGCTTCACTTTTTATCGACGCCACTTTGAACATCGTCTCCAGTTGAGCTTCGAGCCGAATAACCCTCTCAGTCAGCGATTCGATCCTTGCCTGTTGCTCTTTGACTGTGCCCGCTAGCGCAACAACCTTGTCATTCATCTTGATGACGGTGGTGAGCGCATCCCAGACTTTCTCGGTGATACCCATCGCTACCCCCGGCTCATGCGAGCGTTCGAGGCTTTAACGAACTTGAGGGCGTCGTCCAGAGCAGCCTCGGCTTCCTTCGTGCTGGACCGTACGCGCTCCACCAGCAACTCCAAATCACGCTCTTCTTGGTCTGGCGCCGCATAGGCGGTAGCCCCGCGGCGCATGAGTTCCGACAAAGTGAGGTCGAAACGCTTGGCTTTCGCTACAAGTGATTTTTTTTCCGCAGGGGGAATCTGAACGACAATTCGATCGATCGCGGCAGACATTATCAGCTCACGGGAGGTATGTACATAGAGTGTACATTACGGCAGGCCTGGTATGAAGTCAAGGTGCCGGCTATTGGAAATTGATCGTAGACTTCGCGGTGCAAGCGATCTACCGGCACGACCGCCTCAACGTTAACGGCGGTGCCATGGCAGTGGGTCATCCCTATGGGACCTCCGGTGCGCGGCTAGTGGGCCACGCGTTGATCTAAAGCAGGCGGCGCGGCGCCAAGCACGTGGTCGTCACCATGTGCATCGGCGGCGGCATGGGCGCGGCGGGTTTGTTCGAAGTCGTGTAACGCCAACGGGTTCGTTCCTTCCCCTGCTTGCGGGGGAAGGTTAGGATGGGGGCAAGCCTACTTCATCCCCGCTTTTCGTAGACCTGAAATCAATCGGTCCAAGTCGGCGGGGTTCTTGTATGCCATCCGCTCTCGCCACAGTCCCAGCGAAGCGTTGGGGCTTATGCGTAGTATCTCCGCCACTTCAGCCTGCGCCTCTTTTTCGCGCCCCAACTCCGCGTATACGACGGCGAGTATCCGGCGTGCCGGCAAGAAGCTAGGATTGCGCTGGAGTGAGTCCAGCAAGGCCACAACCGCCTCATCGTTCCTGTGTAACAGGTAATAACTATGAGCCAGGCAGGAGGCCACCCACGTCGGATACTTCGGATCGAGCCGCATCGATTTCTTCGAGTACGCAATGGCCTCGTCGGGTCTTCCGGCGAAATTCAGCGTCTCTGCAAAGAAGGAATTTGCCCAATCGGAGTTTTGATCGAGAGATACGGCACGTTCAAGCTCCGCTATAGCGGTATCGTGTTGTTTCTTCCAAAGCGAAGACCAGCCGAACACAACGTGCGCTTCGGATAAGGTGGCGTCCAGGGCAGCAGCCTTTTTTGCGGCTTCGAGTGCCCGGTCAAGCCCGCCGGGGCCCTCGGTCCATTGAAACTCCCAGTCGATGAAGTGCGACCAAGAAATACGGACATAGGTTCTCGCGTAATTCGGGTCGATAGCGATCGCTCGTTCGAACATCTGGCGTGCCATCGCCATTGAGTCTTTTTGGTATTCGTAGAACAGTGCCATGCCGCGCAAGGAGAGGTCGTAGGCCTCGATGCTGTGGGTCTCCTGGCGCTTTGCACCGGACTGCTCTCCCGACGTCAGCTTCGGCGCCAGCGCCGCCACGATGTTCTTGGTAATGCCGTCCTGAAGCGCGAAGATGTCCTTCAGCTCCCCATCGTAGTTCTCGGCCCATAAGTGGTATCCCGTGGTGCCGTCGATCAACTGAGCGGTGATCCGCACCCGGTTCTGCGCCTTGCGCACACTGCCTTCCAGCACATAGCGAACGCCCAGATCCTTGCTCACCTGCTCGGGTTTTACCGCTTGGCCCTTGTAGGTGAACACCGAATTGCGCGCAATCACAAACAACCCGGAAAGCTTCGACAAGCTGGTGATCACGTCCTCGGTCATGCCATCGCTGAAATACTCCTGCTCCTTGTCCCCGCTCATGTTGACGAAGGGCAACACGGCGATGGAGGGCTTATCGGGTAAGGGAAGGGCGGCGCCGCTCGAGGGTGAGATCTTTGCTGGCGGGGCAGGAGGTCGCTGCGAATACCACCATGCGCTCACCGCCCCAATTGCCACGACAATGGCGGCCACGCCCGCAACTTTGCGCACTACGTCGGATGAAGACGGCCCGGCAGATCGAATAGACGGCTTTGTTCCAGCCTCTCGCTCCAACCGGTAAGCCCGTACCGGTCGCGCGATGTTCTTAACCGTCTGCTCGCCGATGAACTTCAACGGTAGCGGTAACTTGCCTTCGATCTGGTCATACACCGTTCCCGAGAGACAGATGCCACCCGGCTCCGCGACGGACTCCAGGCGCGCGGCAATGTTTACCCCGTCACCGTAAACCGTGCCGTCTTCCCGGACGATCACATCCCCGAGGTTGAGCCCGATGCGAAACTGCATGCGCCGGTGTTCGGCCAGTTGGCGGTTGCGGCGCGCGAGTTCCTTCTGGATCTCGACTCCTGCTTCCGTGGCCTCAACCGGGCTATCGAATACCGCCAACACGCTGTCGCCCGCCGTGTCCACCACACGCCCATGATGCCGGGCAATCTGCTCGGCGAATACCGCTCGGTACTCGGTCAACGCCCGCACCGTCGCGGCCTCGTCATCGCCCATGAGGCGGCTGTAGCCGAACACGTCAGCGGCCAGTATTGCGGCGAGCTTGCGAGATTGTTGAGCGGTCTCACTCATGGTTGCCCTGGCGTTCGGTAACGAAAGCTGTTGGATTATGTCCAGTTCGCCAATTTGAGGCCCTCGACCCGCTGAAAGTGCTTCATGTTGTTCGTTACTAGCGTCAGATTATGAGCCAAAGCGCACGCGGCGATGATTAGATCGAAGTCATCCATGCGGTTGCCCGCCAATTCGAGGCCGGCCTTAAGCAAGCCGAATATTTCCGTCGATTCCGCCCCAACCGGAATCACTTCGATGGACTGCTCCAGGGTCTTAATTTTCGCTAAGTTCGCCGAGACTCGCTGCGACTTGCGTGCTCCGTAGTAGAGTTCCATCAGAGTGATCACGCTCACGCTCAGCGGCACCGCACTATGCTGTCGCAGATGTTTCTGGACGTTCGCGTTTCCCTTCATACTGTAAATGATGGTATCGGTATCAAGTAAAAACATTGCTACCTGCCTTGAATCTCGCGGAATTCTTGCGCGCACGCTTCACTTCGGCAACGATCTCGCGTGTACTGCGGCTGTCCTCCCAAGATCCCGAGAGATCTAGAAGTACCTCAGCGGGCGATTTTGTTTTCTGGAACTGCTTCTTGTTGGCGATATAGCGGGATACCAAGAACAGTACCTGCTGGCTCACCGAGCGGTTCTCGGAGGCCGCGAGCTCCTTGATCTGAGAATACAGCGCCTCATCGATGCCTTTAATCTGAAGATTTGCCATTCGGAATTCTCCTGCTCATAGCGAATTCATGACATGGAAGTATACATTCATGAATCGGCCGATATGTTAGCCGGCTAAATGCCGAGTTGGATTTTTATGCGGCGCAGCCGGAGGATTGGTGCTGCCACGCCCTGATCGAAGGCAGGCGGCGCGGAGGGATTGTTCGAAGTCGTATTGCGCCAGCCAGCTTGTTCCTTCCCCCGCTTGCGGGGGAAGGTTAGGATGGGGGCGTTGCGTGAACCCTACTTCATGCCCGCTTTTTGTAGACCCGCTATAAATCGCTCAAGGTCGGCGGGATTCTTATAGGCCATCCTTTCTCGCCAAAGCGCCAACGAGGCCCCCGGGCTAATGCGCAGTATCTCGGCAATTTCAGCGCGCGCCTCCTTGTCGCGGCCTAGCTCCGCGTATACGACGGCGAGCATCCGGCGTGTGGGCAAGAAGTTAGGATTGCGGCGCAAGGAGTCCTGCAACCCCGCAACCGCCTCATCGTACCGGCGTAACAGGTAATAACTATGAGCCAGGGTGAAAGGAAGCCAGGTCGGATAATTCGGATCGAGCCGCATGGATTTCTTCGCGAACGCGATGGCCTCGTCGGGTCTTCCGGCGAAATTCAATGTCTCAGCCAGGTAGGTGTTTGCCCAGTCAGAGTTGTGATCGAGAGATACAGCGCGTTCAAGCTCCGCTATGCCGGCATCGTGTTGCTTCTTCCAAAGAGAAATCCAGCCGAGCACCACTCGAGCTTCGGATAACGAGTCGTCCAGGGCAACAGCCTTTTTCGCCGCATCGAGAGCCCGGTCAAGCCCGCCGGGGCCCTCAATCCATTGCCACTCCCAGTCTACGAAGTGCGTCCACGACACCCGGGCATAGGCTTTGGCGTAATTCGGGTCGATCACGATTGCTTGTTCGAACCTCTGGCGTGCCATGGCATTGGAGTCTTTTCGGTATTGATAGAACAGCGCCATGCCACGCAAGTAGAGATCGTAGGCCTCGATGCTGTGGGTCTCCTGGCGCTTTGCACCGGGGTGCTCTCCGGCCGTCAGCTTGGGTGCCAGCGCCGCCACGATTTTCTTGGTGATGCCGTCCTGAAGCGCGAAGATATCCTTCAGCTCCCCATCGTAGTTCTCGGCCCACAAGTGATATCCCGTGGTGCCGTCGATCAACTGAGCGGTGATCCGCACCCGGTTCTCAGCCTTGCGCACACTGCCTTCCAGCACATAGCGAACACCCAACTCCTTGCTCACTTGCTCGGGCTTGACCACTTGGCCCTTGTAGGTGAACACCGAATTGCGCGCGATGACAAATAGCCCGGAAAGCTTCGACAAGCTGGTGATCACGTCCTCGGTCATACCGTCGCTGAAATACTCCTGCTCCTTGTCCCCGCTCATGTTGACGAAGGGCAGCACGGCGATGGAGGGTTTATCGGGTAGGGGAAGCACGGCCCCGCTCGCGGGTGAAATCTTTGCCGGCGGGGCAGGAGGCCGCTGCGAATACCACCATGCACTCGCCGCAGCAATGGCCACGACAATGGCGGCTACCCCCGCAACTTTGCGCGCTGTATTGGATGAAGACAGTCCGGCTGATTGACTGGGTGGTTTTGTCCCGGAATCGTGTTCCAACCGGTAAGCCCGTACCGGCCGTGCGATATTCTTGACCGCTTGCTCGCCGATGAACTTGAACGCCAGCGGGAGCTTACCCTCGATCTGGTCGTACACCGTTCCGGAGAAACAGATGCCGCCCGGCTCCGCGAGGGATTCCAAGCGCGCGGCGATATTGACCCCGTCACCGTAAACAGTACCGTCGTCTCGAACGATCACATCCCCGAGGTTGAGCCCGATGCGAAACTGCATGCGCCGGTGTTCGGCCAGTTGGCGGTTGCGGCGCGCGAGTTCCTTCTGAATCTCGATCCCGGCTTCGGTGGCCTCGACCGGGCTCTCGAACACCGCCAACACACTATCGCCCGCGGTATCCACCACGCGCCCATGGTGCCGGGCAATCTGCTCGGCGAATACCGCTCGGTACTCGGTCAACGCCCGCACCGTCGCGGCCTCGTCATCGCCCATGAGGCGGCTGTAGCCGAACACGTCTGCGGCCAAGATCGCAGCGAGTTTGCGAGTCGATTGCATAAAGGGAACCTCTAATAATCACTGCGCGGGAGCAATTTAATTGCAGGAGCACTTGAATAAGTTGCATTCGCAACTAAGTCATCCGCAATCGCGCGGTTTTGGAGTTTTCCAAAGCGTTTTTCGAGGCG
>JBJXGQ010000489.1:0-11759 GCA_046160525.1 Burkholderiales bacterium
GGGCTAAAGGGCGGGGCGGCGGGGGGCGGTTACGCCCAGGTGATCCCCATGGAGGACATCAACCTGCACTTCACCGGCGATTTCAGCGCCATCGCCTTGGCCAACAACTTATTGGCCGCCATGCTCGATAACCACATTCATCACGGCAACGAGCTTGGGTTCGACGTGCGCCGCGTTACTTGGCGGCGGGTGGTGGACATGAACGACCGCGCCTTGCGCGACATCACCGTTTCCCTGGGCGGCCCCGCCAACGGATACCCGCGGGAAGATAGCTTCGACATCGTGGTGGCTTCGGAGGTGATGGCGATCTTTTGTCTTGCGACCTCGCTCAAGGACTTGCAACAACGCTTGGGTAACATCGTGGTGGGTTACACGCGCGAGCAAAAACCCATCACGGCGCGCGAGTTGAAAGCCGATGGCGCCATGACCGTGTTACTCAAGGATGCCTTGCAACCCAATTTGGTGCAGACCTTGGAAGGCACGCCGGCCATCATTCACGGCGGGCCCTTCGCCAACATCGCGCACGGATGCAACTCGGTCATTGCCACGAGCGCGAGCTTGAAGCTGGCGGATTACGTGGTGACGGAAGCGGGCTTCGGCGCCGATCTAGGCGCGGAGAAATTCATCGACATCAAATGCCGCAAGGCGGGGTTGAAACCTGACATGGTGGTGGTGGTGGCAACGCTTCGCGCGCTGAAGTACCACGGCGGCGCCGATCTGAAGACGGTGAGCCAGGAGAATTTACCCGCGCTGGAAAAAGGCATCGCCAACGTGGAGCGCCACGTGCGCAACATTCGCGAGCACTTCGGACTTCCCTGCGTGGTGAGCTTGAACCACTTCACTCACGACACGCAAGCGGAGATCGCGCTACTGAAACAAAAGATGGCGCCCCTGGGCGTATCCGTCATCGTCGCCAAGCATTGGGCGCACGGCGGCAAGGGCGCGGAGGAGTTGGCGCATGCCGTGGCCGAACAAACCGCCACGGCTGAAAATAGCTTCCGGTTTGCCTACGACAGCGAGCAAAGTCTGTGGGACAAAATGAATGCCGTCGCCACGAAGATATATGGCGCGGCCGGTATCTCCGCGGATGCCAAGGTGCGCGCACAGATCGCGAAACTACAGGAACAAGGCTACGGACACTTCCCCGTGTGCGTGGCGAAGACCCAATACTCTTTTTCCGCCGACGCCAGCTTGCGCGGCGCGCCCTCGGGGCACACGGTGAATATCCGGGAAGTGCGCTTGAGCGCGGGCGCTGAATTCGTGGTGATGATCTGCGGCGATGTCATGACCATGCCTGGGCTGCCAAAGGTACCGGCGGCGGAGAAGATCGGTCTCGACGATCAGGGAAAAGTCGTGGGGTTGTTCTGACGGCGTAAGAATAACGGGCGAAAAAAAGGGCACCCGAAGGTGCCCCAAGATTCCGAGGAGGAGACTCAGGATTCTGTACGGTTCAATAGTTGTAGGCGCGCTCCCCGTGCTGGGTTTCGTCTAGGCCTTGGCGTTCGTCTTCGTCGGTCACGCGCAAGCCCACCACTGCATCCACGATCTTGAAGCTGATCACGGAAACCACGGCGGACCAAACCACCGATACAAGCACCGCTGTGAATTGGGACTTGAGTTGCGCACCCATGTCGAAGTCGCCCACTTTGTTTGCCACATAGTCGTACACGCCGGTACCGCCCAAGCTCGGCGCGACGAACACACCCGTGAGAATGGCGCCGAGAATCCCGCCGATGCAGTGAACTCCGAATACGTCCAGGGAATCGTCGTAACCCAGCTTGTGTTTCAGCCACACCACGGCCCACAAACACACCAGGCCCGCGGCGAGACCGATGAACAGCGCCCCCTTGATGCCTACGAAACCGCACGCCGGTGTAATAGCGACCAAACCCGCGACGGCGCCTGAAGCCGCGCCCAACATGGTGGGTTTGCCGCGGAAGATCCATTCACCCGCCATCCATGCGATGGCCGCCATGGAGGTGGCCACATGGGTGTTGAGGAAAGCCGATGCTGCGAGGCCGGTTGCTTCCAGATTGGAGCCGACGTTAAAGCCGAACCAACCAAACCACAACATGGCGGCTCCCACCATGGTCATGGTCAAGCTGTGCGGTGCCATGGCTTCGCGGCCAAAACCGATGCGCTTGCCAATCATCAAAGCCCCCACAAGGCCTGCGATACCGGCATTGATGTGGACCACGGTGCCCCCAGCGAAATCGATGGCTCCTTTCTGGAACAACCATCCCGCCGTCGCACCCGCCGCTTCGCCAGCTTTGGCATCGATGTAGGCATCGGGCCCGGCCCAGTACCACACCATATGGGCGATGGGCAAATAGGAGAAGGTGAACCACAACACCATGAAGAGCAACACGGCGGAGAACTTGATGCGGTCCGCGAAGGCGCCCAAGATCAGGCACGGCGTGATGGCCGCGAAGGTGAGCTGGAAGGCGATGTAGATGTACTCCGGTATGTAGACGCCCTTGCTAAAGGTGGCCGCGCCGCTCTCGGCGGTCACCCCGTTCAAGAACATCTTACTCAGCCCGCCGAAGAAGGCGTTGCCTTCCGTGAAGGCAATGGAGTATCCGTAGATCACCCATAGCACCGACAAGAGGGAGAAAGTGGCGAACACCTGCATCAACATGGACAGCATATTCTTGGTGCGTACCATGCCGCCGTAGAACAACGCCAAGCCTGGTATGGCCATGAAGATGACGAGTGCGGTGGCCGTGATCATCCACGCTGTGTCGCCCTTGTTTGGTACGGGCACGGCAGCCGCTGGCGCGGGGCTCGCGGTTTCGGCTGCCGCCGCTGCCACCTCCGCCGGCGCGCTGGCGGCGTCACCGGCGGGCTTGTCCTGGGCAATGGCCGGAACCACCAGCCATAGCAGCGACAGTATCAATAGCAATAATCCCCTTTTCATTTGTATTAGCTCCTTACAGCGCATCCGAACCGGTCTCACCGGTGCGGATACGGATGACTTGTTCGAGTTCGTAGACGAAAATTTTTCCGTCGCCAATTTTCCCCGTATGGGCGGATTTTTCGATGGCTTCCAGCACACTATCGAGCATGTCCGCCTTGATGGCAGCCTCGATTTTTACCTTGGGCAGAAAATCCACGACGTACTCCGCGCCCCGGTAGAGTTCCGTGTGGCCCTTTTGCCGCCCGAAACCTTTCACTTCCGTGACCGTAATGCCTTGCACCCCTATGGCGGAAAGCGCTTCGCGCACATCCTCCAGCTTGAAGGGCTTGATGATCGCTGTAACGAGCTTCATGAGTGGTCTCTCCGAATGGGTATTGAGTGCCGCCTAGAAAGTGCGGCCGAAGGTTATGTATAAAGTGGACCGGTTAAGGTCCTTTCGGTCACTGTTGGCCACGGAGGCGGCGTTTTTCCAGAAGTCCTTGTTGGTTGTGTCCACGTAGTAAGCGCCAGCGGTCCAGCCATCCTTCATGGTGTAACTCAAGCCAAGTTTCCAATCGGCGAAGCTGAGATTGGTCTCGCCATTAACGGGAGCAGCACTTTCTTCAGAGAAGTTGGTATAGCCAATGTGACCTACCAATGTGAGCCCCTCCATGAGTGGATAGTTGGCGTTACCTTCCAGGTAGACGGTCCCCTTTGAATCGCTGTTCAAGCCAGCTGTGTTCTGGTTCAGGCCGAAATAATCGGTGATGGCATAGCTTAGTTTTCCGCTCACCCACTTCCAATTACCCCCCACATTGGCTTCCAGCGTGTCGTATTTCTCGTCGATACATGTGGTACAGCCGGAAATCTTGTTGTAATTGGCTCCGGGGTAGTAGTAGTAGAGAAACCCAGCGCTGTAACCTATGTCATCGCTGATCTTGCCGTTGTATCCGCCGTAGAGATCAATCTCCAGGGAACCGCCGGCGAACTGGTTGCCACTAACGTTCGAAGCCCACGTCCCTAGGTATAGTCCGCTCGCATGCGAGAGGTCGAAACCAGCTTGAATCGCGGGCTTTCCCCAGGTTTGGGTTTGGCCGCGATACAGGTAGTCTGAAACAAGGTAGGCATTGCTCGACAACGTGAAGGCTGGCTTTGGCTCTTCGGCGGTGGCCAGCGATGATGCGCCAAGCAGCAAGCTAGGAAGAAGTCGCATGAGTACTTTGTGCATCGGGTGCTCCTTTTAAGTGATTGAAATGTTCTGCCGCGACCCCTTCGCACGCGATGTGCCACCTTAAAAGAAGTTTATTTTCAGTCCCTTATGCCTATACCCCAGCACGATACCGCACCACGCCAGTGCACGCCACGAAGGGAGTGGCACCGTAACAGTGCGCATGCGGGCAAGAACGACCTGGAAAATTTGTTCTGCTAAACTCGCGCGCTGTCAAAGAACCGCTCGGATGATTGCGTCATGAACCAGAAATTCGCCGAAGACTTGATGTCGAAATTTTCGGAGCTGTTGGCTAGCAGCCCAGCGAAGGACCTGGAGCGCAATGCCAGAGCCTTGTTCGGGAGTTTCTTCGCCCGCATGAATTTGGTGACACGAGAGGAGTTCGATGTTCAGCGTGAGTTGCTGAACCGGACACGGGAAAGACTTGAAGCTCTTGAAGCCAAATTGGCGCAATTGGAACAGACCCGTGGCGCCTAGATGACCTCAACCCGCTACACCGGCGTTGCCATTACTCTTCACTGGCTCATGGCGCTGATGATTTTGGGCTCCATTGCCGTGGGGCTTTACATGGTGGAACTCGATCTGAGCCCGCAGAAACTCAAGCTCTACTCTTGGCACAAATGGGCGGGCGTCACCATTTTTTGGCTGGCGTGTATCCGCGTACTCTGGCGCTTGGCGCACCCCGCACCACCCCTGCCGGAGAACTTGCCCCGCTGGCAACACGGGGTGGCCCACGCTACTCACCTCGCGATTTACGTCCTGCTGTTCGCTATCCCGCTGTCAGGGTGGCTGATGAGTTCCGCCTTTGGGTTTCAGGTGGTCTACCTGGGGGTGCTTCCCATTCCCGACCTGTTAGCCAAGAACAAGGAGCTGGCCGAGCAGTTGAAGGAGCTGCACGAAATCCTCAACATGGCGCTATGGGTTCTTTTGCTCTTGCATGCCGGCGCGGCGCTCAAGCACCACGTTATAGACCGTGACAGCGTGCTGCATCGCATGCTGCCCGTTCTGAAGAATCCAACAGGAGTGAAACAATGAAGACCCTTTGGGGCTGCCTGGGAGGCGTTATGCTCGCCTGCCACGTGCAAGCCGCGCCTGTTACCGTGGTTGATCTGGCCAAGAGTGAGATCAAATTCGTATCCAAGCAAATGAACGTGCCCGTGGATGGCGTGTTCAGGAAATTCGACGTTCAAGTCATTTTCGATCCGGACAAACTTGCAAGCAGCAAGGCCCAGCTTTCCGTGGATTTGGGCAGTATCGATACGGGTAGCACCGAAGGCGATGCGGAAGTGCAGCGCAAACCCTGGTTTAATACGAAGGAGTTTCCCAAGGCCACTTTCGTGTCCGGCGCCGTCAAGTCCCTGGGCGGGGGGCGCTACGAAGTGTCCGGCAAGCTCACCATCAAGGGTAAAGCGAAGGATGTCACCGCGCCATTCACGGCGAAAGCGGTGGCGGGCGGGATGATTCTAGAAGGCGCGTTCACGCTGATGCGCTCCGAATACGGCATCGGCGATGGCCCTTGGTCCGACCCCGATACCGTGGCGGAAGAAGTGCAAGTGAAGTTCAAGATAGTGGCACGGGCAAAGTAGCAAACATTCAAAAAAGGAGATTCCCATGATTAAAGCGATCGCCGCGAGCATTGCGGTGGTAATGGCAACGACCGCCAATGCCGCCGATTCCTACACCATCGATTCGCGCCACACCTTCCCAAGCTTCGAGGTGAGCCACCTGGGCTTCTCCACGCAGCGCGGGCGCTTCAACAGCACGAAGGGCAAGATCGTGCTAGACCGAAAGATAAAGACCGGATCCATCGACATCACCATCGCCACCACGACCCTCGATACGGGGCTGGACAAGCTCGAGGAACACTTGCGCGGCGTGGATTTCTTCAACACCGAGATTTATCCGGCCATGACCTTCAAGTCTGACAAAATCACCTACAACGGCGATGCACCATCGAAGATCGACGGCGAGATCACTTTATTAGGCGTGACCAAACCTCTCACTTTAACGCTCACTCACTTCCGGTGTGGCATTCACCCCATGCTGAAGAAAGAAGTGTGCGGTGCCGATGCAAGCGGCACCATCAAACGCTCCGATTTCGGCATGAAGTACGCGGTGCCGGCCGTGGGCGACGAAGTGAAAATTCTCATCCAGGTGGAAGCGATCAAGGACTGATAGCCCGCCGTTCGCGTTGCAAAGAGGGCGCACTGGGCGCCCTTTTTGTTTGCGGTTCTCCGCTAGACTTCTTCCATCTCTTTTGGGTTTACCGCACCATGTCTCTCGCCGTCCTCTATAGCCGCGCGCTGGCCGGCATGGATGCACCCTTGGTCACGGTGGAAGCGCATCTTTCCAACGGCCTGCCCAGCTTCACCATCGTGGGCCTCCCCGAAACCGCGGTGAAGGAAGCCAAAGACCGCGTGCGCGCCGCCATCCAAAACGCGAAATTCGAGTTCCCCGCGCGCCGCATCACGGTGAATCTCGCGCCGGCGGATTTACCCAAGGAGGGCGGGCGCTTCGATCTACCCATCGCCCTGGGCATTCTCGCCGCTTCGGGTCACATCCCGCGAGATAAGTTGCAGCAATTCGAGTTCGCCGGCGAACTGGCCTTGACGGGCGAGTTGCGGCCCATCTCCGGTGCGCTTGCCACCACCTATTACGCGCACCGCTCCGGCCGCGCCTTCATCCTTCCCACGGTATCCGCGCGGGAAGGCGCGCTGGTGGAACAAGCCCAGGTGCTGGGCGCGCAGTCTCTCCTGCAAGTGTGTGCCCATCTCATGGGACGCGCGGAACTCGAAAGGGCGCAAGCACCGCTTGAAGCCGCGCCTAACTCTTATCCGGATTTCGCCGACGTCAAAGGCCAGGCGCAAGCCAAGCGCGCCCTGGAAATCGCGGCGGCTGGCGGTCACAGCATCTTGATGAGCGGGCCACCCGGCACGGGCAAGAGTATGCTGGCCGAGCGCCTGCCCGGCATTCTTCCCCCCATGACGCAGGACGAGGCGCTCACTTCCGCGGCCATCCAATCCCTCGGCGGCAATGGGTTCAAGAGCGAAAACTGGAAGCGGCGCCCCTATCGTGCGCCTCACCATACCGCTTCGGGTGTTGCCCTCGTAGGCGGGGGCAGCCATCCCCGCCCTGGTGAAATATCCATGGCCATGAACGGCGTGCTGTTCCTCGACGAACTTCCCGAATTCGACCGCAAGGTGTTGGAAGTCCTGCGCGAGCCTTTGGAATCGGGCCGCATCACCGTCTCACGTGCCGCCCGGCAGGCGGATTTCCCCGCGCGGTTTCAACTGGTGGCGGCGATGAATCCATGCCCCTGCGGGTATCTAGGCCACTACTCGGGCCGCTGCCACTGCACAGCCGACCAGGTTTCCCGCTACCGCCGCAAAATATCCGGGCCCTTGCTTGATCGCATCGACCTTCACATCGAAGTACCTGCGCTTCCACCCGATGATTTGTCCGCTAAGCCCACGGGTGAACCGAGCGAGGTTATTCGGCAGCGCGTCATCGCCGCCCGTGACCGCCAGCTCGCCCGCCAGGGCCTGCCCAACGCCCAACTGGCGCCAAAGCAAGTGGAGGAATTCGCCACCGCCGAGCAAGCTGCCATGGATTTACTTAAACAAGCGATCATGCGGCTGAATTTGTCGGCCCGCGGTTATCACCGCATCTTGAAAGTCGCCCGCACCATCGCCGATTTAGCGGGTATCCAGCAGGTCGCGACCTCGCACATGGCCGAGGCCATTCAGTACCGGCGGCGGGAGGCGGCCTAGGTCTGTTCGCCTCTTGGCTCAACCTCTGTCGAAACCGGCTGATGGACGGAATGAGATTTCACCGATGAGTTACTTCCCGCCGGACCTATAAGCCCCATCACGCCGCCCGGCGTGCGGGCATACGCACCACTCGCTCTGGCATCTCACTGTATAGTCGGCCGTGCAACTCTCGGCCAGTTCGATCCTTCCGAACCCCGCCCCATTGCTTGAAGAAAAACGGGATACTGCTTGCGCGGCATTGCTGTAGGATTGACTCGACCCATATGCCCTGCATTGGACGTGCCTTAGGCCCGGATTCCCCGCCGACGATTACCCAATGAATTCCGGCCAAAGGGAGGTTCTCTAAAGGACCGAGCAAAGGCTCGCAGGACAGGAAACGAACCGCCGCAGGGATGTGGACCAACCTTTTTACGCGTGCAATCTGGCGTTGATTCTCCACGCTCACGCCCATCCACACGTTCTCTGGCCATCGTATTTGGCTCGATAACTCCAGCAACCGGGCGGCGCGCTTGGTTAGTATCTGAAAGGTGTGTTGCGGACAGTCCGCCATTGTGGCAAACACGCGCTGAATAAACTCGAGCGGGACTCCCTCCTGGAACAGGTCGCTCATGGAATTGACGAAGACTAGCTTCGGCTGGCGCCACCGGCGTGGCAAATCTACCAAATCATCGTGCAACGTTAGCTCGAATCCCTTTCGATATCGAAGCGCACCCATCGCCTTCAGTCGTATCGCCATGCGTTCCGCGTAACAATGCTTACAGCCCTGACTGATCTTCGTGCACCCCGTGACAGGGTTCCAAGTCATTTCCGTCCATTCGATCTGTGATCGAGTCGCCATGACATTCTCCTCGAGTTACTTCAATGCTTTCTCGTTGGCCGGGACGGTCGTCGGAGTAGGTGATTTGCTATCCTCACCGCTGTTGGAGCGCCTTTAGTGTTCCCTGCTGCAAAGCATAGCCAGTACAACGGATTATTCTTGGAATTTTCCAGCGGCATCGCATGGGGCGCAACCCCGGCAAAGACAGTACGCAGTCGCTCCAGAAAGTACTCGCCAATACGCTGAAAACTGGCATCCTTGACCGCTCCGCTTACTTCTCCAAAGAAATCGGTTTGTGGTGACGCGGTGTAGAACCGGCGCTTCCATTCATCGGTTCCAAAAATGGAAGTGAGCCGTGCCGCCCACTCAGGAGGCAGATTGCCTGACCGTGTCAGCAACCTGTTCACCCCGGTGCCCACCGGAAACAAGATCCACAAATCGATTGCCTGTGTCGCGGCAATGGCCTCGATCGTACTCCACTCCACCGCCATCCCGTATGGGTCAAGAAATACGACAGCCCGGGTACGACTCCAGTTCGTCTTGCTAGCCCATTCCTGGAGGAATGTGTTTGCATCGTCCTGGCGCACGGCGCAACGGGGAGCAAGGGCCGGATACTTCTCCGCTACGAATGCTCGTAATTCCTCTGCCCGCCCCGCATTTTTTTCAATGAATAGATACTCGTCGAATGGCTGGTCAAGTCCAAGAGCGATACTCGTGCTTCCTTTCTTGTATTCCACCCGGTCTAGTTCGTCCGGCTGCCCGATCAGCGCAGCAATCTCGGCCTTGAGATTGGAATCAGTGCGCTCCCCCGAACCGGCAAACCCGTCCACGTAGACGGTATGAAAATGCCGTGCTCTCGGCGCTTTAGTGAAAATAAGCCGGTATTGGGTCAAGTACTCCCCGAGAATCTGAAGCTTCTGACTTGTCCAGTCACCTCCGAAACGATGAACAGTCATAGGGACTAGTCACTCCATTCGGGGGGCTCGTACATTGTCTGTCCTATCGGTTCTGTTGTGTGATTTTATACAGTAAAAATTAAGAATCGACAAGTGCTGCTAGGCAGCGAGCACCATTGCACGCGAACTCTGCAATGTTCTTGCTGACTGCAAGTGTAGTGTGTCTAGTGACAAGTTTCGCGGATTCGCATTAGCGCATAACGACTTCTGGCAAATTGCGCTTGACCATATATCGAAAGTTATATGGCGGGGGACTGAAGATTCTCCTAAAGTTTGACTTCAAGAAGAGGGGTGTTGTAATTGTCTTGTTGGCAAAGCGACCCGTAACAGCGGCCGGATAAAAGCACTGAGAAACAATGGTCGCTACCTGCGACCGTAAGCCTCTAGGCAATAATGAAAGGGCGAGAGGAGGTCCATCAAAATGAAGGCAAATGTCATTGTCCATGGTGCAATCACCAAGGATCCGAGATTTCCGGGGAATGATCCGGATGATAAGAAATACAAGCGCAAACTGCTCGCTGAAGGCGACTCGTGGTTCTCGATGGGCAGCATTCCGGTCGAGAATCTGTTGCTTGCGCTTGAGTTCGAGACACCAGCCATTGTCGTCAATATCGCGGAACCCGGCGACGAGATCGTGAAGATGGCCGATCCGAGACGGGTCAAGCTCTTTCAGCGACTCGTGGGACCTGGCCAGTTCGCATATTCCTGGACTGCGATCTTGTTGTCCGGAGGAGGCAATGACCTTATCGATCAAGCCCCGGACATCCTTCGGTCAGGGAACACCGTCGCAGCATGCATTAACCAGACGCAACTTCGGCAATGCATGAGCAGTATTGCCGGGGCATATCGGGCGCTTGCCGCGATCCGTGACCAGAGTACAAAGAACGCGCAGTGTCCGATGATCGTCCATACCTATGACTTCCCTACTCCCCGGAACGCACCCGCGCTGTTCTTCGGACACAAAATCGTCGGCCCGTGGCTTTACGATGATTTTGTTGCGAAGGCAATCCCGGAGGCCCTTTGGAATCCAATCACGGACCAACTCATTGACACCTTGGCGACAACAATTATGGGGCTTGCGTCTGGGGCAAAGGCCATCCCTGGATTTCACGTTATTGATACCCGCAAAACCATTGTGCGAGCGGAACCCGGTACAAAGAAGAAGAGCGGAGACTGGAGAAATGAGATCCACCCGGATAGGGGTGGGTACAAGAAGCTCGCGGCGAAACTGCGGGCCGCTATTCCCTAGTATCGGTCAGCGTTTGGCAAGAAAGGAGCATCCAAGAAGGAGGAGTGGTCATGAAGATCGCATTTGCATCGTGTACCAAGATCCAGAGCCAACCCGTGCAACCGGTCTGGAAAAGGATCGAGGATGAATCGCCCGATCACCTCTTATTATTAGGCGACAACGTCTATATGCGCCAAACTTCTCAGGGAAGCAGAAGAAACTTGAGAAGCGGTACAAGCAACAGTTCACGGAATCCAATTTCCGGAACCTCATTCAGAAGGTACCGTATAACGCGATCTGGGATGACCATGACTTCGGATGGAATGATATCAAAGGGGCGCACGTTGACATCGTGTACAAGAATAAGTCTCGGGATCTTTTCCACCTATTCATGAATTGCAGTACGAACCTTCCGTATGTGTACCACTCGTTCGAGAAGGGCGACGTCAAAGTCATCATGGCCGACGTCCGGTATTATCGGGAGAAATCGCACCTCAGACCGAGCGCAACGGTACTTGGCCGTGCGCAAGAAGCTTGGTTCATTCGGGAACTTGGCCACAACAAGAAGTTCACCATCGTCTGTTCGGGCTCCTGCCTTACCGAAGGCACCGAGAAACTGGAGCACTATGAGGAATACTACCCGACACTGTGCAACCTTCTGAAAACCAAGGGTCATGTCTTATTCCTTTGTGGCGATGTACACGAGAATAAGTTTGTCGCTCATGATGGTTTCTATGAAGGGAACCTCTAATAATCACTGCGCGGGAGCAATTTAATTGCAGGAGCACTTGAATAAGTTGCATTCGCAACTAAGTCATCCGCAATCGCGCGGTTTTGGAGTTTTCCAAAGCGTTTTTCGAGGCG
>JBJXGQ010000490.1:0-5570 GCA_046160525.1 Burkholderiales bacterium
ATTTGCTGAACGAGTACTTCGAGAACTGCGCGGCCGCGGCCGCCGCGCGCGGGGGAGAAATCCTTCAGTTTATAGGCGACGCGATACTGATCGTGTTCGAGATCAAGCGGCCGGGAGACGAGAGCATGGTCTGCGATGCCGCGCTTGACGCCGCCATCGATGCCTTTGCTTCCGTCGCGGTGGCCAATCACCGGCGGCGCAATGCCGGCCTGCCCGAAATCGAGTTCTGCCTTGGACTGCACATTGGGACAGTGACGCATGCCAATGTCGGCTCCCCCAACCGGCTTGCGTTCAACGTTGTCGGTCCAGCGGTGAACAAGACGGCGCGGCTTCAATCGATTACCAAGGAAGCTGGCGTGCCGCTGCTTCTATCGAAAGAGCTGGCTGCTCACATCAAGCGCCCGGTTCGTTCCATAGGGCACTTCGACCTACGCGGCGTCAGCGGCCCCCAGGAAATGTTCACCTTGGATCGAGACCTTTAGTCCCTAAATCTTCGCCGCCGTCAAGTGCGACGCGCCCCACGTTGTACGCCAGCGCGTCTTCACCGTGGTGAGCCCGACCAGCGCGAAGCAAGCGAGCGCGCTGAACACCAGGAAGGCGGACTGGTAGGTTCCTGTCATCTGCTTGGAGTAGCCCAGGCTCGACGCGAGGAAAAATCCGCCAACACCGCCGGCCATGCCCACCAAGCCGGTCATCACCCCGATCTCCTTGCGGAAGCGTTGCGGCACCAACTGGAACACCGCACCATTGCCCATGCCGAAGGCCAGCATGGCGCCTACAAAAACGGCCAGTGCGATCCATGCATTGGGAAGTCCAACGCTCACCACGGCGAGCATGGCGGCGCTCACGATGTACATGACCGTTAGCGAGCGTATGCCGCCGATGCGGTCCGCCACCATGCCGCCTATGGGGCGCACGAGGGAACCCGCGAACACGCACGCAGCGGTGAAGTAGCCCGCGACCACGGCGGATAACCCGTACTGGACATTGAAGTAGATGGTGAGCGAAGCAGCCAGCCCGACGAAGCCACCGAAGGTCACCGCGTAGAAGAACATAAACCACCATGCGTCTTTGTCCTTCAGGACTTTGAAGTAATCGCTGAGGGGCTTGGCGGGCGGGCATTCCGGACTGTCTTTGGCAAGCAGCATGTAGATTAAGAAGGTGACCGACAAGGGGATGATGGCCAGGCCGAACACGTTCTGCCAGCCGAAGGCCACCGCCAAGCCTGGAGCAAATAGCGCGGCCAGCGCGGTGCCGGAGTTGCCCGCGCCCGCGATGCCGAGCGCTGTGCCTTGATGTTCCGGGGGATACCAGCGCGAAGCGAGCGGCAAGGCCACCGCGAAGGCGGCCCCCGCGACGCCGAGCGCCAAGCCCAATAGCAGCACTTGCTCATAGCTTTGAATGCCGAAGTACCAAGCAGCGGCGAGCGACACCATCACCACGATTTGCCCGATGGCGCCCGCAGCCTTGGGTTTCAAGTGATCCACCAACACGCCCATCACGATGCGCAACAGCGCGCCGGCGAGCACGGGTGTGGCCACCATCAATCCTTTCTGCGAAGGCGTGAGCCCCAGGTCCTTTGAAATATGGACGCCCAAGGGGCCTAACAGAACCCACACCATGAAGGCCAGATCGAAGTAGAGAAAGGCCGCGAACAAAGTCGGCAAGTGGCCCGCGCGTAAGAACGACTGCTTCATTGAGACTCCCATTGCGGAATGCGTAAGACCTGATTGCGTAGACGGGCAGGCCCTATTGCAGTGCATGTGCCACACAACATGGAAGCGCCGTTTTATTTCAACAGTGCGCTGTCTTGATTGAGATTTTCTTGAGGCCATCCGGCACTCGGTACGTGCCGCATCGCATCCGTATCTGCACTGATGCGGTGCACCAAAATTTCTGGGCGCACTGCTTTGAGGCGTGGGTTACCTGTGCTGTGAAGCTAAGTGGCTATAACCAAGGGAAAAACATAGGTGGCTCTGAACTTGCGATGGCAAATCCGTCAGTCATCCCATGGACGAGATAGCTGCAATGCAAAAGCTCAAGCTAGTGATGATCGGCAACGGCATGGCGGGCGTGCGAACGCTGGAAGAGTTGCTTGCCGTTGCGCCGGATCTCTACGACATCACCGTGTTCGGCGCCGAGCCGCATCCTAACTACAACCGCATCTTGTTGTCGCCAGTGCTCTCCGGCGAGCAGACGTTGAAGGAGATCGTGCTCAACGATCTGGATTGGTACGCTGCCCACAACATCCGCTTGATTCTCGGCAAGACGGTCACGCGCATCGACCGCCGCGCGCGCCGTGTCGAAGCCACTGACGGGACGAGCGTGGAGTACGACCGCTTACTGGTCGCCACGGGTTCCAATCCCGTGATTCTTCCGGTTCCGGGTGCCAAGCTCAATGGCGTGCTGACTTACCGCGATATCCACGATACGCAAGCGATGATCGAGGCGGCCAAGACCATGAAGCACGCGGTCGTCATCGGTGGCGGATTGCTGGGGCTGGAAGCCGCCAACGGACTGCGCCAGCGCGGCATGGAAGTGACCGTCGTGCACCTCATGCCGTGGTTGATGGAGCGGCAACTTGACCGTACAGCGGGTGCGATGCTGCAAAGAACCCTGGAAGGGCGCGGCCTGCAGTTCAAATTGGAAGCGCAGACGGCTGAGATTGTGGGTGACGCGCAAGGCCGCGCTAGCGCGGTGCGCTTGAAGTCGGGCGAGGAGTTGCCCGCGCAACTGGTGGTGATGGCGGTGGGCATCCGGCCCAACACGCAACTGGCGGAGTCCGCCGGATTGCATTGCAACCGGGGCATCGTGGTGAATGACACCATGCAGACCTACGATCCGCGAATCTACGCCGTGGGTGAGTGCGCCAATCACCGGGGCATCGCCTACGGTTTGGTGGCGCCGTTGTTCGAGATGGCGAAGGTGTGCGCGAACCATCTTGCCGAACTCGGTATCAAGCGATACGCGGGATCGGTGACATCCACCAAGCTAAAAGTCACCGGCGTGGATTTGTTCTCGGCGGGCGATTTTCAAGGCGGAGCGGATGCCGAAGAGATCGTCATGTCCGACCCCGGCGCGGGCGTATACAAAAAGCTTGTCATCAAGAACGACAAGCTCGTCGGTAGCGTGATGGTGGGCGATACGGTGGATGGCACTTGGTACTTCAAGCTCCTGCGCGAAGGGACCAACATCGGGGCGCTGCGCGACCGCTTGATGTTCGGCGAATCGAACCTAGGCGATACGGGGCACCAGGGCCAGAACAAAGCCGCCGCCATGTCCAACGACCAAGAGGTGTGCGGCTGCAACGGCGTGTGCAAGGGCAAGATCGTTGGCGCCATCAAGGAGAAGGGGTTATTCACCTTGGACGAGGTGCGCAAGCACACCAAGGCATCGAGTTCCTGCGGATCCTGCACGGGATTGGTGGAACAAATCCTCATGAATGTGTTGGGTAGTGATTACTCCGCGAGCCCCAAGGCCAAACCCCTATGCGGATGCACCGAGCGAACGCACAAGGAAGTGCGCGATGCCATTCGCACACATAAGTTGTTGTCGATCCCCAAGGCGCAGAGTTTTCTGGAGTGGAAAACGCCCAATGGCTGCGCGTCATGCCGCCCCGCGTTGAACTATTACTTGCTTTCCACCTGGCCGCACCAAGCCAAGGACGATCCGCAGTCGCGCTTCATCAACGAGCGTTCGCATGCCAACATCCAACGCGATGGCACGTACTCCGTGATTCCACGCATGTGGGGTGGCGAGACAACCGCCTCGGAGTTGCGGCGCATTGCGGACGTGGTGGACAAGTTCAAGATCCCAACTGTGAAAGTAACGGGCGGCCAGCGCATCGACCTGCTGGGGGTGAAGAAGGAAGATCTGCCCGCGGTGTGGCGCGATCTGGATATGCCCTCGGGGCATGCTTACGCGAAAGCGCTACGCACGGTGAAGACCTGTGTGGGCAGCGAATGGTGCCGCTTCGGCACGCAGGATTCCACCAAGATGGGGAAGGATCTGGAACGCGCGCTGTGGCGCATGTACGCCCCCCACAAGGTGAAGCTCGCCGTGTCCGGCTGCCCGCGCAATTGCGCCGAATCCGGCATCAAGGACGTGGGCGTGATCGGCGTGGATTCGGGCTGGGAGATTTACATCGCCGGCAACGGCGGCATCAAGACCGAAGTCGCACAATTTCTCGTGAAGTTGAAAACCAGCGCGGAAGTGTTGGAGTATTCGGGCGCCTTCTTGCAGCTCTACCGCGAGGAAGGTTGGTATCTGGAGCGTACCGTACACTTCGTTTCCCGCGCGGGCATCGACTACGTCAAGCAGCGCATCCTCGCCGATGCGCCGGGACGCTTGGCTTTGTGGGAACGATTGCAGTTCGCGTTGAAAGACGAACCCGATCCGTGGCACGAACCGGCCAAGGCAAGCGTGGATGCACGGCAGTTCGAGGCGGTGGCGGTTTGACTGAAACCCTTTAACGCAAAGACGCAAAGGACGCAAAGAAAGGCAGAACCTGTTTTGAATTTCTTGGTGGTTGTTCTTTGCGCCCTTTGCGTCTTTGCGTTGAGAAGATTTTCTTTCTTATGATTGTTTTCCCATGACTAGTGCATTAGACGTTTGCGCCCTTGAAGACATTCCCCCCCTAGGCGCGCGCCGCGTGCGGCGCGCGGATGGAACCGAGATCGCGGTGTTTCGCACAGAAAGCGACGCGGTGTTCGCGCTGCTCGATCGCTGCCCGCACAAGGGCGGTCCGCTCTCGCAAGGCATCGTGTTTGGCAACCGCGTGGCGTGCCCGCTGCACAACTGGGTCATCGGTCTGGATGACGGGTGTGCCACCGCGCCCGACGAAGGTTGCGTGACACGATTTTCCGTTCGCGTGGAGAACGGGCGCGTGCTGCTTGATGCCCATAACTCTATCGCGAGCGAGCTCGCACCACAACGAGCGGCCGCATGACACCTCCCTTGGTGAGGGAGGTGAAATCCACCTGTTGCTACTGCGGGGTGGGATGTGGCGTGATCATCGAATCCGATGGCGCGGCCATCACCGGTGTGCGCGGAGACCCGGATCACCCCGCCAACTTCGGCAAGCTTTGCTCTAAGGGCGCAACCTTGCACCTGAGTGCACGGCCAGAGTTGCGCAGTTCCCGCCTTCTGCACCCGGAGATGCGCACGGCTCGCAACGTGCCGCGCGCTCGCGCACGCTGGGACGAGGCTCTGGATTTGTGCGTCAAGCGATTTCTGAGAATCACCGGGGAGCATGGGCCCGATTCGGTAGCCTTCTATGTCTCTGGCCAGCTCTTGACGGAGGATTATTACGTCTTCAACAAACTGGCGAAGGGGCTGATCGGCACGAACAATATCGATTCCAACTCTCGCCTTTGCATGTCTTCCGCCGTGGCGGGATACAAGCAGACCCTGGGCGCTGACTCGCCGCCATGCTCCTATGAGGATATCGGACTGGCGCAGTGCTTGTTCATTGCAGGCTCGAACACTGCCTACGCCCATCCTATCCTCTACCGGCGCATTGAAGAGGCGAAGGCCGCGCGGCCGGATATGAAGGTGATTGTGGTGGATCC
>JBJXGQ010000491.1:0-9507 GCA_046160525.1 Burkholderiales bacterium
GTCGATGCACAAGGATTCGAGCGCAGAATCATGGACGGGAGCGCCGCGTGTCTTGGCCGCATCCAGGGCGTGCAACTCGAAACCTCCTTGGTTCCCCTGTACCGGGACGAGACCTTGTTTCCAGAGATGGTGGCGTTCATGACCGCGAAAAGTTTTCGCCTCGTGTCCGTCGATACGACTTTCACCGACCAGCACAGTGGCGAGGTGCTGCAGGCCGATTGCCTGTTCGTGCGAGGTGTGAAAGCGGTTGGGTGCAAAGGTCATTCCAATGGCGCGTGAATCTCAAGCCATGGCGGTCCAAAGTACGCCAGCAGGGCCGGCAACGTGAAAATCGCATTCGTCACGACCTACGATTCAGGTGACGTTTCGGCGTGGTCTGGCACGCCTTATTTCATGCTGCGTGCGTTCGAGCGGCACGGGGTCGGCGTGCAAGCAGTGGGGCCCTTGACCGCGGCGGGGATGCCGTTGTGGAATCTCAAGCGATTTGTCTATCGCAGCATGCTTCGCAGAAAATACCATTGGCAGAGGGAACCAGGTCTGCTCAAAGCTTATGCCGTGCAAATCCGGCGTACTGTATCCAGCCTAGGAGTGGATGCCATCCTTTCTCCCAGTACGATGCCGCTGAGCCTCCTGCGTTGCGACATTCCCGTGGTGTTCTGGACCGACGCTACCTTCGCGGGAATGGTGGACTTCTACGACAGCTTTTCGAACCTATGCCGGGAGACCTTACTGCACGGCAACCGGATGGAGCAATGTGCGCTCGACAACAGCGACCTCGCCATCTATTCGTCTCATTGGGCCGCGGAGTCGGCACTCAGCAAATACACGGTCCAACCCGAGAAGGTAAGAGTCGTTCCTTTCGGTGCGAACATGGAATCGGGATTGACTCGCGACGAGGTTCAAGAGCACATCTCGAAGCGGGCCGATTCCAGATGTGAATTGCTATTCGTGGGCGTTGACTGGGAGCGCAAGGGGGGCGGTCTTGCTCTGCGCCTGTGCGAGCTCCTCAACCGAAACGGGCTTCCGGCACACATTACGCTCGTGGGAAGTAAGCCTTCAGGGGAACTGCCCGGCTATGCGACTTCGGCCGGATTCATTTCCAAGGCGACCGAGGCCGGGCGCCAGAGGCTTCGCGAACTCTATCTGCGCTCGCACTTTCTTGTTCTGCCGACGCGGGCCGATTGCGTTCCAGTCGTTCTAGCGGAGGCCAATTCGTTCGCTGTCCCCGTTCTGACCACGGACGTTGGAGGAATCTCCAGCGTGGTGAGCAAGGGCGAAAATGGCCGGGCCTTTCCGCTTTCAGCCGAAACCGCCGAATACGCCAATTTTGTTCAAGAGAATGCTCCAGGCTCCAGGGAATATCTCGCGCTCGCGCTGTCAAGCTATGATCGTTATGCGCGAGATCTGAATTGGGAGCAGGCGGCGGGCAGCGTTATCGGCGCACTCAAGGAATTGAGGCGGTAGATTTCATGAGAGCCGTTGGGCGATGCCGAAACCGGATGCAAACAGGTCTTTCGAGGTATTGCGAAAGACGATCTTTTCCCCGGAACGCTGCTTGGAAAACCCCCGGATCTCCATGGCCGATTCGACAGCACGCTCCGCGCGGGGCCCATGCAGCTCGATCGCCAGTACACGCACGCGGTCTATCCATCCCAGATCCGGCGCCGAAAACACCTGAAGTTCCGCACCCTCGATGTCAAGTTTGAGCAGGCCGACCGAGTCCATTCCAAAGTCCCGCATCAGTCCTGGAATGGTCACTGCCCTCACGGCTCCCGGCGTACCAGGCGGCACTTCGCGCACCTGTAATGCGAAGCTATTTCCGTCGCTTCCATGTACGCCTAAGGTGCATGGATGACTCCACAGACCCGCCTCGACCACATGGACGTTAGGATAGGGACGGCAATGGCGCCGCAGGATCTTCGCGGTTTGCGCCGCAGGTTCCACCGCGACGATGACGGCGTTCGGATATTTGCTCGCATAGAGCGCCGTGGTGTAGCCGACATTGGCGCCACCGTCGATGATGAAACGAGGCTGCTCGTCCAGCGTGGGATCGCTGTCTCTTTTAAGCAAGGCATCGCGGAATACATAAATGTCGCTGTCGTCCCGGCGAATCGTGATGGGGGTGGAGACATCGTTAACCCGGATCTGAATGGTTTTCCTTGCCAGCAACCATCCAGCCGCCAATTTCAATGTCTGGCCGGTCCCCATCATCCCCACAAGTGCCGGCAAGGATTGCAGTCGTTTCAACATGGTCTGTCGCGCCGTTCCCGGCCCAGGAATTGTGGACACCGCAGCCTACTTCATTTGCATGCCGTTTGAGTTGAATTCTGTGTGACGCCTTATCTGGTACTTAATGACCAATGACAAATAACACCGTCGGAGATTACGGATGGTCCTCGGAGCAAGTCCCGCAATCCTGTGGCTACATCGCGCCCAAGATTCTCTCGCTACTCAGACCCCTGGGCGCCAAGAGGGTGCTGGACCTTGGGGCGGGGAACGGTTCGCTCTGCGGGGAATTGGCCAAGGCCGGTTATGAGGTGGCGGGGGTCGAATACGACAGGGCAGGGGTCGAGGTTGCGCGCTCCTCCCATCCGAAAGTGCCGTTCTATCAATTCGGTGTTCAGGACGATCCCGCGCAGCTTCTTGCCTTCGAGCAGGCGTTCGATGCGGTCGTTTCAACGGAAGTCGTCGAACACCTTTACTCGCCGCATCTGCTGCCAGTCTATGCGCGCGGGGTCCTAAAGCCGGGCGGCTATCTGCTGGTCACCACACCATACCATGGCTACCTAAAGAATCTCGCCTTGTCGGTCTTCGGAAAGTGGGACAAACATCACACCGCCCTTTGGCACGGCGGGCACATCAAGTTTTGGAGCCAGGCCACACTTACTCAGCTTCTGTCGGAGAACGGCTTTCGGGTTGACAATTTCTTCGGCGTTGGACGTCTTCCTTACCTGTGGAAGAGCATGGTGCTCGTCGCGCACAAGCTAGAACCCAGTGGCGGAGCTACGCAAATGGCGCCGGCGCGGTAGGAAATTCCTCCGGGAAATAATCTTATTTATGACGGATTCGTGACGGACGCGGTTTGGTTTGGGAAAGCACGTGCCTGCCCCCGTGAATTTGGTGGCTGGGACCGCTTCTATCTCAATGGCTTACGAAAGACATTGACGAAGCCGGGATCGTCTGCTTAATCTGCGCGCCGGATGAAGGGAGGAACCCAGATATGACGCCGATCGAAATGGCTTTGGCAAGAATACAGAGGAAACCGGATGATCCTGCTTCCCACGTGCTTTCTTCTCTGTTGATAGCGCTGGATACGGGCGAGGCATTCAACTTCAAACAATTGAGTGTACTCAGCTACAAGGACTTTACCTTCGCGCTGGAGATCATGCGCGATTGGCGCCTGGAGGAGATGAGAGTCAAGCAAGGAGATCTCTCCTCGGTGGTGAGCAAACCGGAGAATTGTTTTTCGGTCTGGAGCGAGATCCGCGCGCGCGCGTTTGCCTAGGTTGCATGCCGGGCCGCGGATCATTACGGACTATGTCCGCCGCCTTGCAATTGAAACCGCCTATACACGCCAGGTTCATTTGAGTTAGCTACGATGGGGCCTTCGTTCCCGTAACGGAGGCTCCTGGTGGCAAACGATTCTGGTAATGCGCGGCGCCAATTCCTGAAGAGCGCCATCGTTGGCGGCGCGGTCGTCGCGGGCGAGATGCCTCGCATCTTGTTAGCCCAAAGCGCGCCCGCCATTATTACGGCCGAGGCGGCGAGGCCCCGGATTCTCCAGGGTTTACAGACCGGAGACGTGCTCTCCGACCGCGCCATTCTCTGGAGCCGTGCCGACCGCGCTTCCCGGATGTTCGTGGAATACGCCTTCAACGAGCAGTTCCGCGACGCTGTAAAAGTGCGCGGACCCCACGCCATAGGCGTGACGGACTACACCGCCCGTGTGGATCTCTCCCGGCTGCCGCCCGCGCAGGATGTGTTCGTGCGGGTCAAGTTCCAAAGCGTGGAGGACCCAAATGCCGAGAGCGATTGGATAACCGGCCAATTTCGCACCGCGCCGCGCGGCCGGTCCCACGTGAAATTCCTCTGGTCCGGCGATACCGCGGGCCAAGGTTGGGGCATCAACCCGGATTTGGGTGGCATGAAGATCTACGAAACCATGCGGCAAGAGGCCCCGGATTTCTTCATTCACTGTGGCGACACCATCTACGCCGACGGCCCCATCCAGCCCGAGGTCGCGCTGCCCGGTGGCGGTGTGTGGCGCAACCTCACCACCGATGCCAAGAGCAAGGTGGCCGAAACCTTGGACGAGTTTCGCGGCAACTATCTCTACAACTTGCTCGACGATAACGTGCGGCGCTTCAATGCCCAAGTGCCGCAGCTTTGGCAGTGGGACGACCACGAAGTGAGCAACAACTGGTCGCCGTCCAAGGACTTGAGCGCGGATGCGCGTTACACCGTGAAGCAAATCCCGCTATTGGCTGCGCGCGCGACGCGGGCCTTCCTGGAGTACGCGCCCATGCGCTGGTACTCGCAGGAGGAAGAAGAGCGCATCTACCGCCGCCTTCCCTACGGCCGCAGCCTGGAAGTCTTCATGATCGATCTGCGTAGCTACCGCGGACCCAACACCTTCAACCACCAAGTGGTGCAAGGCCCCGAAACTACCTTCCTTGGCAAGCCACAATTGGATTGGCTCAAGCAAGGTCTGAGGTCTTCGCGCGCCACGTGGAAGGTCATCTCCTCGGATATGCCCATCGGATTGCTGGTGGGCGATGGCAAGGACGCACAAGGCCGGGATCGTTGGGAAAACGGGGCCAATGGCGATGGCCCGGCGTTGGGACGCGAGTTGGAGATCGCCGAACTGTTGAGTTTCATCAAGCACAACCAGATCGAGAACGTGGTGTGGATCACCGCGGATGTGCACTATACGGCCGCGCACTATTACGACCCGAACAAGGCCGTGTTCAGTGACTTCTCGCCATTCTGGGAATTCGTATCTGGCCCGCTCAACTCGGGGAGCTTCGGTCCCAGCGGCCTGGACAACACTTTCGGGCCTCAAGTCGTGTTTCAGCGCGTACCGCCAACGCCCAACGCGCCGCCCTCGGCGGGCTACCAGTTCTACGGCCAAATGAAGATCGATGCACACACGCGCGAACTCACGGTGAGCTTGAAGGATATCGAAGGCGTGACGCTATTCGCGAAAGTGTTGCAACCGAAAGGGGCTTGGGCGCGAGACGAGGACTAAGCAAGTTCTTTCCCTCATCCCCACCCTTCTCCCGGGGGAGAAGGGCTTTTCCTCCCTCGCCCTCCGGGAGAGGGATCGAGGGTGAGGGAAACGGTGGAAATGCTCAATAGAACCGAATCGTCCCGCCCACCGGGAAGTGATCCGAGCCGCTCTGGCGGAAATTCTCTTCGATGCGTGTGAGTTCATTGGCGATGGACCAGAGCCCGAAATCGAATACATCGCCCGCCACGGGCTTGGCACCCCGCACCATGATGTGATCGATAATGGCCCAGCGGGCGGACCGGTAGTAAGCGGTGCTCCATGGATGAGTGCCCTCGCGGTTGCCCACGCTCGCCAGCACATCCGCATAGCCATTGTCCGCGAAGATGCTCCCAGCACTACCCGTAACCGTGTCCTCGTTGATATCCCCGCACACCACATCGGTGTAGCCTTCATGCGCGGGCGCTTGCTCCATCAGCGAGCGCAACTCGAAGAGGCGGTTGTTGTTGAAGTCGCTGTCCAGATGCACGGAAAAGATGCGCAAGGGCCTTCCCGTTGCCGCATGCAAGCCTTCCACCGCCGCCGCGTGATTGCCGTCCGAGGACAGGGCGAGATCGGTGAAGCGGCGCTGGGCCACGACCGATTTGCGCACGATCACCGCGGTGCCGTTGGGCTGCCAGGGCAACTCGGGAACTATCCAGCTCGACCAGTAATTCGGGTCATTGAATGCCATGGCGCCTTCGAACTCGGTTCCCAGCGCGCGCAGGAAATAGGGGAGTTCGTCTTTCTGCACCTCTTGCAGGCAGATCACATCGGAGTTGCGGCGCACCTTGCGCAAGAAGGACACGATGCGTTCGCGGCGCAACGTGCGATCGAGCAATGCGGGATCCATTTCGGCCGGATACCAGACCGGAGCCGCCCATATGGGTGCCAGCACATTGAAGGTGAGGATTCGCAAGTCATGGCTATCCTCTTCGCCTGCGATAGCCGGCGCGGCGGAGACAATCAGTGCAATAAGCGCGACAAGCAGTCGTTGCATGGCGTGGTCCTCGTGAAAGTGATCTATCGTCTACGAAAAGGCCCGGTGATCTCGAACGTCATGCCGGCGCCGTTGTTATCCCCGTCGGTACCGCGCTGAGAACTCACGTAAAGGCGCGTGCCGCTGGGGTTGAAAGCAGGCCCGGACACTTCGGAACCGGCATGCCCGGCGAATTGCAGGAATGGCGCGGCTATGCGTTGCCCAGACTGGTTGGCGAGCAGCACGAGCTGTATGTCGCCGGCGTCTTCCGCCACGAAAATATCGCCAGAGCGCTCGTGTACGGTGACGTTGTCTGGATCGCGCAACGGCGCCAGCGTACCGAGCAGCGCGGCGTCGTAAATGATTTCCAGGCGCCCCGTGGCCGTTTCCAGTGCCCAGACGCGGTGATCCGCGGTGGTGCAGAAGTACACGTAACCATTCGAATACCAGGCGCCTTCGCCGCGTGCGAACGGCGCGGTGTCGCGGCCGCGGTAGGGACGGTCCGCGGGGACGGCTACCCACGTGACGAAGCCATCGGGGGATACAGAGGCCGCTTCCAACACGCCGGCGGAAAGATCCTGCCAGGAGTTTGGGCGCAAACGGTATAGGCGGCCCTCGCCATCGTCCTCGGTGAGGTAGACGTAGCCGGTGACCAGATCCACCACGGCAGCCTCATGCGCAAATGTCCCCAGGGCGGGGCGCGCGATGCCTTGTCCCGCTTGAAACGGATCGCATTCCCACACGACTCCGGCACGGTGTTCCTCGCAGGATAACCACGTGGCCCAAAGCGTGGCACCGCCAGCGCAATTCCACTTGGTACCGGAGAGGATGCGGTAGGCCCTTACGATTCTTCCGGTGGCATCGAAGCGAATGGCGCTTGCACCCCCGCGTGTTCCGTTCAACTCGGAGTTGGAGGTGTAAATCCAACCGCCATCGGTGGTGGCGAAGGTCGCGCCGCCGTCGGGCCAGCCATGCCAAATGTAGTTCGTGCCCGGCACCGCTTGCCCTGTCATGCCGGTCAGCCGGGCGTTGAATCCGGCCGGTAATCGAACACCGTATGCGTCTGGGCTGCCCAGGGGCCCGTAAGGGCTCTCGCCTAGTGAGGCGTTGGCGGCGAATACTGCTCTCCAATACGCGGGACCCAATCCCGCGGCGGCCGTGGCGGCCAGGGTTTTTCCAAGAAATGCGCGGCGGCTTGGGTTCATCTCAGTCCCCTTCGTAGGTTAGCAACAGCGCTTCGCCGGTGGCTTGCGCCGCGCCCACTCTACGCGCGCAGCCGTTTCAGTTTGATGACGGGCCGTTGCTGTTTTGGCATCACTCAAGGGCCCGCAGCCCTTTCGGCCTAATACCTGGGAATCACCGTGTCACGCAAGCAAGTTAGGCTGGTGCACGGAGATGGATATTTCTACAAGTGCATCGCGGCAGTGTGGAGAGAAGATCGTGGCGGCATGTTCAAGGTCCGCGCGTAAGTTTCGTATCGCAAGCGTGCTTGCCACGGCGTGCTGGTTGACATGCATGGCCTGTCCCCATCCCGCAAGCTCGGCGCCGCGCGAGGTCCCCTTGTGGTTGCGAAGCGCCGTGGAGGCGGATGGTAGTGCCGGAGTCATCGCGGAATTCGTAACCACCTCGGCGGACGCGCAGGCTAATGCGGAGCGCAAGCGCCGCCGGTTAGCGTTCGACGACGCGGGGATCGTACGCATGCGCGCGGCGGGCTACCGTGCCGTCAAGGACAGGGTATTGAAAGCGGCAGGCGTTGCCACAAGTGACCGGCTGAACGACTACCCCGCGCTGCCCCTCATGCATGTTCGTGTTGGCGATGGCGCGGTACTAGCGCGCTTGCTCGCGCACGCGGAACTCGCCGCCTTGCATCCGAACGAACGCAAGTACCTCACGCTGGACTCAGTGAGCGCCAACATGGTGGGGCAGGCCGCGACTCAGAGCCTGGGTCTGACGGGTGCGGGCGTGACGATAGCCGTAATCGACAGCGGAGCCGACTACACGCATCCGGATCTTGGCTCTTGCAGCGCGCCCGGTGTACCCGCCGCTTGCAAGGTGGCCTATTGGGCCAACCTCGCGGATTCGGGCAGCGTGCTGGATAGCTCGCCAAACCGGCACGGCACAAATGTCTCCGCCATCGTGGCTGGTGTGGCGCCTGGGGCACGAATCGCCGCGCTCAACGTGTTCGGGTCCAGTTCTTCCACCACCGATTCCACGATCTTGGCCGCCATCAATTGGGCCATCTCCAATCAAGCGGCGTACAACATTCGCGCGATAAACTTGAGCTTGGGAAACGGAATTTCCAACACCACCCCTTGTTCCTTTGGCAATCCCTATACGAGCGCCATCAATAGCGCGCGCAATGCGGGGATCCTCACCGTGGCTTCGTCGGGCAATGAAGGATTCACCAGCGGCCTGGCGAATCCCGCTTGCACGCCCAACGCAGTGTCCGTGGGCGCGGTGTATTCTCAGGATTGGGGAAGCGTCAGCGCGGCCGTTTGTACAGACGCCACCACTACCGCCGACAAGGTGCCCTGCTTCTCGAACAGCGCTTCTTTTCTGACGATGCTGGCCCCGGGTGCATTCATCACGGCTGGGGGGGCGCAGATGGGAGGAACGTCCCAGGGAGCGGCATTCGTTTCAGGTGCCATCGCGGTGGCACGGGCCGCGTATCCCTCGGACACCTTGGCGCAGACCGTTTCGCGCCTTACTTCGCAAGCGGTGCTTGTCACCGATCCTCGCAATGGCATCACCAAGCCGCGCCTGCAACTTTACTCAGCGGTGCGTCCCGTTAACGACGATTTCGCCAACCGTCTCGCGTTGTCCGGTGTCTCGGGTTCGTCCAGCGGCACCTCCACCTATGGGACCAAGGAGGCAAGCGAACCTAACCATGCGGGCAACTCCGGAGGCCGCTCGGTGTGGTGGAAGTGGGTGGCTCCGAGCGCAGGCCAAGTAAGCCTTAACACCCATGGTAGCGGCTTCGACACCTTGCTCGCCGTTTACACGGGCACCAGTGTGGCGGCGCTCACGGCGGTTGCCTCCAACAACCACGACGGTACCGCTAATGGCGCAAGCGGCCTGCTATATCAGGCGCAGGTAGGGGCTGAGTACCAGATTGCCGTGGATGGTGACGGTGGCGCATCAGGCGCGCTCGCGCTCGCATGGGCATTGAACGCATCGGCGAGTGCCAATCTAAGTGCCAGCCTGACTGCCGCGCCGAACCCAGCAGTTGTAGGGGCGGTATTGACTTACACGGTGAACATGA
>JBJXGQ010000492.1:0-4067 GCA_046160525.1 Burkholderiales bacterium
CGCTGTGACTATCAGGCGATGGAGGGCGCAGACCTCCAGGAACATTTGCGCAGTCTCGCGGACGCTTATCGCCGCGCGCGCAACGAAGAAGGAGTCCAAAGTGTCGAAACCGCTGCTTGAGTGTACAAATTGCCTAAAGCCAATGAAGGCCGAAGAGGGTAAAAAGTTCTGTCACATCAAATGCCGCTACGAGTGGCAAATAAACCCGAGATCGGCCGGTAGGCTTCGCCTACAAATCTTGAAGCTGCTTGATGAGCGGCTGGCAGAGCTTGGGCTCCTCAATAAAGGGCAGGTGAAGCCATGACACCACGGAGGGTAGAGGGATGAGGGGCACTGTCGTGCCCGATAGCGAATTACGGTTAGCAGAAGAGTTCCTAGACAAAGTGCAACTCGGAGATAGGCACCAGGTGCACACAATTCGCCGGGAGGACTTGATTCGCCTATTGGCATGGTTTGGCGCTATACGGCGCGATTGGGGCAATTCAGAAACTCTCCACGTCAAGTTCACGCCCGCGGACGAAGAGTGCGCCAAGGAACCGCGCAGGCTGATCGAGATTGAGCAGCAGCAGGATTCCACAAAATGAAGCCCTACTACGAACACGCCGGGATAACTATATTCCACGGCGATTGCCGCGAGATCCTGCCCACGCTCGGTCCGGTGGATTTGGTGGTGACAGATCCTCCTTATTTCGTGCCTGTAGCGACATACGTTAATGCGCGGGGCGCGGCTCCAACTCGCCGCATGTTAGGCGATCTTTCTGTATTGCAAGGATACTTTGATGCGTTACTTCCTACCATCCCACTCAAAATTAGTGGGAGCGCATATCTATTCTGTGATGCTAAGTCGTATCCCCTCTTCTGGCGTTCTATGTTCCCGATTTTTAAGCATGTTCGTCTACTTGTTTGGGATAAACTTGTATCGTTCAACGGCTACACGTGGCGTCACCAGCATGAGCTGGTGGCATGGGGTGAATGCGAAGAGGCCGAAAGAATAGCCACCGGAGACGGCGACGTGCTTCGGTTTCGCGGCGTTCCGCAAGCGGGGCGAGTACATCCCGCTGAAAAGCCAGTAGACATGCTGGCCACAATCATATCAAAGCATGGCGAAGGATTACTGCTCGATCCCTTCATGGGCAGCGGCCCCACGCTGGTAGCGGCGAAGCAACTTGGCCGCCGTGCCATCGGAATCGAGATCGAGGAACGGTATGCGGAGATCGCCGCCAAGCGGTTGAGCCAGGAGGTGTTCGACTTCGCGCCGCCGCCAAGCCAGAGGAAAGCCAAGCCGAGTTATTCGCCGAAGAGGAGGCAACCGCATGAACCCACTAATGCGCTATGACGCCCTGATGCTGGTAGGCCGGGAGAAGGCCGCGCAAGCCATCTGTGATGAGGTTGTGCGCGGGATACTGGCCACGGTGCCAGTGCGCGAGGAAGGGCCGGTCATCGAGCTCCACTGGTGCCCGGAGTGCCGCGAGCGCAGAAAGCATCTCAACCTCGATAGCGGGGAGTGGGTGTGCTTTGGCTGCACGACCAGCGGGGAGGATTCGATATGAGCGAAAAGCGAGACGTGGAGAAAGACTTCAGAAAAGACATCGCCAGCCACGTGATGACGATCAAGCGAAACGATGGCCTGTACCGCCATCTGGAGTTCCGCAAGCCGAACCACGGATGGCATCACTGGTTCGAGATCGTCACGTGGCCAAACGGCCTCATCATTCGCGGCGACATGGAGACGTGGGTTTTCTCGCGCGTGGAGGACATGTTCAACTTCTTCCGAGGCGACCGCATCAACGCCTACTATTGGCAGGAGAAGCTGCAATGCGCACGCGACGATGCCAAAGAGTTCTCTGCCGACGTATTTCGCTCGCAGGTTATTGGGCGACTAGACAATTGGGACCTCAAGCCAGACCAGTTGAAGCAGGTACTTTCTGATTTGGATGATGAGGTCTTCGGCCCGCTGGAAGACGACAGGAACGAGCATAAGGCTTACGAGTTGCTGTACAGATTCAGTAGTGGTGACGTGAGCTTCGGCTGCGATTTACCGGACGGCAAGGAGTGGAGTTACCACTACCTCTGGTGCCTTCACGCCATCGTGTGGGGCATCCAGCAGTACGACAAAGGGCAGGTGAAGCCATGACCGCCGTGGTGTGCGGGGCGATTCTTGCAGCGGGCGTGGGCCTGATCGTGCTCCATGCCTGGGGCCTTGCCAACCTCCAGGAGCGGGCCGGGCTCCGGCTGTGCGAGATGGCCGAGGCGCGGCGTAAACGTGAGGCGGCGGGGGCGGCTGAGAATGATAGCCGATGCAAATCTTGGATGGAAAGAAGGGCATGAGAGCTAAGATCAAGAAACTAATAGACTTAGCCCCGAGGGTCAAACCCTCCAGGACGCTAGGTTCAACTCCCTGGAAGGCGGTGTACCCAAAGCGGGGCACCTACAAGCCCAAAGAGCAAACAAAGGAAAAAAATATCAATGAGTTATTCGAACTTATCGACCGACTCGTCTGTGACTTCGGGCGAGTTCCTCAACTTCCTCAACAGGGGAGCGGACCCGAATAGACCCAAGCCTAGGGTGATCCCTTACGGGTGTGGGTGGCTGTTGGCATGGAAAATTAGACTTCACCCTGAGCTATCCAAGCTATACGAAAGTGTGCCTGATGCAGGCTGGACCCACCTTAGGGTGAGTGCGCGCACCCTGGAGACGGCGGTTCGGATGGCCCTGCTGAAAGAGCAAAGCCGGAAGTGGCACTCCGTTGGGCGAGAAGCACAGGAACTGCTGGAATTTCCTGAAGAGTTGACCCATGAGTACTGAAGTCGGCGCTGGAGCGCGTCAAGAAGATGGCGTGGAAATTCGCGGAAGGCAGGCAGATATGATGTACGGCGGTAAGACAGACGCAGAGTTAATTGAACTAGAGGCAAAAGCTACGCCCGCGCCGTGGCGAGGCGATCGCTACGATGGCACAGTAAAGTATGCCATCAGGAACGGTAAGCATCACGTGTTCAACGTGAATTGCGATCCCTGCGAAGATGCGGAGTACCTTACCTATGGCGACGAAGATACTGAATTGACCATGGCGGCCCGCAACGCACTGCCCGACCTGCTGGCCGAGATTCGCACCTTGCGCGCCACGCTAGCCGATGCGGTGGCCAAGAGCGGAGAGTGGCGCGATGCCATCATAAGCCGCGCCATCATCGACGGCATGGATACCAGCTTGCCCCCGCGCGAGATACTGGAGGCGATCCTTGCCACGGCACGCCGTGAGGCCCTGGATCCGTTGGTGAGCGAGGAAGCGGCCAAGGGCGCGGCCCAACTCCAGGAGCAAAACGGCGTCCTGATGCGGATGTACGGCGAATTGATGCAGGGCTTGTGCAATGCTCTTGCGCCGGGGGTGGAGGATCAAGGCGTGGCCAGCGAACTCGCCTGCGAAACGCTGGCTGAGCTACCGGACAACTTGGAACGCGGCAAGGCTCTTGCGGCCGAGAAAGACGCCCGTATCGCCGAGCTTGAGGCGCAGCTTGCGGCGGCAGGGCGGGTGCGGGCCGTGCGGGAGTTGCGGGTGTGGGCCGATAGTGAATCCGTACTTGACGGAGATCCGCCTCACGAGATTGCCAAGTTTTTCGTGGATCGTGTGGCAGCGGTGGCGTGCCTACGGGCGGCTGTAGTGGGTACGCTACGGAATGCGCGCAAAAGGGCAGCCGAGATCGAAGCGGAGGGCCGCGACAATGGCTGAGCGAATCCTGACCAGCACCATCAACATGTGCGGTGAGTGTGGATACTGTTCTCGGCAGCCAGGGTGCAGCGCGCGGCGAGGAAAAAAGTACAACGTCAATACTGGGGTGTTGGCTTGCTACCACCCGTCGCGAAAGGTCCCGGACGGTGGCACGCCGCTACTCAGTGAGCAGCAAGCCCCACCCGACTGGTGCCCGCTGCCGCGATTCGCGGGATGGCAACCGATTGAGACGGCTCCCAAGGAGCGAGGCCAAGCTGTACTGGTATGGTGTCCTGAGCGGATGAACATCCATAAATGCTGGTGGCGCGACGGCGAGTGGATTCTGTATCGCAATGAGCCTCTG
>JBJXGQ010000493.1:0-5488 GCA_046160525.1 Burkholderiales bacterium
TCGAGCCTAGGGCGGTCAAGAAACGGCCTAAACCCTACCCACGACTAACTCAACCACGCGCGCTCGCCAGAGCCCGCGTCAGAAAACATGGTCATCCACAAAAGCTTAAGTAAGTGCCATTCGGGCATGGCGTTATCGCCTACGATGTGGCGCCGGCGGCGCTGGCAGGGGCGGTGCGCCGGGGCGCGAAGGCGGCGGCATCCGTGGCGGACGCAGTCCAGCGCTGCGACTTGGTCGTCACGATGCTTCCCTCCTCATCCCATGTGGAGAGCGTCTACCTAGGCGCCGGCGGGGTGCTCGAAGGCATCCGGGCAGGCCAGCTATGTGTGGACATGTCCACCATCGATCCTGGCGTTTCGCGCCGCGTGGCGGCGGCGTTGGGCACGAAAGGAGGGCGTTTCCTGGACGCGCCAGTCTCCGGGGGTTCCACCGGCGCCGAAGCCGCAACGCTGGCGATCATGGTGGGTGGCAAGGCCGCCGATTTGGAGGAAGCCCGCCCCGCGCTCGCCGCCATGGGCGCGAATATCATTCACGTGGGAGAAGTGGGCGCGGGGGAAGCGGCGAAGCTTTGCAATAACCTCATTGCTGGCGTATCCGCAGTCGCTGTCGCCGAGGCTTTTCGCATCGCCGAAGGGTTCGGCGTGGATGCAAGAATTCTCACCGAAGTGATCTCCAAATCCTCCGGCAACACGTGGATGATGCAAAACGCGCATCCGGTTCCGGGCATCGTCGAAAAAGCGCCGTCGAGCCGCGATTACGCGCCGGGTTTCATGACCGATTTGATGGCGAAGGATCTGGCGCTCGCCGTGAACGCCGCCCGCGAATTGCGCATCCCGGTATTCGTCAGTCCCGCCGCGCAACAATTGCTACGCCTCGCATCCTCGCAAGGCTTGGCGCGCGAGGACTTTACCTCAGTCTACAAGTTACTGAAACCCTCTGACGGGAGGGCGCCGGTCTAAGGTGTTTCTATAAATGCACGCTTGACCACATTCATTCCAAGACGGGCCAATCGTCCGGCCGCGGAGTCATCAGCGGTGCCACGAACAAGAAACCGGACGGCAAGGCGGCCTGCAGGGCAAATCTGCCGAGTAACCACGCAAGCGCCGATACCGCCACGCTAGCTAGCATGATGGCGATTCCAAACATGAACGAAAGCCGCGGCGCACGCTGGAAATCCCGCCAGCCAAGCCGCAGCCAGCGCAAGGGAGCTTCGTCGTTGGGAAAGTGTTGGCATGCTCCATCCTCCATGGTAAGGGTCGATCGGCACAGGAAAGGCGAGAGACTATAACCGCGGTGTGACGCTACAAAGATTCCTATTCAGTTCGCCGCCTTTGCCGATAACCCTCGCATGGTTTTCCGGTTGCGAGACAAATGTGAGTGACGCTGAATCGATGAAATTGGACGCAGCCCCGCCATCACAAGCAGGATCGGGCCCCAGGGTTAAGTTCTGGCACTTTTTCGTCGGGATGGTATACCCGTCGATCGTTATCGGGATCGAAGGGTTCACGCGGATGTGCGCGGAGGCCTTCTTCGATCCCATGCCCACTGCGTGGCACGTGCTCTTGGTGCTATCGGTGCCGGCCAGCAATTTCTGGATTTGGCGGCAACTTCGGCATGGCGCGCCCACGCAGCTCAGGTGGGCCGCCTTCGCCAACGGCACCGCCGTGGCGGTTGCAACCTTCTACAGCTTGCTGTTCTTACCCCTAGTGCCCATTGCATTGGTGGCCATTATCGCCATGGGGTTTGGCCTGTTGCCTTTGGCACCGCTGGCCTCCCTCATCTCGGCGGTACTCCTGCGCCACGCCTTCGTGAAAACCCACGGTGGCGTCGCGTTCCGGCGGTACTTCCTGAGCGGTATCGCGGCGGGTTTGGTGGTACTCATGGGGCTCGACGTACCAGCGGCCGCCACGCGCTTGGGCGTTCAATGGGCGGCGACTGGGAATTCCGCGCAACGCGAGCGCGGCCTGGCCTTGGTGAGAAGCCTGGGCAGCGAGGAGATACTGGCGCGCCTGTGCTACGACTCGTCCGGGCAACCAGACGGCCTGTTGACCTGGCTGGTGGTGTTCGGCGGCGCCATTCTCCCGAACCAGAACGCGAGGCAGCTCCAGCCGCCGGCGGCGGCCGCGCGCGAGGTCTACTACCGCGCCTACGGAGTTCCTTTCAACGCGCGGCCCGCGCCCTTTACCAAGGGCACGTGGTCGCGGTTCGACGACTTCACGTTCGACAACGATCACGGTGGCGCGCAGGTCGGCGGCCGGATAAAGGGGCTGGACCTGGTGGCGTCTCGTCTCGACGGGTCTGTCAACGGCGATGAGGCGGTGGCTTACATCGAGTGGACCCTCGAATTTCGCAACACCTCCGCGGTGGATCGCGAGACGCGGCTTCAGATCGCGCTGCCGCCGGGCGGCGTGGTGTCGCGAGCCACGCTCTGGGTCAATGGCGAGGAGCGCGAAGCGGCCTACGGCGGGCGCCAAGCAGTGCGCGCGGCCTACGAGCGGGTGGCGGTACAAGAGCGCAAGGATCCTCTTCTGGTGACCACGAAAGGCGCCGATCGCGTACTGGCTCAGGCATTCCCGGTTCCCGCCAATGGCGGCACCATCAAGTTCAAGCTCGGCATCACGGCACCGCTGATGATGGAGAGTTCCGCGAATGCGAGCTTCGTACTGCCGGCCATCGTGGACCGCAACTTTTCCTTCGCGCCTGATCTGCGGCATGCGCTATGGATCGAGAGCGCGAAGAAGGTTTCGAGCTTACTCCCAGGCCTGAACATGACCCGGGTCAAGGATGAGTTGTACCGCGCCGAGGGTTCCCTGGGCGACAGCGAGCTCACGCACGCCAGACTCCCCATCCTCGTGGAACGCGATCCGCACGCCTCCTCCTCCTTGTCAGGAGCGGTCAAGGGAGAGAGCATCCTCCAGGAAATCGCGCCCGGCAGGGCTAAGGTTCCCGGCGCCTTGCTTCTGGTGATCGATGGTTCGGCTCCCATGCGCGATGCGGCTGCAAATCTCATTGAGAGTCTCGACAAGATTCCTCAAGGCGTGCGGGTGGGTGTGCTGATCGCTTCGGAACCGCTGAGGCAGATTGCCCTGGCCCCCTGGTCAGCATCTCATAAGCAAAGCGTCATTGCATTGATCAGCGCGGCGTCTTTTACCGGTGGCCAGGACAATTCGCCTGCCTTGGTGCAAGCGCTCAAGCGCCTGGAAGCCGAATCGAACGCGATGCTCCTCTGGGTCCACGGCCCCCAGCCCATGCGCTTTCACGATAGCGCCGGGGCCTTCGATCAGGCGCAAACCCGCTTGGTTCGGCTCCCTCAGGTGTGGCTCTACAACACCGAAGCCGGTCCCAACGAATTGCTTCCTGATTCGCCCTGGAGTTGGAGCGCACGCTCCTTGCCCCACAGCGGAAACGTGCAAGCCGATCTGGCCTCGTTCTTCGAGCGGGAACTCGGCGCACAAGAAAGCTTCTCTATCCGGCGTTCGCCCGCCAACTCGAAAGGAGCGGCAGGCTCCGGTCACATCGCGCGTTTGTGGGCCAACGGGCGCGTGCTGGCCCTCATGCGAGACGATCCGGCCGCTAACCGCGCCAAAGCCACCGAACTGGCGACGCGCTACCGGTTGGTGACACCCGTCAGTGGCGCCGTCGTGCTGGAGACGAAAGAACAATACGATCAAAGCCGCCTCAAGCCCGCGGAGCGCTCCTCGGTTCCCACGATTCCGGAACCCGGTGAGTGGCTGCTGCTCATCCTTGTCTTCATGGCGCTCCTCGCGATGGCGTGGGGGCGCCGGCCGCGAATCGCACCGAGCTGATGCACCCGCTTTGCATGCTTATGCTGGTCACCGCCGCTTGCTGGGACGGCTGGCGCTGGCTTTTCCATCGCATCGAGATGGCGCCGGAGGAAGGGCTGGCGCTGGTTCTTGTAGTCGTGCTATTCGTAGTCACGCACCTGCGCCAACCGGCGCCCTGGGGGGCACACAAGCCTCCGCTGGTTTTCCTCACGGCAGTACTGGCTGTATATGCCGCCAGCCAGTCCTTCGCGCCCCCTATCGTGCGCAGTACATTGGCCGTCATGGCGGCATTGGCCTGCCTGCACTCCCTGCTTTTCGCCAACCAGCCTCCAGTGACCTTCTGGGCGCTCGTGGCCTTGGCAATGCCAGTGCTGCCTTCGCTGCAATTCATGTTGGGCTACCCCATGCGCGTGGCTTGCGCGGCGCTGACCGTCATGTTCTTGCGGGCTCAAGGCCATGCCGTGACGCGAGAAGCTTCGAATCTCATCTGGCGTGGCGACACCATTCAATTCGATGCCCCGTGCAGTGGTGTGAGCATGCTCAGGGCGGGGTTGCTGCTCACGCTCATGGGCTGCGCGATGATGCGATTGAGTATTTGGAAGACACTTGCCGCCATGGCGATATGCACCGTGCTCGCCATCGTGTGCAACGCACTGCGCGCCTCCAGCTTGTTCTACTTTGAGGCTGGGCTGCTCGCGCAACCTGCGTCGTGGTGGCACGAAGGTACCGGTATCGCCGCGTTCGCGCTACTCGCCGGCGCCACGCTGTGGATGTTGGCCAAACTCAACCCGCCAAGGGCATCGGCATGAATTGGCGCGGGACGCGCCTGCCGGTGTTCTTCTTCCTCGCCTCGGTGGTGGCCGCCGCGCTGGCGCCGCTGGCCGGAGGCTCCCGTGCCGTGGCGCGGCCGGACAACGATGGCTTTCCAGGATGGCCCGCCCGTTACGAGGGGCATGCGCTCGAGGCATTGCCTCTTACGAGGCTGGAAGAAATTTTCGCGCGCGATTTCCCCGGACGTACCGGGCGCTTTCGCGATTCTCACCGGGAAATCATAGTGCGATGGGTCACGACGCCGACGCGCCGGCTGCATTCCGCTGCGGAATGCTTCCGTGGTAACGGCTACCGCATTACGCCGTTACCTGCCAGAAAAGACGATGCGGGCCGGACGATGGGATGCTTTCGCGCTCGCAGCGCCTCTGATGACTTGGCGGTATGCGAAATCATCATCGGGAACGATGGGCGAAGCTGGCCGGATGTGTCCGCCTGGTACTGGCACATGTTGTTCGCTCCGAACGCCTCGTCCTGGTGGTCCTACGTGGTCGCGGAGGAGTACTTCGCTGCCGGGCACGCCGGTAGCGCGAGGGCGAGGGATCAAGACAACCGCGCGCGGGTAGGTCTTTGAATTTAACGCCTGCCCCTTCGTCACTCTAGCTCGGGCCAATCGTCCGGCCTTAGCGTCTCGCGGTAGGCGTGCCAGGTCGCATAAGCTAGCCACGGCATGATGACGATGAGACCGACAAACGCCGTCAGGAATCCTAGCGCGGTCAGGCCCGCGATCAGGGATGCCCACAACAATATCGCGGGCTTGTTGCGCAGTACCGCATGAATGCTGGAAACGCAGGCGGTGATCATGTCCACTTCACGGTCTGCGATCATCGGTAGAGAAAACGCGGCAGTGGCGAACGTTAATGCGGCAAACACGG
>JBJXGQ010000494.1:0-6012 GCA_046160525.1 Burkholderiales bacterium
CGCATCGAGCCTAGGGCGGTCAAGAAACGGCCTAAACCCTACCCACGACTAACTCAACCACGCGCGCTCGCCAGAGCCCGCGTCAGAAAACATGGTCATCCACAAAAGCTTAAGTAAGTGCCATTCGACCGTAAGCCCTTTTTCCGCCAGATACATCTTCACACGCCGCGGATTGGGCGCAGGACCCCATACGTATAGCTTCATCGTTTCCTCCCCTCGTTGATCGGGCTTACGTTATTTTAGAGTTCAGACCTTCCAGTACCGCTCTCGCATTCTTCATGTCTGGATAATCGAAACCCTCGGTAAAGCTATCGTACAGCGGTTGAAGCAGCACTTTTGCTTCGGCTGCCTTTCCTTGAGATTGCCACAGCTTAGCGAGGGAGGTCGCCGCGCGAAGCTCCTTGGCCTTGTTCTCGTCCTCGACGGCGATCTCGATGGCTTCCCTGAAGAAATGCTCAGCGAGTTTCGGATCGGAGTCCGGTTTGCGAAGATGCAGTTCGCCTTCGATGCGGCTGATTTCAGGGTATCGAATGCGCCGGCGTCCCGGCTGGCGGTCCGGCGATGATTCGAGCACACGAAACGCTTCGTCGTACATGCCTGCCTGGCCATACACCGATGCAAGTTGCGCAGTAAGGCGCGAGGCGACTACTGCTGCAGCTCCAGTTGCGCGGTGCTGCGCCAGGGCATGCGTCATCTGCTCAATGGCCTGGTCGTACAGACCTTCCTGGGCATGTGCCCAACCCTGGTGAAAACAGCCCGTGGCATGCATCTGGGAAAATCCATGCCGTTGCGCGAAGTCGAGGGCTTCTGAGGCGTAGCGAAGAATGCGATCCGGCAGCCACATGAAGTAGGAAAGATCGAGCGTCCACATGAGAGCGCTCGATAGAGAAAAGGCATGGCCGATCCTGCGGCCGAGATCCAGGCCCTTTTCAGAAGAGCGAAGAGCACGGTCGAGCGCGCCCGTTTCCCACTGCATGTAGGCGGCGTTCCACAGCGCCACCAGCCCGGGGTTGTGGCCATATTTGAAAGCAAGCTGTGCATCGGCGCTTTCATCATAGAGTCTGGTTGCCAACTCCGATTCCGCAAGTGCTTTGCGGAACATTCCCGCATACATCAAGGTTTGTCCTTGAACCTGATGGGCGTATAGCCGGTGAACAGAGTCTTCACTGTCCTTCGCCAGAGCGGCTAATTGCTGCGAGTAAGACTTTGCGTCGGACGCATGGCCGCGCCAAATCAAGGAAGTAATCATTCCCACCAGGATACGAAAACGCCGGCCCGCGTGCTGGCTCTCCCGGCTCAAATTCTCGGCCTCGACGAAATTCGTTAGGGCCCGTTCGGAAGCCCAGCCTTCGAGCAACGTATGAATCAAACCGAGCTCGGCGTGAGCATCGATGCGTTGCTCGACAATGTTCTGCGATGATGTTGCGTTCGCCAGGAGCGCCAGTACGCGTTCGAAGTAGTGCAACGCTTCTCGATTGGCCGATCGCACGTTGGCTTGGTGCCCCGCCTTCAGATACCACTCTACGGCTTTTTCGTTGAGTCCTGCTCGATCAAAATGCACGGCAAGGAAACCTGGGTCGCTTTGCGCGAGCTGAGCGTCTTGCTCCAATGTGGTGGCAACATTGGAATGCAATTGTTGGCGGCGGGATCTCAGAATGGATTCGTAGGCCGCGTCTTGGACCAAGGCGTGCTTGAAGACATACATCGCATCGGGCGCAACGCCACGTTTGAACACAAGTTCCGAGGCGACAAGTTGTTCGACTGCCGCATCCAGTTGCGCGGTAGGTAATGGTGAGAGCGTGGCGATGAGCTTGTGACTAAACTCCCGTCCGATCACCGCGCCTAGTTGAATCAGTTCTTTTACGGGTGCCATGCGATCCAATCTCGCTATCAGCGAGTCATGAAGCGAGGAGGGAATTGCCAGCGGCGGCAATGGACCAGTGACGGTGTAACGATCACCCGCGTCTTTCATCAAGCCAGATTCCACCACGGCTTTCGTCAACTCCTCCACGAACAAGGGCACCCCGTCGGTCTTGGCGAGGATCTGCTCTAACACCTCTGGTGGCAACGGCTTACCGCTCACACCCTCAGCCAGTACGGCGGTCTCCTTGCGCGAGAGACGTGCAAGGGTCAATGCAGTGACCCGCGATAGGCCCTTCCACGGCGGTCGAAACTCAGGCCGGTAGGTAATAACCAATAACACGCGCGATGAATCGAGGTGTTCAAGCAATACCCCAAATCCCTCCAAGGTCGAGGGATCTGCCCAGTGCGCATCCTCCAACACCATCAGTACAGACTGCTGACCGGCAAGCCCCGTGACTTGGTCCACCTGCGCGGCGATGGTGCGCTCCTTTTGTTGTTGCGGGGACAGCCGCAAATCCGGATATCCATCGGTGGGCAGCGATAGCATCGCCGCGAAGAGCGGAGCAACCTCCTCTACATTTACTTGGGCTTTTCCCAGCAAAGTCTCCATCTTCGCCAGTTTCTGAGTGGGAGTGTCCTCCGAGGCAAACTGGGCGGCGCGCTCGAATTGCTCGATGACCGGATAGAAGGCGCTGTTGTTATGGATGGAGGAGCACTGATAATGCAAGGCGGTATGATTCTCACCTGCAAGGCGGTCGCGTAGCGCGCGTGTGACGCGGGACTTGCCGATACCGGCCTCCGCGCTCAGCATCACCACTTGGCCTTCACCCGCCTTCGCTCGCTCCCAACGGTCCAGCATTAAAGCGAGCTCGCTTTCCCTTCCGATGAGCGGAGTCAATTGGCGTGCATGACTTGCTTCGAACCGGCCTTCTACTCGGCGCGAACCCAAAACCTTGAAGGCACGGACTGGTTGAAGAATGCCCTTCAAAGTGAGTTCGCCCAGATCGGCGAGATGGAACGCATCGCCGGTCAAGCGTTGCGTGGAAGGCGCGATCACGATCTCATCCAACCCGGCCACGCCCTGAAGCCTGGCGGCCAGATTTGGCGTTTCGCCCATCGCCAAACTGCCCTCGCCGTGGGTGTCGCCGCTGCCTTGCCCTACCACCACCGTCCCGGTGGCGATTCCGATCCGCGCCCGCAAGGGTTCGCTCGATGAGATCTGGCGCAGCGCCGAGAGAATATCCAGCGCCGTCAATACGGAGCGGCTGGCGTCATCCTCGTGAGCCTTGGGCCAGCCGAAATAGATCATGAGCCCATCGCCCAAGTACTGGGCAACATGTCCTTCGTAGCGCGCCACGACGCCGGTCGCGGCCCTGCGGTAATCTTGCATGAGTTTGCTAAGCGGCTCCGGATCGAGCCTCGCCGACAGCGCGGTGGAGCCGGCCAAGTCGCAGAACAGAATGGTGAGTTGGCGCCGCTCGCGCTCGGGGAAAATGCTCGCGGCAGGTAGGACAGGCGCTAGGCCCGGTGAATCCTTGGCGGGCAGCGAAGCGATCGCTTGCCGAAAACGCTTGCGGTCCCCCAGCGCAAGGCCCAGATCCTTGAGATCCGCGTCGGATAGATCACGCACCACGTCGAAATCAATCTTGTTCTCGGCAAACTGCGGGAGGTATTGTCCGAGTCCGATTTCGCTCAACCAATCCGCTAGCGTTTTCATGGAGCGGCCTTACATACTTTCCAGAACGGCCTTCGCGTTCTTCATATCGGGAAAATCGAAGCCTTCGGTGAAGCTGTCGTACAGGGGTTGCAGCAGCGCTTTGGCTTCCGCCGTCTTGCCTTGAGATTGCCACAGCTTGGCGAGGGAAATTGCGGCGCGAAGCTGTTTGGCCTTGTTCTCATCCTCGATGGCGATCTCCATCGCTTCCCTGAAGAAACGCTCGGCGAGCTTTGGATCGGAATCGTGTTTGTTTAGATGTAGCTCGCCCTCGATACGACTGATCTCGGGGAACCGAACCCGCTTGTTGCCTGGCACCCGGTCGGGAGAAGATTCCAGTACCCGAAGACCCTCTTCACATCGATTTGCCAGGCCATAGACCGAAGCCAACTGCGCGATCATTCTTGACACAAAGATTGCTGCGGACCCCACCTCCCGGTACTGAACGAGCGCCTGGGTCATTTGCTCGATGGCCTCGTCGTAGTGCCCCTCTTTAGCGTGAACCCATCCTCGATGGAAAGAACATAGGGCGTGCATCAACGAGAAACCATGCTTTCGGCAAAACTCCACTCCGAGATCCGCGTAGTGCCGCGCTCTGTCCGGGAGCCACATATAGTAGGCAAGATCGCTTGTCCAACCGTAGGCGAATGCTTGTGAGTATGGATGACCAATTTGATGGCTAAGAAAAACGAATCTCTCCGAGGCCGATAGGGCGCCATCGAAGTGACCAGTTTCCCATCGCATATAGGCCGAATTTATTAACGAGCCCATTCCTGGGTCCCAGCCGGACTGAAATGCCAAGGGTGCATCGACGCGCTCATCGTAAAGCGAATGCACTCGCTCGAATTCAGCCAAAGCGCTTTTATATCTCCCAGCAAACATATGAGACTCTCCGGAGGTGGCATGTGCATAGATGCGATGAATCCTGTCGCCAGTTTGCGCGGCAATGGCGGTCAACTCTTCTCGAAAACGGTTCGAGTCTAGGCGACGCCAAGTAAACGACGTGATAATTCCGGTGAGAACGCGGAACCGCCTGTTCATATCGTCCGTGTTCCGGCTTAATTTCTCGGCTTCCGCAAAATACTCTAGGGCACGTTGTGAATGGTAGCCCTCGAGCATCGCCAAGAGCATTCCGATCTCGGTGTGCGCATCGATGCACTGCGTTACGTCCCGATCTTCGGGGCGCATGGCAGCGAGCAGCGCGAGAGCGCATTCCAGATATCGCAATGCCTCGACATTCGCGAACCGGCTCTTGGCCTGCAATGCCGCTCGTAGGTACCATTCGATGGCTTTTCCACTCAACCCCGCACGATCGAAATGTTGCGCCAAGAAGCCGGGATCGCTTTGAGCGATTTGTGCATCGCGCTCCAGAGCGGCCGCCACATCGGCGTGAAGCTTCTGCCGTCTTGATTTAAGGATGGACTCATAGGCAGCGTCTTGCACCAAGGCGTGTTTGAAGACGTAGACCGCATCCGGGGAATTCCCTCTCCGCAAGACCAATTCCGAGATCACCAACTGATTTAAGACCTCACCGAGTTTCTCGGCTGGCAACGAAGATACTTCCCCAATCAACTTGTGACCGAACTCCCGCCCGATGACCGCCCCCCACTGAATCAGTTCTTTCGCCGACCCCATACGGTCCAGTCGCGCCATGAGCGAGTCGTGCAAGGTCGAAGGAATTGCAAGCGGAGGGAGCGGTCCGGAAACGGTGTAACGATCTCCCGCGTCCTTCATCAATCCGGATTCCAACACGGCCTTGGTCAGTTCCTCCACAAACAAGGGCACCCCGTCGGTCTTGGCGAGAATTTGCTCCAGCACTTCCGGTGGAAGAGGTTTGCCGCTGACGCGTTCGGCCAGTCCCGCCGTCTCCTTTCGCGATAGGCGCGCAAGACTCAAGGTCGTGACGCGTGCCTGGCCACGCCAGGTTGGCGTGAATTCAGGCCGGTAGGTAATGAGCAGGAGCACCCTTGCGAATTCGATTCGTTCGAGCAACGCACCGAAGACCTCCAGGGAAGAAGGATCCGCCCAGTGCACATCCTCCAGTACCATCAACACTGGCCGTTGTTTGGCGAGATCCATGACATACCCGGCCTTGGCGGCGATGGTTCGTTCCTTCTGTTGTTGCGGAGATAGATGCAAATCCGGATAGCCCTCGGTAGGTAACGAAAGCATGGCCGCGTAGAGCGGAGCAACCTCGGCGATATTCATCTGGGCCTTGGCGAGCAGGGCTTCCATCTTGGCGAGCTTCTGAGCCGGGGTATCTTCCGAGGCGAACTGCGCTGCGCGTTCGAATTGCGTGATGATGGGGAAGAAAGCGCTGTTATCGTGGTAGGGCGAGCACTGGTAATTCAGCGCCTCATGCGCGTCGGCTGCGATGCGATCGCGCAAGGCACGCACAATGCGGGACTTACCGATACCGGCCTCGGCGACCAACA
>JBJXGQ010000495.1:0-3524 GCA_046160525.1 Burkholderiales bacterium
ACTTGCTCAAGCCCTATCTCGGCGGGAAATGCCCAGTGTTCGTGGCCTACAACAATCACGACGCTCAGTGCGAAATCAATCTCGGCGAGCAGTGGCGCGTCAACTTGCAAGAAGAATTGGTGCAAGCCCTGGGCGAGTGGTTGAGCCCGGCCAATGTGCAGATTCGCTACCAATAGCCCTAAGCCGGCCGGGCCGGGCCGGTCACTTTGAAATGAGCCGGTCGATCTCAACGGCGAGCGCCACCGCATCGTTATCGAAGTAGTGCGTGTGGCCGCCCGCGCCAAGGCAGAACTCCGTTCGGTCGTCCGCGCGTTTGGCCTCGACCGCGCCACCGGCGCTTACCGGGGCAACGCGAAACCGCGTGGGATCGCTGGGCGAAGTCCAAAGAGAACGCCCCACATAGTCGCCCGAGCGGTAAGCGTTGACCCATTCGGTGGCGCCAATCGCCGCGGCACCCGGCGCGGCAGTGCCGAAGCCTTCCTCATTCGATCCCATCCATTTGTACAACAGCGGAAAGCGTACCGCGTATAAATCGCGCAGCGGCGAGCCCGCGGTAACGAGGGCGATCTGCATCGTTCCCACGATGCTTCCTAACCTGCCTTGCACGTGTAAATAGCGCAGCAGATCGGCGCAAATCACCGTGCCTTGGCTGTGCGCGACGAGCACCACGCGCGTATAGCCCGCGTCGCGAAGGTGGCTCAGTAGCGAGGCAAGCCGCGAGAATATGCGGGCGCGCGGCGGCTGCCGGTTGCGCGGGTCGCCGAAATAATTATCGACGCCGAGCACCGCGTCTAACGCGACGCGAAGTTTGCCGAAAGTTTGCGTGAAGCGGGCGCCGAGCGCGGTGATGGTGAGGGCACCGCCGGCAAGCCACTTACCCGCCGTTACCAGCGTTTCGCCTTGGAACATTTCCACGTGGCTGGAAAGCCAATTCGCAAGGCCGCCCGCCACCCCGCTGGTGACGGCGAATTGGCGGGCGGCGAAGGCAAGGTACAGAACGCCTCCGGCAATCGCGCCTAGAGGCACCAGTACCCTGAATACCAACCCCATGCGTTGCATGCCACCACTGAGCCACGTACCGAGCCGCTGCGACCAGGGGGCGGCGCCAGGCTTTACTCCCGTTGAGTCCGCGTTTGTAGCAGGAGAAATCTCTTCTAGGAGAGAGGGCGCCAGCACCAGCAGCGCAAATCCCCCGAGCAGGAAAAAGGCGGCCACCAGCGGGGTGAAGAACACGCCGAGTATTCGAATACGGTCTTCGATAAAAAAGGCGGCTGAGCGGTAGCCATCGCCAAAAACCACCGGATGATAGGGCAGATCGCGCAATGCCAAGGCTGCGGCGTAGGCGATCACCGACCACAACATGAGACTCAAAAGCGCGAACAGCGCATTGGATACGACCATGGCGAGACGCGACGTATGCAACGATGCCCTGATATTCGCCCCGCCTGTGCATCCAAGCCATATGCTCAGCACCAGCGCCACGCTCGCCCCGCTTCACAGCGTAGCCAGGCGACCGCCGCGAGGATACCGAGCAAGAGGGCGCCCGCTCCAAAGAGCGCGCTGAGCAAGGGCCTTTGTTGCTCCGCGGGCACGAGCACCAGTGCACCGAACACTACCAACAAAAACAGCGACAACTGGAGAAGCGCCGCGGGTCCTTTCATCATCCAGGCTAACCATGCGTGCAGGCTCCGGAGTACGCGCCATGCCACGCCGTTACCGGTGCTGAGCGCGATCTGGTCCACCACGCCGGCTGCCAGCGTGCCCAAGTGAAAGAACAACTGGTATAGCGCGGACAGCGCGCGTATGCCCCCCGAGCCTAGGCGCGACGAATCGGCCCAGAAGATAATCATTCAGGGCAATGCCGAGGTCTTTGTCTTCTTCAGTAGTGGTGGCGGGTGCCCGTTGCTGCACTTGGTAGAAACCGCTGGGTGTCCCAGGCCGCCGGCGCGACAGATCAGGCGGCTCGCTGCCCGGAGCGGGTTCAGGGCTGCGCGCCCGCTCCGGTGCGTTGCCGGGCGCCAGTTTTTCAACCGGCACCAGCACGCCGTGAGTTTCGCCTCGCACATAGCGCGGCGCGCCATCGCCACCATGGCACAGCAACCGCGCGACCTCCCGCACCGTCTGCCCTGGGCGCTGGTCGGCGATCCCGTGAACCGCCACCACCACGACACGACCCGCTTCGCTCATTGCATGCCTCCAGTTCGTATTCTTCGAATAACGGCCGCCGCCGCAATTATCGCCGCTTGCGCCGTCTCGGTGGATTACGGACTCACTGATGACAGCTTGCGAGAAGATTTCGCGCCACCACGCTCTAGCCCGCCGAGAGGATCTCTCATTGCTCCTTTCAGGGGTAAACAAGGGGACGGCCCCGAATGGCACTTACATAAGCTAAGAACGGAATTGCCAAATGACCGCGACAAACTCCCTCCCCTGCTTGCGGGGGAGGGTTGGGTGGGGGCAAAGGGGGTGTGCGCGAAGACGTCGCAGCGCACAGCGTTCGCATAGGTGAAGGCCACCGGGCTGCCCCCGGCTAGCGGAATCTGACGTACCTGTGCGCGACGATGTACCGCTCCGCGGGCAAATCCGCGCGCAGACCCTAGGCATTGGAACTGTTCTCCACTAGACTTCCAGACGCTAATGGGAGGAGACATGGCCGAAACAATAACAGGCGCCCAGTGGTTCGCACGTACCCTGGTTGCTAGCGGTACCACGCACGTGTTCTGGGTAGACGCCGTACTGCGGCGAACTCTGATCGAGCTGGGTGGCATGAACATCACGCGCGTTCTCGCGCACACGGAAAAGTCCGCGGCCTACATGGCGGACGGATACGCCCGCATCGCGGGCCGCCCTGGGCTGTGTTTCGCCCAGTCCGTGGGGGCAGCCAATCTGGCGGCGGGATTGCAGGACGCCTATCTAGGCCGCTCGCCGGTGATCGCGGTGACCGGGCGCAAGGTGCCCGCCCACCAGCATCGCAACGCCTACCAGGAAATCGCGCATGCACCGCTGTTCGCGCCGGTCACCAAGTTCGCGGCCGAAGTGGATCAGGCCGCGGACCTGCCTCGCCTCTTGCGCCAAGCTTGGCGCGAAGTGATGAGCGGCACCCCGCGCCCGGCGCACTTGGATCTTCAAGGCCTCATGGGCGAAGTCGTGGAGACCTCGCTGGTCAGCGAACCCGTGAGCGCTGCCTCGCCCTTCGGCATGACGATGCCGCCGCATCGGCCCACGCCACCGGATGACGATGTCTCCCGGGCGGCGGCAGCGCTGCTAGCGGCGAAGCGTGTGGTCATCGTCGCGGGGGCCGGAGCCGCGGCATCCGCATGCGGGGCGGAGTTGTTGGAAACCGGCAAACGCCTGAGCGCGCCCATCGGCACATCGCTAGGCGGGCGCGGGTTGATCGATACCTTGCATCCCCTATCCATCGGCACACCAGGAAACTACGGCGCGCCGCCAGCAAACCAGATCGTGCATGAAGCCGATTTGGTGTTCTTCATCGGCTGCCATACCGGCGACCAAGTCACGCACAC
>JBJXGQ010000496.1:0-16151 GCA_046160525.1 Burkholderiales bacterium
AGTAACGCAGGAGCGATGGGGGGCTGTCGCCGAGGACTGTCCGACGGCCGCGCGTCTTTTGCGCGGACTAGTTCCGCAGGCACCCATCGCGTCGAGTAACGCAGGGTACCCCGTAAGGGGCGGTTCAGTGGGACGGCCTTTTCTTTGGTGACTTTCTTTTGGCCGCGCAAAAGAAAGTTACCAGCCGCCGGGCTGCCCCCGGCGACTTTCACACAGTAGCTGAAGCGTAAAATGCCCTGTGTAAGTACCCCCCGGAAGGACGCATGGAATCCCTTACCCCTAAGTAAGTGCCTCTCCTCTTGTTCGTAATATGATCGTTGCCGGAGCGAGTGCATGCGTATTGGTCCGGGCTCCGCCGGCTTAGGTCTATGCTATGCTCCTGGCGCATTGCAGCAGCGTGGGTTTTGGCACCCACTTAAGCGGGCTTGAGAGCCAGTATTCAATGCGATGCACCACACAGGGACAGCGACGATGACCGAAGAAGTAAGGTTGATCAAGAAGTACCCCAACCGGCGCCTCTACGATACGGCCACCAGCGCCTACATCACGCTGGCGGACGTCAAGAAACTCGTCTTGGAGCAAGTGGCATTCAAGGTTGCGGACGCCAAGACCAACGAGGATTTGACGCGTGCCATCCTCCTGCAAATTATTCTGGACGAAGAGGCCGCCGGTGCCCCCATCTTCTCGTGCGATTTTCTCGCGCAGATCATTCGTTTCTACGGCAATGCCATGCAAGGGATGATGGGCACCTTCCTGGAAAAAAACATCCACACCTTCTTGGACGTGCAAACTAAACTGCGCGAGCAATCCGGTGGCAAGCTGGGCGAATCCCTCAATCCGGAAGCCTGGGGCCAGTTCTTGCAAATGCAGGGGCCCGCCATTCAAGGGCTCATGAGCAATTACCTGGAGCGCAGCGCGCAGACCTTCGTCGATATGCAGCAGCAGTGGCAACGCCAGACGCAAAATCTATTCAGCACCTTCCCCTTTCCAGGATTTCCCAATCCCGGCGAATCCAAGCCTGACGGTAACAAAACATAACTTAAGAGTAGTCCATGCCTAAGCGCGCCTACGCGCCCAAGGTCGGCTTCGTGTCCTTGGGGTGCCCCAAGGCGTTGGTCGACTCCGAGCGCATCCTCACGCAGTTGCGTGCCGAAGGCTATTCCATCAGCCCGAGTTACGACGGCGCCGATCTGGTGGTGGTGAACACCTGCGGCTTCATCGATGCCGCGGTGGAAGAATCCCTCGATGCCATCGGCGAGGCTTTGCACCAAAACGGCAAAGTCATCGTCACCGGGTGCCTGGGTGCCAAGGGCAACGTAGTGCGCGAGGCGCACCCCAAGGTGCTGGCCGTCACCGGCCCCCACGCCACCGACGAGGTTATGCAGGCGGTACATAGACATCTGCCGCAACCCCACGACCCCTACACCAGCCTGATTCCTCCTCAAGGCATCCGGCTCACACCTCGCCACTACGCCTACCTCAAGATTTCCGAGGGCTGCAATCACCGCTGCACCTTTTGTATCATCCCTTCCATGCGCGGAGACCTTGTGAGCCGCCCGGTGGGAGAGGTCATGCAAGAAGCCGAGAATTTAGTGAAGGCGGGCGTGAAGGAACTGCTCGTCATCTCCCAGGACACCAGCGCCTACGGCGTGGATATCAAATACCGCACGGGATTCTGGAACGGCAAACCCCTCAAGACACGCATGTTGGAGTTAGCGCGCGCGCTGGGCGAGCTGGGCGTTTGGGTGCGGCTGCATTACGTCTACCCCTACCCAAGCGTGGACGATGTCATACCGCTCATGGCGGAAAACAAAATCCTGCCCTATCTCGACGTGCCGTTTCAGCACGCGAGCCCGCGCATTCTCAAGCTCATGAAGCGCCCCGCCAACGCCGAGAACACGCTGGAACGAATTCGCAAGTGGCGCGAGATCTGTCCCGAGATCGCGTTGCGCAGCACTTTCATTGCGGGCTTCCCTGGCGAGACCGACGCGGAGTTCGAGCAACTCCTGAGTTTCCTGCAAGAGGCGCAGCTAGACCGGGTGGGCTGTTTCGCCTACTCCCCCGTGGACGGTGCCGCCGCCAACGAACTGCCTAATCCTGTCCCGGAAGAATTAAAGGAGGAGCGCCGCGCGCGCTTCATGGAAGTACAAGCCGGAATCAGCACCCGCCGCCTGCAAGATAAAGTGGGCAAAACCATGAAAGTGCTGGTCGACGAGGTGACGAACGGCCATGCCATGGGGAGAAGCTACGCCGATGCGCCCGAGATTGACGGCGTGGTTCATATCGAACAGGCGGCAGGCATCAAGGCCGGTGAATTCGCAACCGTTCGCATCGAGCGCGCCGATACTCACGACCTGTGGGGTGTGCTCCAACCCCAGTGAGCCTCGCGGACTCTTTGCGCACTTGGGCACGGCGCATCAAGGCCGACGCCCTCACCCTTTGGTTTTGCGCGCGCCACCCGCACACACCGCTGGCCGCAAAGCTCCTTGCCTTATTCCTCGCGGCCTACGCCTTCAGTCCCATCGATCTCATTCCGGATTTCATCCCGGTTCTGGGATTGCTCGATGAGTTGATCTTGTTGCCCCTGGGCATCGCCCTTTGCATCAAGCTCGTTCCCGCGGCAGTTATCGAGGACTGCCGCCGCCAAGCCGCGGATTGGAGCGCGCAACCCCGCCCGCGCAGTTACGCTGGGGCTGCTGCGATCGTGCTCATCTGGGGACTGGCGCTGTGGGCGTGCTGGCGCTGGTTGGCTAATTGAGTCCTTCTAAGCTCATCACACAGATCTTCTTCGAAGACCTTTCCCTCATCCCCACCCTTCTCCCGGAAGGGAGAAGGGCTTTTACTTCCCTCGCCCGCCGGGAGAGGGACCGAGGGTGAGGGAAAAAACTGCCCTGAATCACGAAAGAATTAAAACCTATTCCCCCTTGCTAATCACGTAGCTGGTCGCCTCATGAGGGATGTGGCACACGAAGCAGGCTTTCATGTCCTTCACCACGCGCTGGTTGGGATCTCCGCCCTTGAAGGCTTCGAATCCCCAGCCGCCGGTCTCGGCGTACTTGGTGGCGTTACGAATCATCGTGGCGATCACCTTGCGGTCCCCTTGTTTCGTCGTGTTGTTGTCCCCTTCCATGGTCTTGAAACGGTCTACCGCGAAGGCGGCGCCATCGGCGTATTTGCCCGTCTTGAGTCCGTCGCGTGCGGCCGCATTGGCGTAGACATGCTGAATGCCCATGTTCGCTTCGGGGCTGTGTCCCGGCAGATTCACCGTAGTGTGATGGTGGTACCAAGTGCGGTAGCCCTCGGGGAAGGGGACTTGATCGCCATCGGCCATGACGCTTACGGGAGCCACGGCGCAAAGCGCGGTAAGTAATAGAAATTTCTTCATCGAATCCTCCAGTAGTAGTTAGTTTGAACCGCTCCACATTGTCTGGCTTACCTGTGCCACATACAAGCGAACTTCAATTTAGACGGGGCTAAGGATTTTATTGAACCAGCGCGGCATCCTGGGCGAAGAACGCCTCCACGTCTTTAATCAGGCGCGTGCGCCGCATGGCGGGAAGGCTTTGCCACATGCGCCGCCCATAAGGCTTGCTGACCAGCCGGGTATCGCAGATCATCAACACCCCACGGTCGGCCTCGTCGCGAATCAAACGCCCAGCGCCTTGCTTGAGTGCGATCACCGCCTCGGGCACTTGGTACTCCATGAAGGCATTGTGCCCTTGCTCGGTCAGGTGCTTGACACGGGCCGCCACCACGGGATCATCCGGCGCGGCGAAGGGCAGGCGGTCGATCATGACCACGGAGAGCGCCTCCCCGCGCACGTCCACTCCTTCCCAAAAGGATTGGCTCGCCACCAGTACCGCATTGCCTAGTTTACGGAAACGCTCCAGCAATTCGCTCTTCGACCCTTGTCCCTGCAATAGCAAGGGAAAGTCCCAACCCTTTTCGGCGAAACGCTCCACCAGGCGCGCGTGGACTTCTCGCATGGCGCGCAGGCTCGTGAACAACAAGAAGGCGCGCCCGCGGCTGGCCTGGATCACCGGCACCACCGCCTCCAGCACGGCGCTGATGTAATGCTCGGAATTGGGATTCGGCATCTCGGTAGGCACGTACAACAGGCCTTGCGTGGGATAGTCGAAGGGGCTGTCCCACGAATGGCATGTGGCCGCATCGAGCCCGAGGGCCGTTTGAAAGTGGGCGAAATTACCACGCACCGACAAGGTCGCCGAAGTAAAAATCCACGCGCGCTGGCGGCCTTCCAGTTGGCGGCGAAAGATATCCGCGACCGACAAGGGCGTGCTGTGCAATTGCAGGCTTTGCGCGAACAATTCGCCCCAGCGCACCACCTCGGCGGATTGCGCTAGACGCCATTCGTCGATGGATGCGCCAAGGTCCAGGGCACGAGCCAGGCAATTGGCCAGGCCCTCGCTGCGTTCGGCCTGCTTTTCCAACTCCGCGCGCAACTCTTCCAAGGCCGCGGCCATCGCCCCTAGAGCGTGCTTGAATGCGTCATCTTCATCCAATTGCTGCCCAGTGCGGCGCCCGGAATCGCCTTTCACGGTCAAACGAAGATCGCGTGCCGCCTTGTCCAAAGCGGCCACCGCTTTAGGTAACGGCGCATACTCCTTCGCGGCTGCCACCGCTTCCATCTTGGTGTCGCGCGCGAGTTCGATCACTTGCGAAGTTGAAATGGTTTTTCCAAAGAATACGCTCGCCGTATCGCGCAACTGGTGCGCCTCATCGAAAATCACCGTGTTGCAGTTCGGCAGTAATTCCGACACGCCTTCATCGCGCAGCGCCATGTCGGCGAAGAACAAATGGTGATTCACCACCACCAGATCCGCCGCCAAGGCACGCTTGCGCGCTTCCATCACGAAACAGTCCTTGTAATTGGGGCAATCGCTGCCCAGGCAATTCTCGCGCGTGGAGGTCACCTGCTGCCACACGGTCGCGTCCTCGGGAACGTCCGTCAGCTCGCCGCGGTCCCCAGTGGTGCTGTTCTTGGCGAATCTCTTGATGAGCTTGAGGTATTGCACATCCGCCCGGTTGATAAAGCGGCCGTCTTCTTCCGCGCGCTTCAAGTAGTAGTGGCACACATAATTGGCCCGGCCCTTTAGCAGCGCCACGCTGATGCTCGCCTGCAACGCCGCCCGCACGGTAGGGACGTCGCGGTTGAAAAGCTGGTCTTGCAAAGTCTTGGTGCCCGTGGACAGAATCACCTTGCCGCCCGCCAACAATGCGGGAACCAGATAGGCGAAGGTTTTCCCGGTGCCAGTACCTGCCTCGGCCACCAGCATCTCGCCTTTTTCGATAGTCTGAAGAACGGCCTTCGCCATCTCCAATTGTTGGGTGCGAACACGGAATTCGCCGACAGCGTGTGCCAGCGGTCCTTTTTCGGAGAAAATGAAATCCAGGTCAGTCACAAGTTCAGGATTGAAATGACTATCGTATTGCGGCAGGCAACCCTGCCAGCGGAAATCGAAGCGGCGCGCGAACTCTTTCTCGAATACCAGAGAAGCTTAGGCATTGATCTATGTTTTCAGGGCTTCCAGCAAGAGCTTGCCGCCCTCCCCGGCCCCTATGCGCCGCCGCAAGGGCGACTATACCTCGCAATGGAGGCTGGCGAGGCAGTAGGATGCGTGGCGATGCGGGACTTAGGGGGTGGAGTAGCGGAGATGAAGCGGCTATACCTGCGTCCAAGCCACAGAGGACAACATGTGGGGCGCTTAATGGCACAACGCATAGCCGGTGATGCCAAGGCCACGGGCTACCAGTCCCTCGTCCTCGATACGTTGCCCAGCATGACCGAAGCCCGGGCGCTCTATGCCTCGCTGGGCTTCGCGGACACAACGCCCTACACTGCCAACCCCGTGCAAGGCGCGCGCTTCCTGAAACTTTCCCTCGGACAATGAATAAACACGGGGTAAGCCTCGCCCGGGCGCTTTCCAAGCTAGGCTATTGCTCGCGCACCCAAGCCACTACCCTCATCGCCGAGGGCGTGGTAAGCGTGGATGGGAAGCTCTGCCTTGACCCGGACCACCGGCTGGACTTGGCGCATGCGCGAATTTCCGTGCGCGGCAAGGCCTTGGCCAAACCGGAGCACGTCTACATCATGCTTAACAAGCCGCGCGGCTTGGTCACCAGCCGCGCTGACGAAAAAGACCGCGACACCGTCTACCGCTGCTTCGAGGGAACCACTCTTCCCCACATTGGCCCCGTGGGCCGCCTCGACAAGGCGAGCGAGGGCCTGCTGCTCTTCACCAACGATACGCAATGGGCCAACGCCATGACCTCACCCGCGTCCAACCTCGATAAGGTTTATCACGTGCAGATCGGCACCGTCATTGATGAGGCGCTGTTAAAGCAGATGAGGAAAGGAATCCTTGCGAATGGCGGGGAAACGCTTGCCGTCAAGCAGGCCCAGGTTCTTCGCCAAGGGGAAAAAAATGGCTGGCTGGAGATAGTCTTGGACGAAGGCAAGAACCGCCAGATCCGGCGCATCTTCGAAGCGATGGATATCGAAGTGCAGCGCTTGGTCCGCGTTGCCACAGGTTCGCTACGGCTTGGGGATCTGGCCAAGGGCAAGTGGCGCTACTTGAATGCGGAGGAAATTGCCGGCTTTCGCAATACGGATTCGAGCGATTGACTATGCGTAAGGCATGACAACTTCTTTCCCTCACCCTCGGTCCCTCTCCCGGAGGGCGAGGGAGGTAAATAGCCCTTCTCCCGCCGGGAGAAGGGTGGGGATGAGGGAAACGATTTACAAAATTATTCTTGTCGTGATGCGCCGCTCCACGCTGCCGTCCGGCGCATAGCGCACGAGGTCCCCAGCGATTAACTGCGCGTTCCACACGCATCCCTCGCTGTCGATGGTGGAACCATCCGCGACGCCAGGATCATCCTTGAAGGAGGCGAACAAACGCTTGTTCGAGAGCGTACCGGTCCCGATATCGAAGTCGTAGGCCCAGTATTCGCCTTGAAAAGTGTCCGCGAAATAGAAGATGCGATCATCCGGGCTCCAGCACGGCCCGTAGGAGCAGATGATTCCGGAGCCCTGGCGCAACGCCATGGCACCGACGTCTCGGTCGAGTGACCAATTCTCCACGTTGCCGTTGCGCGGATTGAGCCGCCAAATAGAGGGCTTGCCAACACGCCTGCCGGTACCGTCCACCCACTAAAGGAGGCCTTCCTCGGCGTCCCACACCGGCCCCTCGCCGAGATGGTTCCCGCATTGCAGGACGCACTCTATACGCAGAGTCATGGGGTGTAGCAGGGTTGTGGGGGTAGGACCCATAGTAAAGGACGGCTATCAATGCGGTGACTGTGATTGGTCGTGCCGGCAACGCTCTAGATCGTCATGTATAGCTTGGTCAGGTATTGAAGGCCGGGCTACCCCCGGGCGACTTACCTTCAAAAGTGACTATAGAATCCCCCCATGATCTCTGCCCCCGTCACGCCGCGCCCAGCGGCCACCCTGATCCTCGTTCGCGATGCGGGCGCCAACCTTGAAGTACTCATGGCACGGCGCACTCACTTGGCGGATTTCGCCAGCGGTGCCTATGTATTTCCAGGGGGAGCGGTCGATGAGGCTGATCGCGGCGCGGATATCGCCGCCCTTTGCACAGACCTGGACGATGCCGCCGCGAGCCAGCGCCTAGGGATTGAGCGCGGTGGTCTGGGTTATTGGATAGCGGCCATTCGCGAATCCTTTGAGGAAGCGGGGCTCTTGCTGGCGCACGGCCACACGGGGGAACTGGTTCGTATCGCCGCGCACGAGCAAGATATTTTCGATACCGCGCGCCGTGCCATCGCCGCGGGCGAAACCACCTTGCATGGGTTCGCGCAAGCGCGCTCGCTGCGGCTCGCCACTGATCGCATTCATTACTTCAGCCATTGGATTACGCAGGCGGGCCGGCCCCGCCGCTACGACACTCGCTTCTTCCTGGCGGAAGCGCCCTCGCACCAGCTTCCCTCGCACGATGGTTCGGAGCTTGTTCATCATGTTTGGATCACGCCTTCGGATGCCCTCGGCCGCCACCGGAACGGCGAATTCAACATGCTGTTCCCCACCATGAAGACCCTCGATGCGCTGGCGAAACTTAAAACGGTAGAGGCGGCCATCGATTACGCGCGCACACCACGGCCCATGCCACCGATGGAACCCCGTGCAGGCATTGGGCGCGAGGGCAAGAAATTTCTGGTACCCGGCGACTATGCCTACGCCGAACTCGGCAAACTCGATCCCGCGCAGCAGGGCACGGCGTTCTACGAAATCACGCCGGGCGCGGTGGTGCAGCTGTCCGAACGGGTGCGCCGTATCACCGCTCCCAACCCCGGCATGATGACGGGCCCCGGCACCAACACCTATCTCATCGGCAACGCGGACAGTGGTATCGCCGTCATCGACCCCGGCCCGCCTGATGAGCAGCATATTGAGGCGCTCATCCAGGCTGCAGGCGGACCTATTCGCTGGATTCTGTGTACGCATACGCATAAGGATCACTCCCCGGGTGCGCGAGGCCTTAAAGCACGCACCGGCGCGATCACCCATGGCATGGTCGCAAAATTCCCGGACAACCAGGACACCGGCTTCGTGCCGGATGTCCCATGGCGAGAGGGCGATACCCTTGCGATCGCTGGATGCACGCTGCGCGTGTTGCATACGCCCGGCCACGCCTCCAACCAAGTGTGCATCCTTCTGGAAGAAGAAGGCATGCTATTCACCGGCGATCACATCATGCAAGGTTCAACCGTCGTCATCAATCCCCCCGACGGCAACATGTCCGAGTACTTCGCATCCCTGGAACGCTTGTTCCATGAGCCGCTCGAATGGTTAGCTCCCGGCCACGGTTTCCTGATGGCGCGCCCCCATGAAATGGTGGAACGGCTCATCACCCACCGCCGCGCACGCGAAAACAAAGTCATCAACACATTGCGCCAAGCTGGCACCGCCACCGCTGAGGAATTGCTTGCTGGCGTCTACGACGACACGCCCGCCCGCTTGCACGCTTGGGCCGCACGCTCCCTCCTCGCCCACCTGCAGAAGCTGGAGGCCGATGGGCGCGCCACGCTATCCGGCGGGCGCTGGACTTTGGGCTGATCTACAAACGCGCCATCACCTGGCGCGCAAAGGTCTCCACCATGCGGTACTGATTCACCACGCTGGGCAAGAACATGATCTGGCTCAAGCCCTGCCGGTCCAGGTCCCTGATGATTTCCACCAGTTCGGCGGGCGTGCCGGCTAAGGCCACCGCCCGAACCAGTTCGGGAGTTACCAGCGCGGCCTCGTCCTCGCGCATGTAGGTGTAGTGGGAGTCATGTATGCGCAGATGCCGCACGGCAAGCGGCACGTCCTTCAATATAGCGCAGTAGCGCTCCCAGATGGGGCGCATGAACGGCGGCGGATCACCACCCGTACGCATCCACTTGTCGTAAGCGTAATGCACCGACGCCATGATCCCCGGGCCGTACTCGCGCACGATGCGCTCGGAGTTGAGCGCCTCACCAGGCTCTTGCACGATCACCGAGGTAAGCGCACAGGTATGGAAATCCTTGAGCGAGCGTCCGCTGCGCGCCGCGCCTTCGCGCACATGCTTGAGCGCATCTGCCACGCTAGGCACCCGAGGAATGGAGAACACCAATCCATCCCCCACCTCCCCCGCCAGCGCCATGGCGCGCGGCCCAAAACCGGAAACGTACATGGGAATGCGCGGCTCGATGGCATAGAAACCAAACTCACGCATCATCATTTCAATGGGCGCCGCATGACCTTGGTAGGTATAGTCCACGCGCTTGCCATCCAGCAACCCGCGCACCACGCGCAAATACTCCGCGAACTCTCCAATTTTCATGGGTGGCTGGCCCATGAGCCGCATCGCTGTGTTGCCCGTGCCGATCCCCAGAAAGGTTCGCCCCGGAGCCAGCCGGTTGATGGTCGCGATCGCATTCGCCGTCACCGGCGCCAGCCGCGTCGGTGCAATGGCCACGCCGGTACCGATCTTGATGGTGCGAGTCTGCTGTGCCACCAGCGCCAACGTAGCCCAGCAGTCCGAGAAAATCATCTGCGTGTCGGTCACCCATGCGTGGCTGTAACCAAGATTCTCGGCGTACGCGGCGATACCGGTCTCGTCGATCTTGTTGGGAATGCAGACTCCGAATTGCATTAAGCGACTCCTCTATTGCTTGGTGCTTTCGATTTTCCTCGGCGAGTACCATTTCTCAAGTATTGGTCTCGCATGATGATACTGCGCAGGACAGCGAGAGTGCTTGATTGCTCCTGTAGCACTAATGTGCTACCTTTCAATTTTAATTTGGAGTCCCTTGATGTCCACGACAACCATCAGGCTTCCGGATGATCTGAAGACTCGCGTTGCCCTTGCCGCCGAACGTGCCGGTACTTCCGCCCACAGCTTCATTCTAGAAGCGATAGCGGAGAAGACGGATCAAGCTGAGCGACACGCGGACTTTCTCGGCACCGCCGAACGGCGATTCGCCGGTCTCACCGCTTCGGGCAAAGCGATCCCTTGGGAAAAAATGCGCCGGTATCTTCAAGACCGAATCTCCGGAAAACCGGCTACCCGTCCGGCGGCAAAGAAACTGGCCCGCTGAGAATGGCCCGGATCGAGCTGGCCTCTGAAATCCAGGAGGACTTCGACCGAATTCTCGATTACCTCTCGGAACACGATGTCGAAAATCCCCTGGGCCGCATTATCGAAATCATCGAGGCAATCGACGTACTCGAACACAATCCGCTGATCGGAAGACCCGTTTCAGCAGACACCCGGGAATTGGTAATTGGCCGCCGTAGCCACGGGTACGTGGCGTTGTACCGCTACATCGAGCCGATCGATACGGTTTTCGTGCTCGCCATATGGAGCCAGCCGGAGGCGGGTTACAGCAGAGAATGATGCCATTCGAAACGTTTACCGGCGACAACGGAAACGGGTCAGGTGCGTGGGGTTCTTATCCATGAGCGCAATCGAGCCGCTCATGGAAATCGATTTAACGGGTAGGGTTTGTGGATGATTCGCGTGCTACCCTATCCGACAGGGCCATTGGTGGAAACCGTACTGAGTTAGTGGTCAAGGAGACGGATGCGCATTGAACTGAAGGGCATCTTCAGCCCTGAACTAAACGCACCTCACACGCTAGATGATCCGGAGTGCTGCGCGGTCTTTATGTATGCAGACATTGGCACTCAGGGCGAGCCGGGAGCAGACACCTTCAACTTCACTGTAATCACGCCAGCCTTCTTGGCCAAGAACCCCGAAGTACGATGGGGGCACGGGTATCTCTTGATGCCGGCGTTTTCGTGGCGAGAGGTTGAACGTATGGTGTCTCGCTTAGTATCGGGCGTCTCCGTTGAAAACTGGGAGGACGCGGCAAAACAACTTACGCGGTACATGGAGTGGGAATTTGATAATTACCAACCATACGAGAGTGCTAACCGCTAAGGATTCGCCACAGGTGGGCACGGGGTCGAACCACCGTGATTTTCTGATGTAGTCCGCTTAGCGACGAGAATCGGGGTAGATTCCACTCTTAGTGCTGGGTTTTCCTCACCAAATCACGCACGCTCAGGAAGCTGCAAATAATACCTCACCCCAGCCGCTATCTTTCGCCGGCCATGTGCGAGGTGGTCTAGCTTTGTCAGAGCTTGAAGGCCGGGGGCAGCCCGGCGGCTGGTAACTTTCTTTTGCGCGGCCAAAAGAAAGTTACCAAAGAACAGGCCGTCCCACTGAACCGCCCCTATCGGGGTACCCTGCGTTACTCGAAGCGATGGGCGCCGGCGGAACTAGTCCGCGCCTAAAGCGCGCGCGGCCGTCGGACAGTCCTCGGCGACATCCCCCCTCGCTCCTGCGTTACTCGGCGGTTCAGAAGGGGGAGAAGCACGTCAACATCTAAACCCAAACACCGGCAACCGGCAACCGGCAGCCGGCAACCGGCAGCCGGCAACCGAACCAACACCCTCCGCAAACCGCTGGTTTGCTTCTCCTTCCCCTGCTTGCGGGGGAAGGTTGGGATGGGGGAGGCCGAGAAAACGTGGCGTTAGGGCTGTGATCGTAAAAACGGCGATAGCTTTTTATAGGGTGATTTGTCCTCGTTTACGATGGCTATACGGGTCACATCGAACAGTGATGCTGGCCCCGCAGTGTGCTTTGTGAGGCCGCAAACAAATGCCTGGGCTTTCGTTTTGGGGGTACACGAAAAATCCATGAGACCTTAACCACGGAACACACCGAATACACGGAAGGAGCGCGATTTTTCCGTGTGTTCCGTGGTCACCATGGTTTTGCGGTTGATGATATGAAGTTTGGGTTTGACCCCCTGGCCGCTGACTCGGCTGCCGCGCGTTGAGGGGATACGGGAACGCCTAAGGATCACACACCAGCGGCGTCTTGCCTTGAGATACATCCATTATCATGCGCGCGGCGAGGTACAGGCGAGGCTCTATCGAATCCATGAGGATGTACTCCGCATTCGTCGAGTGCGAGCCGAAACCTTGCAGGCCAAATCCCTCGACAACGGGGCACTTGGTCTTGAGCGCGGCAAACGCGGCATCAGTTCCACCGCCTCCTGCCTCCGAGCGAACTTCGAGTGTTTGTCCGAGTTCTCCGTAAATGTTTTGTGCGTATTCGGCGACCGAGCGTGACGCGGCGGTGGCCTCCAGCGGAGGACGCCTGCGTTCGAAGTCAATTTCCACAATGGCCTCGTGGAGAAGCTTGTTCTTTATCCTCTCTCGAAGTTTCTGCTCGATGCCGTCGTAGTCGGAGACCCTTTGCACTCTGATGTCGGCTTCCGCTACTGCGCCGGGCGGAATCATATTCCGGACGATACCTGCGCGCGCCATCGTCCAGTTCACTTTGATTCCGGCCGCGGGATCGGAGAGGTCTCGCGCCTGGAGAATTTGATGGGCCAGTTCGTAAAGCGCATTGATGCCTTGCTCCGGCCGCACTCCAGCGTGCGCCGCGCGCCCCTTGACTCTGAGTGAGGCAAGCGCGATTCCGCTGGTTGTTAGATTCAATCTGGAAACTTTCCCGTCGCCGCCCCCTTCGAATGACATTACCAGGTCGTGCTCGGCGCCTAACTTCGTAATCACGTGGCGCGATGCCGGGGAGCTGATTTCCTCGTCGCCATTGATGAGCACCGTAAGGACGCCATAGTCTCTAAAGTTCATCGCCTTGAGGATGGCGACAGTGTGCAATATGACGGAAATTCCGTGCTTGTCGTCGGCAATACCAAGCCCCCAGGCGCGATCGCCCTCAATCTTGAAAGGCTGCTGGGCCAACATGCCGCGCGGGTAAACCGTATCCATGTGCGCGAGCAAAAGGATTCTCTTGCTGCCAGTGCCGGAAAAGGAAGCTCGCACCATCTTTCCGATTTTCTCCGGCGTGTCGCTCATCTTGTAGATGCCGGGGCCTGGCTCAATCAACTCAACGCTACCGCTTAGTGCTCTTAATCGAGCCGCGATTACACCTGCGATCCGGTTAAGCCCTTCGATGTCGTTGCTGCCGGATTCGGCTTCGACCAATTCCTTGAGGGTTTCAAGCAGCGCTGGTTTCTCCCGTTGGGCAAGAGACCATACCGGCTCGACCGGCGCGGCGAAGACGCATGGTGCAAGGACCCCCAGCACTGCGAAAAGCATCATCACAAATTGTCGTCGTAACTTCTCGTGGATTTGCACGCCGCCTCCTCCCAAATGAACTTATTCGTTGAGCCTGTGAGTCTAGCCCGCACTTCTCACAGATTGAGCGTGGAAAACGTAGGGATAAGCGGTCAATCTACATGAAGTTAGCCACACAGTTGCATCTCATCAATGCGTTGCGTGGGTTCGACCCCGGCCCAAACAAGAATTCGTGCTGGTGGTGCCGGTGAGTGGGGCCGGCCCCGGCGCCTTTGGCGCCACGATATTTCTTATGGGTCAGGCGCCGGTCTTCCGCAGCGACTTGGGTGGAATATGGTTGAGATCCTTCAGGATAGCGGGCACTAGCCCGCATTTCTCACAGGCCGCCCCGATATGCAATCTCTCCTGCTTTGTCATAGGCTCACTGTGAATCAGGCAGCACTGCCCGGGCCGGCAACGGGCTGTGCGGGTGCTGGCGCGTTTATGCCGGCCATTTTCGGCATGCCCGTCTTGGCCGTATGTTCAATACGGCCAAGACGTTCGAGCCAAAACTGTCTCGCCCTAAACACGCCATCATCCCGCGCCCCTGTGAGAAATGCGGGCTAGCGGCACGAGGTGTTCTAGCCGGTTGCTTAGCGCCTCAACGACAAGCACGGCAATCGGCAAGGCGGCTAGGTTCTGCTGGAACTCTAGGTTCCGGTCCATCGTGAGGAACACATCGAACCCGGCGCCAGCTAGCCCTAAAAGTTGCCCGTATCTTGATACCAGGCCAGCCGCGGCGCTGCCCCCTGGAAACCTCGTGCCCACCGAGCAGTTCTGCGAGACGGCGGGGAAGATCCCCGTCAAGCAGAATGCGCATCTGCTATGAGTGCGGCACGGGCCTCCTCAAGCACGGCCACCGCCAGTTCTCGACTGACGGATGGAAAGTCGTCCAAAAAGACCTTCAACGAGTCCCCAGCTTCCAAGTGATCGAAGAGCGTCTTGACCGGGACCCGTGTGCCAGCGAACACGGGAGTTCCGCTGTGGACATTGGGAACGATGGTGATCAACTGCGTCTTAATGGCAGTACTCCGGGCGCATATATCCGGGCCAGTATACCGCTCATGCTCTTTTTCGGTGTCTCGGGCCGGACCTGCCAGCGCTGTTGCGGCTTCAAGGAGTTCGTCTCACGCAAGCGTGTTGCCCGGCCCAAAAGATTTCGATAACGGGATTGTCCGGTCGCGGGAAAACCGGAACAAGACTTCGCGCTGGTGGCACCGGTGGGTGCGTGCACACTTGGCCGGGTGGGAGGTAGCAGTTGGCGCAAGGCATGGCGTGCAGCTTCCTTAGCGTGCGACATTTGGCGCGGAGAACGTACGGCTAAGCGTCAAACCGGTCTGAAATTAGCCGCATAGTTTTATCCCGTCAGTGTGTTGCGTGGGTCCGACCCCGGCCCTCTCAAGAAGGCAATCGTGGCGAAAGCTAAGAAACTGAAACTGCCCATTTCCGAGTTGATGCGCCGTGGTGCGTTTGCCTACGAATCGGAAGAGGCCGGGCACGAACTTGAGGTGCTTGCCGATGCGGCGAAAGAGGCGGCGGAGCGAGCGGGCGCCAGTATCGATGAAGCGTTAGCGTTCATCGATGCTAGCAACAAGCGCATTGCATTGCTGGAGGCCAAGGCGGCCACGAGCAAGAAGGCTGCATGATGGGCGTCACCGATAAGATCTGGGGAGCTTTGAGCTCCATGATCAAGCTGGAAGATAAGGTGAACCGCCAATCCGAGGCGATGAAGGTTCAGCAGGCGAAAATCGAAGAACTCACGGGACGGGTCATTCGGCTGGAGGCGCAACTCGATTTGCTTACGTCGGCGGCATTCGTCAAGAGGCTCAAGGGCAGCTAGCCGAAGCGGCTACTTGGTTTCCAGTCCGCGCCGCTTGCCCTGTTCTAACATCGGCGGTTAGAATCCGGCCTCCTTTGGCGGGGCCCGTGCAAACGCGCCCCGTTTTATTACGCCCTTTCTTTTCGCCCCCCTGACGAGACGCCTTGATTACGCACGCCCCCGCCCTCCTTGCGCTTGCCGATGGCACGTTGTTTCGGGGTATTTCCATTGGGGCGGACACCGCAAGCACGGGCGAAGTGGTGTTCAACACGGCGATGACGGGTTACCAGGAGATCTTGACAGATCCCTCCTATGCCCGCCAGATCGTCACGCTGACCTATCCCCATATCGGGAACGTGGGGATCAACCCGGAGGACATGGAGGCGGCCAAGGTTCATGCGGCGGGGTTGGTCATTCGCGATTTACCCCGTAGGGCGAGCAATTGGCGGATGACGCAATCCCTTTCGGAGTACCTGAAGGCTGAAGGCGTCCCTGGCATCGCCGGTATCGATACGCGCAAACTCACGCGGGTGCTGCGGGATAAGGGCGCGCAGGGTGGCTGTCTCATGACTGGGCAGGTGGATGAGACCGAAGCTGTGCGCAAGGCGCGGGATTTTCCTGGGCTCGCGGGGATGGACCTGGCGAAAGTGGTGTCTAGTACCTCGGCCT
>JBJXGQ010000497.1:0-2719 GCA_046160525.1 Burkholderiales bacterium
GCTTGCGTTGGATTCAGGTGCATATCGTGAATGCGCGGATAGAAACCGGCGAAAACCAACCGCTCATTGGGCGACGTTGGAAAATGACCGGTCATCTCCTCCACCGAGAAGGGTAGCAGCTTGAGCAGACCCGTTCTCCCGGCCAAGGACTGATTGACCTGATTCAGCACCTCGAATTGTTCACTCCCGGTAAGGATGAACCGCCCAACCCGTCGATCCTCGTCGACCACTACTTGCAGATAAGAGAGCAGGTGCGGGGCGCGCTGTACCTCATCGAAGATCGCGCCCTCTGGATAGCCACGCAAGAAGGCGCGCGGGTCCTCCAGCGCGAACTGCCTGACATCGGGTTGTTCCAGATTCGCGTAGGCCTTCTCGGGAAAAGAGGCGCGGCAAAGTGTCGTCTTGCCGCTCTGGCGCGGACCAGTCAATGTAACGACTGGGTACTGACGCGCCAAATCGAGAAGATGATTGGTGGCGGTTCGAGGGATCATGGCAGGAAGAGTATCCCAATTTCCTGAAAATTGAAAATAGGACTTTATATTTACAGCAAATAGGGGTTCCAGAAAAAGCTCAATTCATACCGCGAACCATAACCAATCACCGGTTCGAGGAAGCGCTATGTCTTCTCCACCCCCATAGAAACCAAGCATACGCAACCGTCTGCGCCAGCATCACGCAACCAAAAGCGAATACAAAGGCGGATGGTTTCGGGACAGAAGCCAGTGCCATGGTGCCTTCCACCACTGCGCCGATGCCCCACTGAAGTAGGAAACATAAGGCGAAGAGAATCTGGTTTAGTGCCGTGGCCGCGCGGCCGAAGAGTTCCTTAGGCAACCCCTCGGTGAATATGGTGAAGCCCATGACGTTGACGGTGGCACCCAGGGCCATCATCATCCAAGATGGAAAGAATCCGAAGGGTGTGGGAATGACGAGGCCCGCGAATCCGAGAATGTAGAGCGCATATCCGCCCACGAACAAATGGCGTGGCTCGACGCCACGCCGCGCGAGGGTTCTCACTGCAATGGAGAGCGTGAAGTAGCCCAGCAGTTGCGCGATAGCCATCACAAATAAGCGGCTGGCGGCTTGCGCGCGCGTGAGCCCTTCCACTTCCATCATCCAGGGCACCGCCCACAGGCTTTGTATGGCCATGTAGCCGGCCATGGGGAGCGATGCGATGGGGACGATCCACCAGAAGCGGGCGCTACGGAACAGCGCCGCCACACCTCGCCATTGTTCCGCAAGCGAAGTGCCGCGCGTGGTTTTCTGGGGATCGGGAACGGTGAAGAACAGATAGGCGCTCGCGAGTAGCGCGGCGGCGGACATGCCATAAAACATGAGCCGCCAATTCACGTGCTGGATCAATATTTCCACTGGGATGGTGGTGGATAAGGCGCCCAGGGAACCCGCGACCATGATCCAGTTGGAGACGCTCGCCTGGCGCTCGGCGGGAAACCAAAGCGAGATCGCCTTCAATGATGCCATCAAGCCCGCCGATACGCCTAATCCGATGAAGGCGCTCGCGACGGCAAGGGAGGCCAATGAATCGCCGGTGGCAAAGAGAATACATCCTAAGGCCGTAAAGAGCAGCAAAGCCGCTTCCGTTCGGCGCGGCCCGAAGCGGTCCAATAAGAGGCCGTTGGGAAGTTGTACGGCACAGAAGGCCAGAAAATACGCGGAGGTGAGCAAGCCGAGTGCCGCGGGGCCGAGACTTAGTTCGCGCGTGAGTTCCGGGGAGACGACGGCGTTGATGGTGCGCAGCGCATAGGAAATAAAGTAGGCAAACGCGAAGGGGAGATAAATACGCACGGCGGTGGAAACCGATGGAAAGGGCGGTATTGTGCCGCACGCGAAGATACCGCCATGCGCGATGCGTGCCCTATACTTTGCGCGCTGGGGACATGAGTTAAACGCAAAAGGAGAGGATGATGACAATTTCGGCCAACGGAATACAGATCAACTACGAGATGGAAGGCAAGGGGCCGTGGCTGGTGTTCAGCCATTCGCTTGCCTGCACGAGCGCCATGTGGGACGAACAAGTGGATGCATTCAAGGATCGCTACACCTGCGTGCGATTCGATACGCGCGGCCATGGCAAGAGCGATGTCCCGAGCGGTGGTTATACGCTGGAACAAATGGCGGAGGATCTTCACGGTTTGCTCGCCGGCCTCAAAATTACGCGCCCCCATTTCGTGGGACTCTCCATGGGCGGGATGATCGGCATGACCTACGCGCTCAAGTATCCCGGTGTGTTTCGTAGCCTGGTGCTGTGCGACACGACGAGCCGCATCCCGGCAGAGTTGAAACCCCTTTGGGCGGATCGCATCAAGACCGCCACCGAGGGTGGCATGCAACCGTTGCTCGAAAGCACTGTGAAGCGCTGGTTTACAGAGGGGTATCTGGCGAAACCCGGCCCCGTGCTCGATAAGGTCAAGAAGATGATTCTCGGCACACCGCCGCTAGGCTATGCCGGTTGCTGCCACGCGATACCGCGCATAGACACCACGGACCGGCTGCGCGAAATCAAAGCGCCCATCCAGGTGATCGTCGGTGACCAAGATGCCGGAACACCCGTGGCCATGTCGCGCGCGATGCATGAGGCAGCGCCGGGTTCCGAATTGGTGATTATTCCCAGCGCCTCGCACTTGTCCAACTTAGAGCAGCCGGCGGCTTTCAATCAGGCGCTCTCGGCGTTTCTCGCAAAGCATTAATTCAAATCGTA
>JBJXGQ010000498.1:0-3981 GCA_046160525.1 Burkholderiales bacterium
GCACCTTTCAACCGATTCGAGTACAAAATCTGGACGAACACCGCATGCACACGGAGCACTACGAGATCCCGCAAGAGTTGGCCAGCGCCGTGGCGCAAACCCGGCGTGCGGGCAACAAAGTCGTGGCCGTGGGCACGACCACGCTGCGCGCTCTGGAATCCGCCGCTATGGAAGGTGAACTCAAAGCCGGCGCACGCGAGACCTCGCTCTTCATTCAGCCTGGGTTTGGGTTTCGCGTCGTGGACCGTTTGCTCACCAATTTCCATCTGCCCAAATCTTCTTTACTGGTCTTGGTCAGTGCCTTTGCAGGCTATGAGCGCATTCGCCGCGCCTATGCTCATGCGGTGGAGCAGCGCTATCGTTTTTTTAGCTACGGCGACGCCATGTTGCTTGACCGGGAAGCCTAAGGGATGAAATTCACTGTCGTTGCGCGCGATGGCGCCGCGCGCCTAGGCCGTCTGGAATTAGCCCATGGCGTGGTGGATACGCCGGCCTTCATGCCCGTGGGAACTTACGGCGCGGTGAAGGGTGTGGGCCCGGACGACTTAAAAAGCATAGGCGCGCAGATTATTTTGTCCAATACCTTTCATCTGTGGTTGCGGCCAGGGTTGGAGGTCATCGGCGCCCACGGGGGCCTGCACCGTTTCATGGGCTGGGAAGGCCCAATTCTCACGGATTCGGGGGGATTTCAAGTATTTAGCCTGGGCGAGCTACGCAAGATCACCGAAGAGGGCGTGACTTTCCAATCGCCCGTGAACGGTGACCGCTGTTTTCTTTCGCCGGAGGAGTCCATGGGCATTCAGCGGGTGCTCAACTCCGATGTCGCGATGGTGTTCGACGAATGCACGCCCTATCCCGTTACCGAAGAGCAGGCGCGCGAGTCCATGCTGCTGTCGCTGCGATGGGCCAGCCGTAGCCGGCTGGCCCATGAGGGTAACCCGAATGCCTTGTTTGGCATCGTGCAAGGCGGTATGTTCGAGACGCTGCGCGCCCAATCGTTGGAAGGCTTGGAACGCACTGGCTTTGACGGCTATGCCATCGGTGGTCTGTCGGTCGGCGAGCCCAAGGAGGAGATGCGAAGAATCCTCGCCTTCACCGCGCCTTTGCTGCCGGCGGATAAGCCGCGTTATCTAATGGGTGTGGGTACCCCGCAGGATTTGGTGAATGCGGTGGCGATGGGCATGGACATGTTCGACTGCGTGTTGCCGACGCGTAACGCGCGCAATGGGTGGGCGTATACGAGTGCTGGCATCGTCAAGTTGCGCAATGCGCGCTATAGAACGGACGTTAGTCCCCTGGATGAGTCTTGCACCTGTTATACGTGCACCCGCTTCACGCGCGCTTACCTGCATCACCTCCAGCGTGTCAACGAGATGCTGGGGGCGCGCTTGAACACGCTGCATAATTTGCACTACTACCAAACGCTGATGCGGCGCATGCGAGAGGCGTTGCAAGAGCGGTGCTGGCCCGAATTCATGAGCGCCGTCCAGAAAGAGAGCCTTCTCGATGCGGTGCCCCAGGATGAGGCCGGTGAATAAACCCTGCGCGAGCCGTTTATCAATACACAAACTGTTAGAATGCGCGCCTTCAAAAAAACGCCTAGTTGCGCGTCATGTGATGCGCGGACTCCGGGTATTACAGGATATCGAATATGATTAGCTTGGCTTACGCACAGGGTGCCGGTGGGGGTGGCATGGACCTCATGGGGCTGATGCCCCTTGTTCTAATGTTTGTGTTGCTCTACTTCTTGATGCTGCGCCCGCAGATGAAGAAGACCAAGGAACATAAACAGATGCTGGTTTCCTTGCAAAAAGGCGACGAAGTCATCGTCTCCGGCGGCACCCTTGGCAAGCTCACCAAGGTGGGCGATAGTTACGTCAACGTGGAGATCGCCGCCAACGTCGAAGTGGTAGTGCAAAAGAGCGCGATCCAGACCCTGTTGCCCAAGGGCACCCTCAAAAGCGCCGCCGGCTGAGATTTGCCTCGCGGCCATCACAAGAGTCCTACGCAATGAATCGTTTTCCTCTCTGGCTTAACATCCTCATATCCGTAGTGCTGTTGGTGAGTTTGATTTACGCGGTGCCGAACCTCTTCGGCGAATCTCCGGCCGTGCAAATTTCCTCGGCACGCACATCGCTCAAGATGAATGACAGCGTGCTGGCGAAGGCCAAGGAAACCCTCGGCCAGGCCAACATCGCTTTCGACGAGGCCTTTCTGGATTCGGACAGCGTCAAGGTCCGCTTCCACGACACCGACACCCAACTCAAGGCCAAGGATATTTTGGAGAAGGGCCTCGGTGGCGATTACGTGGTGGCCTTCAATCAAATCTCCAATTCCCCGCGCTGGATGTCCAGCATCAACGCCAAGCCCATGTACTTGGGCCTGGACTTGCGCGGCGGTGTGCACTTCTTGTTGCAAGTGGACATGAAAGGGGCCATCACCAAATCGCTAGACAACACGGCGAGCCAGTTACGCGTGGCTTTGCGGGGCGAGGACACGCGTTACGCGGGCATCAGCCGCGAGGGCACCGCGGAGAGCGCTTCAGTGGTAATCCGCTTCCGCGATGCCGCCAAGCGCGCTAAGTCCACGGAAGTGATCAAGAAGGATTATCCGAATCTGGTGTTGCGTTCCGAGGACCGTGGCGAGGATTTCGTACTGGTGGGAACGCTCACACCCGAGGCCATCAAAGGCATTCGGGAATTCGCCGTCCAACAAAACCTCACCACCTTGCGCAACCGGGTCAACGAATTGGGGGTGGCGGAGCCTATCGTTCAGCAAGCCGGGCAGGACCGCATCGTAGTGCAACTGCCGGGTGTGCAGGATACAGCCAAGGCGAAGGATATCTTGGGCCGTACCGCATCCCTTGAAGTGCGCATGGTGGATACGGAGGCCGTGCCCGGAGAGCCCAAACCCGGAACGGAAGTGTTTCCCGAGGTGAACCGCGATGGAACCCTTGGGCAAGTATCCGTGAAGCGGCAAGTGGTACTGACTGGCGACCGCATTACCGATGCACGTCCCACGCAAGACCAAAATGGCGAGGCTGCGGTTTCCGTGTCCCTCGACGCAATCGGCGGGCGCGTGATGCTGCAGACCACGCGCGAGAACCTCAACAAGCCCATGGCCATCATCATGTTCGAGAAGGGCAAGGGCGAGGCCATTTCGGTGGCGACTATTCGAGGCGAGTTCTCCACCCAGTTTCAGATCACCGGGCGCTTCACCACGGAAGAGACCACCCGTCTCTCTCTACTTTTACGCGCCGGCGCGCTGGCCGCGCCCATGGACATCGTGGAGGAGCGCACCGTGGGCCCGAGCTTAGGCAAGGAAAACATCAGTAAGGGATTCCGCTCCATGTGGATCGGATTTGCCGTGCTGTCGGTGTGCATCATCGTCTATTACAGCGTGTTTGGCGTGGTGTCCGTGATCGCGCTCGCCGTCAATTTGTTGATGCTGGTGGCGCTTCTTTCCATGCTGCAAGCAACATTGACCTTGCCTGGAATCGCCGCGATCGCCTTGACCTTGGGCATGGCCATCGACGCCAACGTACTCATTAACGAACGCATACGCGAGGAACTGCGCAATGGCACTACCCCGCAGGCGGCCATTGCGACCGGATACGAACGTGCGTGGGCCACTATCTTGGATTCGAACCTCACGAGCTTGTTCGCGGGGATCGCGCTCTTTCTCCTAGGCTCCGGGCCCATTCGCGGTTTCGCCGTCGTGCATTGCCTGGGGATTTTGACATCGATGTTCAGCGCGGTGCTCGTATCGCGTTCCATGGTGAACGCGGTCTTCGGTACCCGCAAGAAGCTCGACCGGGTGCCCATCGGGAACGTAGATTGGCACCGCAAGGCCGTCGCTTGAATACCGCCAAGCATACTTACTGAGGAAACACAGCATGGAGTTTTTCAGGATCCGTAATGACATCCCCTTCATGCGCCATGCGCTGGCCTTCAACGTCATCTCCTTGGTGACGTTTTTGCT
>JBJXGQ010000499.1:0-15752 GCA_046160525.1 Burkholderiales bacterium
CCGCTTCCCGCATCCTTAGAGCCGCTTCGGATTCGGTGATGGTGGCTTCTTCCACCAGGATATCCGGTGTGATGCCCTTGGCCTGGATGGAGCGGCCATTGGGGGTGTAGTAGCGCGCCGTGGTGAGCTTGATGGCCGTGCTATTTCCCAAGGGCAGAATGGTTTGCACGGAACCTTTGCCGAAACTCTGTGTGCCCATGATGACCGCGCGCTTGTGGTCTTGCAATGCGCCCGCGACGATCTCGGAAGCCGAGGCCGACCCGCTATTGACCAGCACCACCATGGGAACGGTCTTTACGCCGGCGGGCAATTTCTTCATGAAGTCATCCCGGCTGCCGCGCAGGTAGTACTCGGGACTGGCGTAGAGCCGCATCTTGGAATCCTCCGTGCGGCCATCGGTGTAGACGACCAAGGCATTGGCTGGCAGGAAGGCTGCCGAAACCGCTACCGCCGAATTAAGCAAACCACCTGGGTCATTGCGCAGATCCAGGACTAAGCCTTTTACGCCGGCCGGGTTGTCCTTGTAGATTTTCTCCAGCGCCGCGATGAGCTTCTCGGCGGTGTGCTCCTGGAATTGCGTGATGCGCACATAGCCGAAGCCGGATTCGATAGCCTTGCTCTTGACGCTCTGGATTTGGATGACCGCACGCGTCAGGGTAAAGATCTTGGGCTTGGGCTCGCCCTTGCGAATGACCGTCAGCGTGATGTCCGTATTGGGTTTGCCGCGCATGCGCTTGACGGCATCGTTGAGGCTCATGCCCTTCACATTGGCATCGTCGAGTTTGATGATGAGGTCACCCGGCTTGAGCCCTGCCCGGTGCGCCGGCGTATCTTCGATGGGGGACACGACCTTGACGAAGCCTTCCTCCATGCCTACTTCGATGCCCAGGCCACCGAATTCGCCCTGAGTCCCCACCTGGAGCTCCTTGAAGGCTTCGGCGTCGAGATAGGAGGAGTGGGGGTCGAGCCCCGTCAGCATGCCATTGATGGCCTCGCTGATGAGCTTCTTGTCATCCACGGCCTCGACGTAGTCGCTCTTGATGCGGCCGAAGACTTCGGTGAAGGCCCGCAAATCTTCGATGGGTAAGGGGCCTGGACTTTTCTCCGCCACGGCGGAGAGATTCAAGGTGATCAGTATCCCGGCCAGTGCGCCCACAGTGATCAAGGCAGCCGATTTCAGTTTAGTGCGCATTGCGGTCTCCGACAGGGGTGGACTTTGTGTACGTACGGATGGGTTGCCGCTGCGTGCGCTGGACGAGGCCTCCATCGCATTCACCGAGCCATCCATTTCATCGGGTCAACCGGTTTCCCCTGTACTCTTAATTCAAAGTATAAACCTGAATCTCCGCTTGCGTCGCGGCTTCCAGCGATGGCAATAGTGTCGCCACCGTTAACTTTATCGCCCACCTTGCGGTTGAGGGACTGGTTATATCCGTAGAGGCTCATGAAACCCTCGCCGTGATCCAGAATGAGGAGCTTGCCAAATCCGCGCAGCGCACCGGCGTAGGCGACTTCGCCGGCGGCGATGGCTTTCACAGGCTCCGCGCTCTGCGTCGCGATGACCAAACCTTTCCAAGACAATCCGGTGTCTGAGCGTGGACTGCCGAACCGGTTGGTCAGTTCCCCTATTACCGGCAATCTTAATTTGCCCTTGAGGCTGCCGAAGGCCACATCTCCCGTGGGCTCGGGGGTTTTGAGATTGAGTTTCTTCTTGTGCTTGGACTTGCGGGCAAGTTCTCGCGCAAGATGCGCCACCAAGGACGCCAAGCGCTGCTCGTCTTTTTTCAGGGTCTCGACGGCATCTTTGCGCTTCTGGAGGTCGGTGGCCACTTGGTTGAGCAAGCCTTCGCGTGCATGCCGCTCCTTCTCCAAGCGTTTTCTTTCTTTCTCCGTCTCGCTGTGCAGTGCTTCGAGTTCCTTGCTCTTCGTTTGCGTTTGGACGGCGAGGTCGTCCAACTGAGCGAGGCTTTCCCGCAGGTCGCCGATGACCTTGCCGCGCGACTTGGAAACGTAGGACAGGTAATGCAGATTGCGAGACACATCGCTCGCGTCCTTGCCGGTGAATACAAGTTGCAAGGATTCGGGCGCTCCTCTCAAGTATTGCTGGTGCACAAGGGCGGCGAGGAGGGCGCGCTGTTGGGCAAGCGTATCGTTTAGCGATGCGCGCTGCCGTTCCAGTTCCTCCATCTGCGATTGAAGCGTCTTGAGTTTGCCCTGCAATTCCTTCAGCTTGCGCCGCGCACCCACGATCTCTTGATCGGAACTCTTCACCGCCTTGGCGGCCTTTTGGCGGGCTTGTTCTTTTTGCGCGATCTCCTTTTCCAACTGCTCAATGCGCCCCCGCACGGCCTTGAGCTCCTCGGACGGCGTGTCCGCGGCGAAGCCCGGACAAACCGTGCCTGCAAGCAGCAACGCCAGCAGCAAGCGCATGCAATGCATCATCTTGCGCGCTTCACGCCTTGGCCCTGCCCTGTGCCGCCACGGCCTTGATGGCGTTTTCCACCTTGGCGGGATCGCCCAGGTAATAATGGCTTAGCGGTTTTAGCTGGGCGTCTAGTTCATAGACAAGAGGAATGGCGGTGGGAATATTCAGTCCCACGATTTCTTGGTCCGATACATGGTCCAGGTATTTGATGAGCGCGCGCAGGGAATTACCATGCGCGGCGATGACGACCCGCTGGCCCGAGGAAACCAAGGGGGCGATTTCCTTCGTCCAATAGGGCACCACGCGCGCCACGGTTTCCTTCAAGGACTCCGTGCGCGGTATATCCTGGGGCTTTAGCGTAGCGTAACGCGGATCGCGTCCTGGGTAGCGCGCATCGGAGAGATCCAACGCCGGCGGAGGGATGTCGTAACCGCGGCGCCAGACGAGTACCTGGTCTTCGCCATATTGGGCGGCGGTCTGCGCCTTGTTCAGCCCCTGCAGCGCGCCGTAATGGCGTTCGTTGAACTGCCAGGCCTGGTGCACGGGTATCCACATGAGGTCCAATTCATCGAGCGCGATCCACAGAGTGCGGATCGCCCGGCGCAGAACGGAAGTGAAGGCCACATCGAAGGCGAGTCCTTCAGCCTTGAGCAGCTTGCCGGCTTCGCGCGCCTCCTCGCGTCCGGCCTCGGACAGATCCACATCGGTCCAACCGCTGAAGCGGTTCTCCTTGTTCCAAATACTCTCGCCATGGCGAAACAGTACGATTTTGAACATGCGCGGCATTTCCTTTGGTCACATTCCACGTATTCTAGGGGTTAAGGATATAAGGACACTGGGACACAACTACCGAAAGCCATGACAAGACTTCACGACGGATCTCATGACGAAGCGCAACCCCAACGTTCGCGGCGTTGGTGGTTAGTGCTCGGGGCCTTGGGACTCATGTTCAGTTTGCCCTTCCTCGCGCCCTTCAAAGCCCCGCCTGTGCCGAGTTTTCACGCCGAGACCATCGCGGCCACGCTGGGCTTGCTTGCGATTTCGCTGGCGGTGGCCTTCCGGTTTACTTCGGCGGTCCCGTTGCCGAGGCTGGCGGCTCTTCCGATCGTGGTGTGTGTGTTGTTGCTAAGCCAGGTGCTGGCGCGCCACGTGCCAGCACCCCAACCGGCGTTGCTTGCGTGCTTGTATCTTTTGTGGGCGGGGGCGCTCATCATTGCAGCGGCTGCCTTGCGCGAGGCGTTGGGATTGACCCGCGTTGCCAACGCGCTGGCTGCCTTCGTAGTGGCTGGTGGAGTGTTGAGCGCTCTGGCAGGAGTGGCGCAGGTTTTTAGATCGGAGGCACTTGCCTCTTGGGTAACCGCCTCGGGCGGTGCCGTATGGGGCAATCTTGGGCAACCCAACCACTTCGCCAATTACCTCGCCCTGGCCTTGTGCTCGGTTCTGTTGTTATGGGTGAATGGCAAGCTGCGCACCGTATCGCTCGTGGTCATCGCAGGGCTGCTGTGCTGCATTCTTCCGCTTTCGGGTTCGCGTTCCATCTGGCTCTACGCCGCCAGCTTCGTACTCGTCGCGGGGATATGGTTATACCGTGACCGTTCGGCCACCAACCGAAAACTCTTCTTCGCTACCCTATGCCTCATCCCGGTCATGCTAGCCGCGGACCTCACCTGGGATTGGTTGGGAATCGAAGGGCTTACGCGGCTCACCAGCTTGGACCGTATGCAAGGAGTTGCCTTGGAGGAACGCCCATACATCTGGGCAGCCGCCTGGCGCATGATTCAAGCGGCTCCCTGGGCAGGCGCCGGCTGGGGGCAGTTTGGCTGGCAGCATTTTCTGATCAATGGCCAGCAAGCGCAGCCGCTCTCGGGCTACACTCACAACGCCCACAATATCGTGTTGCACTTAGGGGCGGAACTCGGAGTGCCCGGATTACTGGCGGTGGTGTTAGGGGCCGCGCTCTGGTTCATGGCGGCGCGCAGGCTTGCCACCACGCCCGCAACATGGTGGGTAGCCAGCATGACGGGGGTGATTGCCATTCACTCCATGCTGGAATACCCGCTGTGGTACACCTACTTTCTGGGCATCGCCGCCGTTGTTCTTGGCCTGACCCATGGTGCCAAGCTAGAATCGGCGTCCTCCCGTCTATGGCGCGTGGCCTTCGTGGCGGGATTGGCCTTGGGATGGTTCGGGCTGGCCCAGTTGTACCGGGATTACGTTTACCTTGAGAATTTTCTCGCGTTTCGCTACCGCTACATCGACGCCCCCCCACTGGTGAACCAGCGTGCCAAGGAAATGCTGCTGGACATTCGCCGGGAGTCCTTGCTGGCGCCTTACGTCGAGTTAGGATTGGCGCGCTCCATCCAGATCGGTCCGGAGCAGTTGGAGGCCAAGCGCAAGGTGAATGCGCACGCCATGCGCAATTTCCCCATAGACGATGTGGTGTACCGGCAAGCCATGTTGCTGGCCTTGAGCGGCCAGACCCAGGAAGCCATCGCGCAATGGGATCTTTCCGAAGCATCCTATCCCGCGCTCGCGGAGGATGCGCTGAGAGTCTTGCGGCGGCGAACAGAAGATTTAGGCGGTGGCCTGCAAGGGTTGCTGGCCCATGTGGAATCCAAACCCAGGAGACGTTGAGTGCAATTTGTTCAGGAAAATATCTGGTTGTTCATGATGGCCGTGGTAAGCGGCGCGTTGTTCATTTGGCCCACCATTTCCAAGCGTATGTCGGGTGCCAAGCACGTATCCACCTTCGAGGCTGTGCAGCTTATCAACCGAAAAGATGCGCTGGTCGTCGATGTGCGCGAGCCCAGCGAATTCAAGAGCGCCCACGTGGCCAATTCGCGCAATATTCCCTTCGGTGAACTGGAATCCAAGCTCAAAGAGCTTGAGAAATTCAAGGGCCGGCCGATTTTACTGTTATGCCAGGCGGGTAACCGCTCGGCAACGGCGACAGGTACCTTGAAGAAGGCCGGGTTTGCCGATGTGGCGGCCTTGGCCGGCGGGTTGGCTGCTTGGCAGCAAGCCGGCATGCCGGTCAGCAAGGGTACATGACCCAATACTTATGTAACGCAATGAGGTGAGAGAAATTTTCCCCAAGGTAAGCATGTACTGCACGGGCTACTGTCCCTATTGCACCATGGCGGAGCAGTTGCTGGCGAGGAAAGGCGTGCAGGACATCGAGAAAATCCGCGTGGATCTGGATCCTAAGCGGCGCGCCGAAATGATGGAGCGCACCGCCCGGCGTACCGTTCCACAAATCTATGTGGGCGACTTTCACGTGGGCGGTTACGACGATTTATCGGCCCTGGACCGCGCCGGCAAGCTCGATCCGCTCTTGAGCGGCGAGTAGAATGCGCGCTTTACCGAACAGCGAGTCATCATGGCCGAAGAGCAAGCCCCCATATTCAACATCGAGAAAATTTACGTGAGAGACCTCTCCATCGAGGTCCCCAATGCTCCTCAGGTTTTCCTGGAAAGAGAATCACCCAAGATCGATATCCAGCTCTCCACGAAGGCCAACCCCATCAACGACGCGCACTACGAGGTGGTGCTGAGCGTGACCGCGACGGCCACGTTCCCTCCGAAATTGCCGGACGGCAAGACGGAAGCGAAATCCGTGTTCCTGGTGGAAGCGCACCAGGCGGGCATTTTCCAGATTCGCAATATCCCGAAGGAAAACATCGAGCAGGTGCTGGCGATTCATTGCCCCAACATCTTGTTTCCCTATGTTCGCGAGACCATATCGGACGCGGTGTCCCGCGCGGGTTTCCCCACCTTCTTCCTCGCCCCGGTCAATTTCGAGGCGATCCACCAAGCGCGCCTGCAAGCGCAGGCACAACAAGCCAGTCCCACCCAGCACTAGAGAATGCGAGCCCGCGCCGCACGGCGAATTCTCGCACTTGCCTTAATCCTGTTCCCCGCCCTTGGGCAAGCGCTGGATTTTCGTTCCATACGCATGCCCGGCGCGGTGCTCTACGACGCGCCTTCGGCGAACGCGAAGAAACTCTACATCTTGAGCGGGGGCTATCCGGTGGAGGTCGTCGTATCGGTGGAAGGCTGGCAAAAGGTGCGCGATGCCAGCGGTGGTTTGGCGTGGATCCCGGCGGCGGATTTGTCCGAGGAGAAAACGGTGATGATTTCGGTTGCGCGCGCGGCGGTGAAAGGCGGGCCCTCGGAAGACGTGGCCACCGTCTTCGAGGCCGAGCAAGGCGTCGTGCTCAGGGTGCTCGACAGCGCCAATGGCTGGCTCAAGGTGCAACACCGTGATGGCTCCTCGGGATTTGTACGCGTAGGCCAGGTTTGGGGCGGATGAATATCGGCATTCTGGGCAGCGGGGCTTGGGGTAGCGCTCTGGCCAATTGCGCCTCGGGGGGCCACGATGTGGAGTTGTGGGGACGCGACGCCGAGCTGTTGGAGAAAATGCGGCACGGACGGCGCAACGACAAGTATTTGCCCGGCATCGCGTTGCACGACGCCATCCGCTTTACCTCCGGGTTCGAGAGCGCTTGTGCGAACAAGGATCTCGTCGTCGTCGCCACACCGGCCAGCGCCCTGCGCGAGACGCTCGCGAAGCTTCGAGACACTGGCGGCAAGACCCCCGTGCTATGGCTGTGCAAGGGATTCGAACGCGGCAGCGCGAAACTTCCCCACCAGGTCGCACAAGAAGAACTCCCCGGCGGTGTCAGCCACGGCGCCCTATCGGGCCCCAGCTTCGCAAAGGATATCGCTCGCGGTTTGCCCGCGGCCGTGACACTCGCTTCCAACGACGAGCAATTCGCGCGCGACATGGGGCTGGCGCTCAACAGTTCGCGTCTGCGCATTTACTCCAGCGGCGACCTCACGGGCGTGGAAGTGGGGGGCGCGGTGAAAAACGTCATCGCCATCGCGGCGGGCATATCCGATGGGCTCGGGCTGGGCGAAAGCGCCCGTGCCGCCCTGATTACCCGGGGCCTGGCCGAACTCACGCGGCTAGGGCTGGGCATGGGTGGCAAGTTGGAAACCTTTTTGGGATTGGCGGGGGCGGGCGATCTGATGCTCACCTGCACCTCGGACCAATCGCGTAACCGCAAAGTGGGGCTGGCCTTGGCGAACGGCGAGAGTTTGGAGGGAATCCTTGCGCGTCTAGGACATGTCGCGGAGGGCGTTTACACCGCCCGGGAGGCCCTGCGCTTGGGCGAGCGTCTGGGCGTGGAAACACCCATCACGAGTGCCGTGTGCGGCGTGCTTGAGGGTAAGCTGGCCCCGCGCTCGGCCGTGGACGAGCTCATGCGGCGCGAGCCCAAACGCGACTCTCCCCTCTGAACTAATCCGCTCCGGCGTTCGCAAAACCGTTCTGGCGCCAAGCCTCAAAGACCAATACCGCCACGGCGTTGGACAAATTGAGACTCCTGTTACCTGGCACCATCGGCAGCCGGATGCGTCGCTCCCCGGCGAAGCTCTCCAGCAAGGCTTGCGGCAACCCGCGCGTCTCGGGGCCGAACACGAAGGCATCCCCCGGTTCGTAAAGAATTTGGTCGTGGCGCCGTAATCCCCTCGTCGAGACGGGAAAAATTCTCTTGCCACTCAGAACCTCCAGGCATTGCTCCCATGAGTCGTGGGTGCGGATGCTGGCGTACTCGTGATAGTCCAACCCCGCGCGCTTGAGTTGGACGTCGTCGAGTTTGAATCCCAGAGGGTGAACGAGATGAAGGCGTGCCCCCGTGTTGGCGCACAGGCGAATGATGTTTCCCGTATTGGGCGGAATTTCGGGTTGGTACAAAACCACGTCGAACATTTGAACGAACCTTAAAGTTTTGAACTACAGCGATCATATTCTCAGATCCCGCGACCAAATGGCCACCCCGCAGAAAATACGCCTCGGCGATGCCTTGATAAAGCAGCGGCTGATCAACGAGCAGCAGCTAAAGGAGGCCCTCGACCAGCAACGCAAATCAGGCAAGAAGCTGGGCCGCGTGGTCATCGAAATGGGCTTGGCCACGGAGAACCAGGTGGCCATGGCCATGGCTACCCAGCTGGGGATTACCTTTGTCGATCTTGATCGCCAGGACGTCACTCTGGAATCCGCCCGCGTCCTGACGGAAAACCAGGCACGCCGCTTCCGGGCATTGGTGTTAAGCCGCACGGAGGGTGCGGCGATCGTCGCCATGTCCGACCCCACGGACGTGCTGGTCTTCGACGAACTGGTGCGCATACTCAAGGTCGAACCCACGCTGAGCGTAGTCACGGAATCGGCCCTGCTCCAAGCCTTCGACCGCATCTACAAGGGCGGCTCCCAGATTTCCGGCATCGCCCAGGAGTTGAAACAAGAACTGGGCGAGCGCGAGGTGGACCTGGGCGCGCTCACCGCTTCCACCTCCGTTGAAGACGCGCCCGTGGTGCGTTTGCTGCGCTCCATATTCGAGTCCGCGATATCGATGAATGCTTCGGACATTCACATCGAGCCGCAGGAGACCCATCTACTCATCCGTTTTCGCATCGACGGCGTGCTGCACGTACAAAACCAGGCCGACTCCAAGATTGCTGGCGCACTGGTCTTGCGACTGAAGCTCGTGGCCGGCCTGGACATATCGGAAAAGCGCCTGCCGCAAGACGGCCGCTTCCACATGAAAGTGGGTAGCGCCCAAGTGGATGTGCGTATTTCCACCTTGTCCACGCAATACGGCGAGAGCGCGGTGATGCGGGTGCTGACCCAGGGCGGGCGTACCAGCCGCCTGGACCAACTCGGTATGCCGCCCGCGATTCTGGAAAAAGTGCGCAACGCGCTTACCCGCAGCAGCGGCATGATCTTGGTGACAGGCCCCACGGGAAGCGGAAAGACCACTACGTTGTACGCCGTGCTGCAGGAGATGAACACCCCCCAGCGCAAGATCATCACGGTGGAAGATCCGGTGGAATACCGCATAGCGGGATTGAACCAGGTGCAAGTGCTGGAGAAGATCGATCTCACCTTTGCCCGTGTGCTGCGCTCGGTGTTGCGCCAGGATCCCGACGTCATCCTGGTGGGCGAGATGCGCGACCAGGGCACGGTGGAAACCGGGCTCAGAGCCGCGATGACGGGCCACATGGTGTTCTCCACCTTGCACACCAACGACGCGGCTAGCACCCCCATACGTTTGCTCAACATGGGCGCGCCCGCCTACATGGTGGCCATGTCCTTGCAGATGGTGCTCGCCCAGCGCTTGCTGCGGTTGATATGCACCGAGTGCAAGACGGAGCATGCCTTATCCCCGCAGGAGCGCGAATGGCTTACCCAGGAAATCGGAGACCAGGTGGAGCGCTTCAAATTCGCCGCCGGGCGCGGCTGCGAGAAATGCTCGCGCACGGGCTATAAGGGCCGCACGGGAATCTACGAATTGCTCGAAATGACCAAACCCTTGATCCACGCCACCACCACGGGAGACCCCAAGACCTTCATGTCGGTGGCGCAGGAGCAGATGCACGGCCAGACCCTGCGCCGCCACGCCGCGCAGCTCGCATTGCTTGGACGTACCACCGTGGAAGAAGCCATGAGCGTATCGGCTCAGATGGACGACTGATGCCAGCCTTCGCCTACAGCGGGCGCAATGCCGCCGGGGAGCCGGTGGAAGGTGTGGTGGACGCAGCCGATAGCGCCGCCGTTGCCATGCAGTTAAGTTCAGGCGGGGTGACCCCCGTCCACATCGCCCTTACGCCGGGTGCCGCCGCTCTCGCATCGAACTCCTGGGTCCCCAAGTTCGGCAAGAAAACCAGCATCACCGACTTGCTCATGTTCAGCCGGCAGATGTACTCGTTGCTCAAGGCCGGTGTGCCCATTCTGCGTTCCCTTGCCGCGTTGCAGGAATCCGCCCCCAACCCTGCCTTGCGCACAGCCTTGAAGGGCGTACAGGACAATTTGCAAGGGGGCAGGGAGTTGTCAGCCGCTTTGCAGAACCAGAAGGGCGTGTTCTCGCCTTTTTATGTGGCCATGGTGAAGGTGGGCGAAACCACGGGCCAGTTGGAAGAGATCTTTCTGCGCCTTTACCACCACCTGGAATTTCAGGAGCACATGCGCAACCAGGTGAAGTCCGCCTTGCGCTATCCCACGTTTGTCGTGGGCGTGATGTTCATCGCGCTGGCCGTGCTCAATTTGTTCGTCATCCCGGTTTTCGCCAAGGTCTACCAGGGGTTCGGGGCGAAACTGCCTCCCGTGACCCGGGGGTTGATCGCCTTCTCGCAATTTACCGTCGATTATTGGTGGGTAATCGCCCTGGTACTTGCCGGTGCCTTCATGGGGTTCGCGAACTGGGTGGGTACCGCCGCGGGCCGCTATGGCTGGGACCGGCGCAAGCTAGGCATTCCCATCGCCGGAAAGATCATCATGCGAGCCACCATCGCGCGCTTTTCGCGTAGTTTTGCCCTTTCCCTGCGCAGCGGAGTGAGCGCCGTGCAAGCCCTGACGCTGGTGGGCCAGGTGGTGGATAACGCCTTCGTGGCCGATCGTATCGAGAAGATGCGCGAAAGTGTGGAGCGCGGCGAAAACTTGCTGCGAGCGGCGGCTAGAAGCGAGGTATTCACTCCCGTGGCCTTGCAAATGATCATGGTGGGCGAGGAATCCGGCAGCCTGGACGACATGATGGACGAGGTGGCCGACACCTATACCCGCGAAGTCGAGTACGACTTGAAGAACTTGAGTGCGCAGATCGAGCCCGTGCTCATCGTCATCCTCGGCGTGCTCTTGCTGATCGTCGCCTTGGGTGTATTCCTGCCCATCTGGGATTTGAGCAGCGCCGCTTTCAAGCGCTAGCGTGCGCCTTGCCCCTAAAGTTTCTGTTGCCGCGACCGTAGTTGCCTCCATTGCAAGAGCCTCTGGAGGGGCGGTGACACTTAAAGAGGAAGCGGGCTTCACCATGATCGAGTTGATCGTGGTCATCACCATCCTGGCCATATTGGCGGCGGTGGCCTTGCCGCGTTTCGTGGGGTTACAAGTGGAAGCCCGCATCGCCAAGATCAACGGCGCCCTGGGTGCCATGAAAGCCGGCGCCGCGCTGGCGCGATCGGTTCAGCTTACCCAGGGATTACCGCCCAATACCTCCGTGGTCATGGAAGGCGCCACGGTCACCATGGCCAATGGATACCCCACCGTTTCTTCCATTGTGATTGCGGCCGGCATCACTAGCGCGGACTTCCCCGTTACAGCGCCCAGCACGGTTTCAGGATTGCAGCAGATTTCCGTGCAGGCGGATCTGAATCATCCCAATTGCGCGGTCATCTACCGGGAAGCTGGCGTGAATGGTGCGCCCGTCTACGGCACTCCGCTCGATCCGAGTAACGCGACGGACCGGACCAATTGTGCTTGATGCGAACTTTGCAGCAGTAACCTATTACGACTTGGAGAAGCCCATGAAGCAAACAGGTTTTACTTTGATTGAATTGATCGTCGTCATCATCATCCTTGGGATCCTGTCGGCTGTGGCTTTGCCCAAGTTCATCGACTTGAGCGACGAGGCATTGGAAGCGTCGGTGCAAGGCGTGGCGGCGGGGGTATCGGCTGGTTCGGCGATCAACTACGGTGCTTGGCAAGCCAACAGCTCGAAGGCGACTGCCATGGCCGGCGTATGTAACACTCCGACTAGCGTGCTAGGTAGTCTTTTGCAAGGTGGCTGGCCCAGCGGCGGAAACGTTTCCTACACAATCGGTGCCTGCGATTGCACGGGGCCTGCCCCTGGCGCGACGGAAAGTGTGACGATAACGGGCACCAAGGGCTCCAGCGCCAAGAGCGCGGTGGCGCAAGTGATCTGCACCGGCTAAGCCGGACCTTACCCACCGTGAATCGCGAGGAGCCCGGGTAACCGGGCTCTTTGCTTTGCTCCATGCACCAGTGCGAGCCCCAAGCGGGATTCACCATGATCGAAATGATCGTGGTCATTATCATCATCGGTGTGTTGGCCGTGGTGGCGGTGCCGCGCATGCTGGGCAAAAGCGAATTCGAAGCCTATGCTTTCAACGATGAGGCGCAGGCCGTGGTGCGTTACGCGCAAAAAACTGCCATCGCGCAGCGGCGCCCGGTCTATGTGGTGATCTCCGCCAGTTCCATTCAAGCGTGCTTTACCGATGCCACTTGCGCCACTAACGTCCCCAGCCCCAGCAAACCCGGCGCGGGATTGACCGCCACCGCGCCTTCGGGCACCACGCTCTCGCCCGCCACGAGCTTCTTCTTCAACGGACTGGGCGTGCCTAGTATCGCCAGCAACCTCACCGTCACCATGGGCAGTAGCGTATCTCGGCAATTCACCGTACAAGCTCAAACGGGTTTAGTACATGAGTGACACACAACGCGGCCTGAGCATGGTCGAGGTCATCATCTTCATCGTGCTGGTGGGGGTGGCCATCGCCGGGGTGCTGGGCGTGATGAACACCGTGGTGTCGCGCAGCAGCGATCCCATGGTGAGAAAACAGGCCATGGCCATCGCCGAGGCGATGTTGGAAGAAGTGCAGTTAATGCCCATGACTTACTGCGATCCCGACGATGCCAACGTGCTCTCGGCGGCGAACGGCGCAGGGTGTGCCTCGGCGGCGAATAATGAGACCACCAGCGCGCCACAGGCAGGCGAAACCCGCTATTCCCCCGCAACGCCCTTCGACAACGTGGCCGACTACAACGGCTTCGATACGTCCACCGCCGTGCCTTCCGGCATTCGCGATATCGGCGGAACCGCGATGGCGGGCCTCGATGGCTATCGCGCTGTCGTCTCGGTGGCGCCCGCCGCCTTGGCCGGCGCGGGCTACACGGTGGCGGCTACCAATGCGCTACTGGTCACGGTATCCGTCACCGGCCCAACAGGTGAGAGCGTGCGTTTGCAAGCTTACCGGACGCGCCACGCGCCGAGAAATCCGTGATACGCCGGCGTGCATTGGGGTTCACGCTCATCGAGGCCATCATCGCCATGGTAATCACCGGCATCGTGGGCGTCACCGCCGCAATGTTTCTCAAGACTCCCGTGCAAGCCTACATGGACAGCGCCCGGCGTTCCGAATTGACCGACGTGGCGGACACAGTCTTGCGCCGCGTGGTGCGCGATCTTCGTTTGGCGCTTCCCAATAGTGTGCGCGTGCAAAGCATCGGTAGCACGTACTACCTGGAGTTTCTCCTCAGCAGCGGAGGCGGGCGCTACCGCGCCAAGCGCACGAGCGCCGGAACAGGAAATCCGCTGGATTTCGACACAACCGACACCAGCTTCGATGTGATTGGTACCCCGCCTGCTTGTGGCGCCGGACAATCCGTGGTGGTCTTCAATCTCGGCCCTGCCGTGAGCGGCGCCAACGCCTACGCAGGCGACAACCGCGCTGCATGTACTGGAGTGGCGGGTAGCACCGTGACCCTGGCTTCTCCATTTCCAGGCCTGTTCGAATCTCCAGGACACCGCTTCCAAGTGGTGGATACGCCCGTCAGCTATGAGTGCTCACCCAGCACGGGTGTCATCCGGCGCTATACCGGCTATGCCATCGCCGCCGCGCAGCCCGCGCCCCCGGCTGGCGGACAGAACGCGCTCATTGCCCAAGATGTCTCCGCTTGTTCCTTCTCCTACGCACCCTTAACACTGGCGGAACGGGCGGGCATCGTAACCATTTCGATGGCCATCACCCAGGACAACGAATCCGTGCGCATCGCGCATCAAACTCATGTCACGAATATTCCTTGAGCGAACGCAACGCGGGTTCAGCATGATGTCCGCGATTTTTCTGATCGTCGTGCTTGCCCTGCTGGGTGCCGCCATGGCCAAGTTTTCCATCATGCAACACACAAGTTCCACGTTGGATTTCGAGGGAGTGCGCGCCTACCAAGCGGCGCGGGCGGGTATCGAGTGGGGGTTGTATCGCATACTCGATCCCGATACAGCGCCCAGCGCCACGCTGCCTTCGTGCTGGGCGGGAAGTGCCAATGTCACCTTGGGGGGGGATCTTTCGCCGTTCACCACACTTGTCAGCTGCACCTCGGCCTCCACGACGGAAGACACGGATAACATCACCGTCTATCGCATTGTCGCGACCGCCTCTCAAGGAACCGCCGGAACCCAGAACTACATCGAACGGCAAGTCGAAAGCACCGTGAGCCGGTGCGCCACTCCGGCTGCTCCCTTCACATGTTAGGTTGCAACGCCATGGTCGATCGACTGCCCCGCGCAGCGGCAAGCAATGTCGTGGCGCACTTGTGTGCGATTGGAACGTTCGTGACGGTCATGGCGAGCGCGCAGGCGGCCATCGCATTTCGTGCTGCTTCGCAAGCCAGTACGGCGGGGCCAGGCACCATTTCCCGGCTAGCTGGATCAACGAGCACCGGCAATTCCACATCGCTCACCATAACCAAGCCTGCGGGGGTGACTACGAATGACGTGCTCGTTGCACAGATCACGCTGAAGGGCGTGGTGGCAACGGTGACGCCGCCGGGATCGTGGAATCTTCTGGACCTGCGCTCGACAGCGACGGCGGGCGGGCAAATCACCCAGGCAGCGTATTGGCGCCTTGCGGGCGCCGCGGAGCCGGCCACCTACATTTGGTCGTGGACCGGCGCGAGAGTCGTTTCGGGCGGTATCACCGCCTATCGCAGCGTGGAACCTGCTTCGCCCATCGACGCTTCGGGCGCGCAAACCACCAACAATAATGCCACGATCGCCCTCCCCAACATCACCACCAACTCCATCAACACCATGCTTGTGGCATTGCTAGGCTCCTCTCGCGCGAGTTCGCATTCGGCGCCGACGGGCATGACGGAGCGGTACGACGTAAATTCCGGAGCGGGGGTCGCTGGTGTAACCACCTCGGAATCAGACCAGAACCAGGCTGCGGCCGCGGCGACCGGCGCGAAAACCGCGACCATCGCGGCAGGCGCAGCCGATAACATCGCGCATTTGATCGCGTTGCGGGCACGGAACTCACTCACCATTCCTGTGCCGGCCGGGACTCTCGCCAATGATGTAATGGTGGCGGGCGTAACTTTACGGCCTTGCAGCAACTCCAGTGGTGGTGCTTGCACCGTGACAGTGGTTGCACCAGCAGGCTGGACTATAGTGAATTCCATTGACCAAACCACCGGTGCCGGCACGGGAGGGTATGGCAACCGTCTCTACATCTATCGCCGGGTGGCATCAGCGTCAGAGCCCGCGAGTTACACCTGGTTCATCAACGGGACGCCGGCGTTGAACGGAGCCGCGGGCGGCATTGCAAGCTTCTCCGGCGTGGATACGACGAATCCAATCGTTACCAGTGCCGGCCAGCCCACTGCGGCCGGTGCCGTTCAGACGGCTTCTAGCATTAACACCGGCGCGATAAGCAACACCATGCTGGTGAGCACATACGCGATGAATTCTGCCGG
>JBJXGQ010000500.1:0-3076 GCA_046160525.1 Burkholderiales bacterium
AGCCGAGGTGGTGCCCAATATCGTCGACCTCGATCTCTTCCACCCTGGTTCACGACAGCGTCCGCGTGAACCGCATCTGGTCGTCACCCGAAATCTGGAAGCGATCTACGATAATGGCACGGCAATACAAGTCTTGGCGCTTGTCCGTCGAAGTTATGCTGGGGCGAGACTGACGATCTGTGGGGAAGGGCCGGAACTAAAGCTGCTTGAGGCGCAAGCCCGGCAATTGTCGCTTGGCGGCGCGGTGTCGTTCGCTGGGCGCCTGGACCGGCAACAGATCGCGGAATTGCTGCGGGACACGGACGTATTGCTTAACCCAAGTCTAGTGGACAACATGCCCAACTCACTTTTGGAAGCCCTCGCGAGCGGGGTCGCGGTGGTCAGCACATCAGTGGGCGGGGTACCGCACATGGTGCAGCACGAAGTGAGTGCGCTGCTCGTGCCTCCAAGCAACCCGGATGAGATGGCTAGGGCGGTTCTCCGCCTGCTCGGTGATGCAGAACTGCGAGAACGGATTACGAGGACAGGATTACTCGGCGTGGAGGCATTTACTTGGCGCCGTGTCCGGGACCGCCTGGAATCCGTTTACCGCGAGGTGCTAGCGGGAGTGCCAGCCCAAGTGGCGGACGCTTTGTAACGCGAAACCCCATGGCATTCGTGATTTCCGTTCCGCCCATACTGTCGAGAGCCCTCGTTTACCCCCTGCAGGAACGTTTTCTCGGGCGGCCGACCATGGAATACCTCGCCGATTTGGAGCGCACCCAGTGGCTGTCTCGCAAGGAAATAGAGGCCTTGCAGGAGAGAAAACTTGAAAAACTCCTCCGGCTCGCCTATACGCATTGCCCGTGGCACGCGAGAAGGTTTGAGCAGGCGGGCGTGGTGCCGGAACGATTCGAGTCCTTGTCGTTGAGTGCCCTTCAAAAAATCCCCACGATGACGAAAGAAGATGCGCGGGCGAATGCGGAGCGCATGGTCTGGAGAGGGGTGCCGGGAGGTGCGCATGCTTACAACACCGGCGGATCGAGCGGAGCGCCGTTGCAGTTTCATTTTGGCCGCCGGCGGCAAGCTTCCGACGCGGCGGGCCGTATTCGCGCCCGTCGTTGGTGGGGTGCGGGCCTAGGTGACCGGGAGGTCTACCTCTGGGGCGCCCCCGTGGAGCTTGGAAAAACCGACCGCATAAAGACTGTTCGAGACCGGCTACTGAACCAATTGGTGTTGAATGCCTTTGAGATGTCTCCACGCAACATGGACGAGTACTTAGACGCCATCGAAGACTACAAGCCCTCCTGCATATACGGCTACGCCAGCAGTATCGCTTTGCTAGCCGCCCATGCAGATGCGCGGGGAAGGCACCCGCGTCTGAGTGCGTTGAAGGTGGTGTGCACGACCGGAGAACCTCTATACCCTCATCAAAGGGAGCTTATCGGGCGGGTGTTCAAGTCAACCGTGGCCAATGAGTTTGGTAGCCGGGATATCGGCTTCACCGCCCATGAAACGCCGGCTGGACAGATGTTGTTGATGAGCGAGAGTATCGTGCTCGAAGTCTTGCGCCCCAATGGTGAGCCCGTGCCAGCGGGGGAGATGGGCGAGGCAGTGGTGACGGGACTGTGCTCGGACGCCCAGCCCTTCATTCGTTACCGAACCGGCGACATGATTCGCATGTCAGGCGAAAGGTGCAAGGAGGGACGCGGCCTCCATGTAATAGAGGAGGTGACCGGAAGAACGACCGACTTCGTCGTGCGGGCGGATGGCACCATCATGCATGCACTGGCGTTGATCTACGTGCTTCGATCGGTCTCCGGCGTCGCGGAATTCAAAATCATCCAACACCGGGTAGAGGACATCGAAGTGCGGATCGTTACAAATAACCAATGGAAGGACGACTACGGGCACCACATCACAACCGGCTTGCAGTCTCGTCTCGGAAGCAGCGCGAGGGTTTCCATCCGCCTCGTGGACTCCATCCCCGTGGAAGCATCGGGGAAGTACCGCTATGTGGTGAGCCACGTTGGGCTTTCGAATGACTTAGCGAGTGCGCTTCGGACGGCGGCGGTCCACTCATGACGTCGTGCCGGGTCTTTCCAAGATGAGCCTGCAAAAAGTCCTACTCTCGCCCTTGGCCTACCGGCTCTGGAAGCCGAAGCATTGGCGTTTGGTGGTGCGCGATGCCCTGAACAAGAAGCACCAAACCGCACGGTCTCACCAAGACCACCTGCAAGCGGCCATTGGATGGTTGTGCCGGGCCCAGGATGTCCGCGATGGCGCTCTGGACGCGGGGGGCGTATCGGCGGGCTGGAGTTTTCAGGATGGATGGCTGCCAAGTTACCCGGAGACAACCGGTTACATCATCGAGACCTTTCTGGCGGCATCTAAGTTACTGGGGCGGCCAGACTTGGAAACTCGCGCTCTTAGAATGCTTGATTGGGAGTTGTCGCTTCAGCAAAGCGACGGCGCATTCCCGGGACATTTTGGAGAGCCGGGTAGCCATCCGGTTGTCTTCAATCAAGGCCAAATCATGCACGGCATGATTGCGGGGTTCATACACTTCAAACGTAATGACTGTCTGGAAGCCGCGGTGAAAGGCGGACATTGGCTGATGCGTCATCAAGAACCGGACGGAAGCTGGCGCAAATTCGAACACCTTGGCGTACCGCATACCTACAACACACGAGGAACTTGGGCGCTACTGGCGGCGGGAATGTTATCCAACGAACAAGAATTGGTCCGGGCCGCCGTTCGCCATCTAGAGTGGGCGCTGTGCCAGCAAGCGGAAACAGGATGGTTTCAAAATAATGCCTTTACACCTGACAGGTATCCTTTCACGCATACCATCGCTTACGCAATCAGGGGTTTTCTGGAAAGCGGGGTGCTGTTGGGCGAAGAGCGTTATCTCAATGCCGCCCAGATCGCGGCGAGCAAGGTAGCGCAAGCGCAGCGTTCGGACGGCTGGCTTTCTGGTGAGCTAGACACGAATTGGAACTCCAGGGCATCTTATGCATGCCTCACGGGAATTGCTCAAATGGCGCTAAATTGGTTGCGTCTATCCCAGGAGGGTAGAGATCCGCGCCTCGAGGAG
>JBJXGQ010000501.1:0-6325 GCA_046160525.1 Burkholderiales bacterium
TCGCATCGGGGACATCGGAGAATTCCGACAGCACTGTATTCCATATCTCTTGCCACATGCCCATAGTCCTCATTGTCACTTCTCGTTTTCCGGTACTTCATCTGGGCACTTCACGAGGCCGCCTAACATGTAATCACTGGAAAGTGTCCGTGTTATAACACGGACACTTTCCGTCTATCACGCAATCCCTAGCACCGTGTGGCACTTCGGAAAACCTCTCTTTTAGAACGCAGGCTACTACCCAATCAATGGCTTGCCAAACGCCCATGTGCGGAACGTGGGGAGACGGTCGCGCTCCGGCGTGCGGGATAGGCGGACAAGTTCCGCATTTTCTCCGCGTTGGGCGGCCCCTGTGTTCGGCAGTCTTCGCGATGCTCATCCTTACTCCTTCGTTGGAAACGGCAGTTCCAGCAACAGCGCCGCCGCGGCCTTTTGCCAGTGCAGGCCCGCATGCAGTGAAGCTTGCACGCCGCCAGGAAGGGCGCGCGGGGCCACGAATTTCAGCGCCCGCAGCTTTGGCAATTCGTAGCGCTCGACCGGGCTGGGTGCCACGCGTGCCAGCACTGCCGCCACGCGCTCGGCGGTGAGGAACTGCGCGAGGCGGCTGTAGTCCTTTTCGTTATAGGCCACGATGGTCAGATCCAGCACGTCGCCCTTGTCGCCGGAGCGGCCCGCGGCGATGTCACCGACGCGCGTTACACTGGAGCGCGTCATTCGTGACCCCATTCGATATGCGTGGGTACGCGCTCGCGCGCGATGAATCCGGTGATGGATTCGATGCGCGGGCGCCGTTCGCTGCGCACGCTGCCGCAGGCGGCTGGCCCGGAGATGGTGAGCGTGTAGATTTCATCTTCCACCATTTGGGCGATCTCGCCATCGTCGCAGCGCGCGGAAACGTGCACCCGCAGTTCTGGCGGTTCCGCCAGCAGCGGCAGCGATGCGGCACCGAGCACCGAATCCACGCCCACAAGATCGATGCGCAGGTCGCTTTCGTTCATCTCGCGTGTGAGTCGCAGCCGCAAGATTTCCGCGGCATTGCGGGCACGCGCGAGGGCGCCGGTACCGGCGAAGGCAAGCTCGATATCCGCCACCAGTCCCCGGCGGGCGAGAAAGCCAATGACCTTGAGGCGCTCCGGGCGCGCAAGTGCGCGGGCACCCGTCATGCGCACGCGATTGGGGGCTATCTGCTCGAACTCGATGCCGGAGAAATCCAGCGCTGCATCCGGCGTGATGTAGGCGCACGGATCGTGCACTTCGTAGAGCAGTTGCAGCGTGCAGCCAGTGGGGTTGATGCGGCCCGGTTCGCCATCGAGCAGACCGATGACCGCCGAGCCATCGCGTTGCAGTTCGCCCACCGGGTAGCCAATACGCGCGTACTCCTCGGGCGTCAAATCGGGAATACCAGGTTCGCTCAGATTTCCGCCTGAGAGCTGGCCGGAACACTCGAGCAGATGGCCAAGGGTCAATGCGCCCGCAAGTGCCCTATGGTCCAGCGCCATGGCGTGTACGGGCGCGGCGGCGAAGAGCGACGAATCGGCGACCCGGCCCGTAATGACGACATCCGCGCCGGCCGCCAGGGCCTCCACCATGGGATCGATGCCGAGATAGGCGTGTGCGCCTATCCATTCGCCACCCGCCGTAGGTTCCATCCACTCGATTTCGTCGACCCGGCTGGCGAGGTCATCGCCCACCACGCCCGCGACGCGCAGATCGCGCGCACCTACTTCCGCCGCAAGTTTGCGGACTGCGCGCGCCGCCGCTGCCGGGTTCGCGGCGCCCAGGTTCGAGAGAACGCGGCAGCGCTTGCCCGTCGCCGCGAGCAGAGGCGCCAGGCGCCGGCGCAGCCGGGGGTCATAGCCAGACTGCGCATTAGTTTGCCGGTTGCGAAGCGCGGCGATCAGCGTGCGCTCGGCGAGGCACTCAAGCGCGATGGCATCGACGGTGCCCGAACGCGCCATATTCACCGCGGGTTCGATGCGATCCCCCGCGAAGCCAGCGCCAGAACCGATTACGTATGTGGTTGGTTGTTTGCTCATCATTGATCAATCTCGCGAGGCACCAGGTATTTCACCCCTCCCGCATCACGCCTCACTCCTCCCGCCTCACTCCTCCCGCCTCACTCCTCCCGCCTCACGCCTCACGCGTAATCCCCCAATCATAACCCCATATAAGCCCGCTGCACGTCCGGATCGCCGAGGAGCGACGCACCGGTACCAGTCTTCGCGATGCGGCCGCGTTCGATGACGTAGGCGCGCTGCGCGATGCCCAGCGCGTCTTCCACATGTTGCTCCACCAGCAGCACGGTGAGGCCGCGCGAGGCGGCCACCGAGCGCAGCATATCGAACACGTGTTCCACCATGACTGGGGATAGGCCCGCGGAGGGTTCGTCGAGCATCAGGAGCCGCGGCCGGCTCATGAGTGCGCGGGCGATGGCGCACATTTGCCGCTCGCCGCCGGATAGCGAACCGGCGAGCTGGTTCTGGCGCTCCCGCAGGACTGGGAAGAGCGCCATCACTTCGGCGAGGGTTTCCTGCGTGGCCGCGCGCGATGCGGGATTGAAGGCGCCGAGTTGCAGATTTTCCAGCACGCTCATGAAAGCAAACAAGCGCCCGCCTTCGGGCACCAGCGCCAAGCCGCGTTCGACCAAGGCGTGGGCGGGCATCCCGCCGGTCGAATGCCCGCCAAAAGTGACGCTGCCTTGCGCTGGCGCAAGAATACCGGCAATGGTCCGCAGCAAGGTGGTCTTGCCCGCGCCGTTCGCACCGATCACCGCCACGACTTCGCCACTATCCACGTGCAGGGAAATGTCGTGGAGCACGGGGGCGAGGCCGTAACCGGCATGCAGATTCGAGATTTCAAGCAAGCGTGGCGTCATGCGCGTTTCCTGTGCCCGACATAGGCCGTCACCACGGCGGGTGTGCTCAGAATGGTCTGCGCATCGCCCTCGGCGATCTTGGCGCCGTGATCGAGCACGATGACGCGCTCGGAAAAAGCCCGCACTACTTTCAGATTGTGCTCGATGAGCAAGATGGTGAGGCCAGACGCATGCAGCCGCCGGAAGAGCGCGATGGATTCTTCGACTTCGCTCGGATTCAAGCCGGCCATCACTTCGTCGAGCAGCAGGATGCGCGGTTCGAGCGCCAGGGCGCGCGCGACCTCAAGGCGCCGTCGCTCCGAGAGGGTGAGATCGCCCGCGCGCACGCCCGCACGAGCAGCCAGGCCAACCTCCTCCAATACCGACAATGCCTTCTTCTCGGCGGCGCGCAGTCCGGAATGGCGCAGGAAGGCGCCCATCATGGTGTTCTCCAGGACGCTGAGCGCAACCAGTGGCTTGGCAATCTGAAAGGTGCGGCCCAAGCCAAGCTTGGCGCGCTGCTCCGGCGGCAGCGTGTTGATCACCCTGTCATCCAGGCGCACTTCGCCGCTGGTGGGTACCAGTTGTCCCGTAAGAAGGTTGAAGAGCGTGGTCTTGCCCGCCCCATTGGGGCCGATGATGCTCACGATCTCGCCTTGATGGATATCGAAAGAGACATCGCTGACCGCCACCAAGCCAGCGAAGCGCTTCGTGACATTCCGGATGTTGAAGAACGGCGCGCTCACGGGGACCGCCATTTCGCCCAGAGCTTGGCGAGAAGGCCCGCAACGCCATGACGCATGAACAAAGCGAACACCAGCATGGCGAAGCCCAGCACCACCAAATGCATGCCGGGCAATCCCCCGCCCAAGGATGCGCGCAGGTAACTTTCCGCGGGGATGATGAGAAACGCACCCAGCACCGGCCCGCTAAGCGTACCGATGCCGCCAATGAGAGTGAGCAGCGCGAATTTCACACCGATGTCCGCCAGGGAAAAAAGTGTCGGCGGATCGATGGTGCGCACATACATGCAAAACAGGCTCCCGCCCATGGAAGCCAGCGCAGCGCTCAATGCGGTGCCTGCCAGTTTGACGCGGGTGACGCTGATGCCGGCGGCGCGCGCGGCGTCTTCATCCTCCCGCACCGCGAGCAGGTAGTAGCCAAGCCGCGTTCGCATCAGAAAGACGCTGGCTGCTATGCACAGGGCCATGAACCCGAACATCATCAACGCCCAGATTCTCTGGTCCGCGAAGATCATGTTCGAGGCACTGGCAAGAAACGGAATCTGCAATCCGCGCGGCCCGCCGGTCACCGATTCGAGATAGTTCGCGAACACGAGCCCCACTTCATTGAACGCCAGCGTGGCGATGGCGAAGAAGGAACCTTTCAGACGGAAGGCCGGCCAGAACACCAAAGGCCCGAGCGTTGCGCACATCACAGCACCCGGAATCATTCCGATCCAGGGCGAAATTCCCCAGCCGAGATAGAGCCGTGCTGTCGTGTAGGCGCCGATGGCGAAGAACACGCCGTGCCCCAGGGAGAACTGCCCGCCGAAACCCCCGATCAGATTCCAGGCAACGGCCAACCCGGCGAACAGATAGGTGCTTATGAGAATGTTGACCCAAAACAGATCGCCCGATAACAGAGCGAGTGGCGCCAGTGCGACCAGCATGCCGCCCCCATAGAGCGCCCAGACCCGGGTGGCCGGTGGAATGGCGCTCATGTCTGCTCGCGGAAGCCCACTTCTTCCGCGCCCGCTTGTCCGAACAATCCCGTGGGTTTGACGGTGAGCACCGCGAGGAAGATCAGAAACCAGATGGCCTGCTTCAATTCCGGATCGATGTAGTAACCCGCGAAGGCTTCGACGATGCCCACGATCATGCCGCCTACCCAGGCGCCCGCGACGCTGCCCAGCCCGCCCAGCACGACAACCGCGAAGGCGGCGAGGATGAAATTGCCACCGATCCCGGGAGACAGCGTGTAGACCGGTGCCATGAGCACACCGGCGAGCCCGGCCAGTGCCGCGCCGATTCCGAAGGTAATCATGAAGGTGCGCTCGACGTTGATTCCCATCAGGCGCGCGGCCTGCCGGTCCTGAGTGACGGCGCGGATGGATTTTCCGGTGAGGGTGTGCCGCAAGAACCAGTGCAGCAATACGGCGATGGCGCTCACTGCGATGAAAATGATGAGCCGCGTGGCGGTGATGCGGATGTCGCCGAGGGAAATTCCCATCGAGGCAACCTTCGAGGTAACGCTATAGCCTTCGCCGCGCGTGAACACCAGCACGATGTTCTGCAATATGGTGAGCAGCCCGAAGGTGGCGAAGATCTGCATCGACGATTCGGCTTGCAAGGGTTGAATCACCAGGCGTTGCACGATCACGCCGAACACGAACATGGCGGGCACGACGATGAGCGTGGAGAGGTACGGATCGAGGCCCAGCAGCGAGTAACACAAGAACGCGCCGTACATGCCCAGCATGATCAACTCGCCCTGGGCGAAATTGACGATGCGAATGACGCCGAAAATTAGATTGAGCCCGATGCTCACCAGGGCGTAAATGCCACCGAGCAAGATGCCGGTGACGAGAACGTTAGCGAGGGTTTCCATGGGATCCGGAAATGTCTTACCGAATTGTTCCGCGCTCCCCGTACCCCATGGAAAAGCTCTTCCCTTGCAGGGCCGCTATTTCTTCTCGCGCAATTCCGTTTCGATGATGATGTCCACGGTGTCCGAGGTCATCGGGGCGTAGAGGCCTAAATCGAAATCCGAGCGGCGCACGCGGGTGCGGGCGGAAAACGCAAGCCACTGGGAACCCGCGTAGGCCTTGACGAATTTGGCCAGCGGATGCTCGCCTTGGTAATTGAGCGTGGCGTCGAGCACCACGGGCAGCGTCTTGCCCTTGATGGTCAGATCTCCACTGATTTGCAGGCTCTTGCTACCGGTCTGCTTGGCACCCGTGCTCTTGAAGGTGATCTTTGGGTACTTAGCGGTATCGAAGAAATCCGGCGACTTCAAATGCTCGTCGAGTTTGGCCACGTCGGTGTCGATGCTGTTGGCGTCAATGGTGACGTTCACCTTGGCCTCCGCCATCTTGTCGGCGGAGAATGCGACCTCGCCGTCGAAGCCGTCGAAGCGGCCATACTGGTTGGACATGCCCAGGTGGTTATAGGCGAAGATGATCTTCGTGTGCGTGGCATCGAAGGCGTAATGTTGGGCGCTGGAAGGCTGAGCATAAATGCCAGCGGCCACGACGAATGCGGGCACGACATGCTTCATGGAAAGATACTTCATTAAAGCTTCCTTTGTTGGTGACTGGGCTGCGAAGTATAGGCTGGTTAGAACAATTTCTCGGCGTTCTTGTAAGCGATTTGTTCGGCGACTTCCGGGGGCAACTGGCCAAGCCAGTTGCGGGCTTCCTGTGCCAAGGCGGGGACTTGTGGCCAGCGAAAGGGCATCCAGGTATCGCTG
>JBJXGQ010000502.1:0-3946 GCA_046160525.1 Burkholderiales bacterium
ACGGATTGAAACCATAACACATCAAGCGATGGTGGGCGTTTACACCGGGACTTGCAATAAACCAAAGTTATAGAAAGTGCCGGTCTTTGCGTAGAGACCAAAGGTCTGTGAGCTTCGGAAAGCTACAATTGGCGTCTACTGTTGAAAAGACTAGACCGTGGCGAAAGGACAAAAAACTGGCGGGCGGCAAAAGGGTACTCCGAACCGGCGCACGATGGAGCTTGCCGAACGGTTAGATCTGTTGGGCTGCGATCCGCTGGAGGGAATGGCTCGAATAGCGATGGACTCGGAAACCCCGCCAGAGCTTCGGGGGCGAATGTACGCCGAGCTGGCGCAGTATGTTTACCCGAAGCGAAGAGCGGTTGATCCCGGCGATACGAGGAACGTCCTTGCGATTTCGATAAATTTCCGCTCGGCGGAGAAAGCCATCGAGAACACAAGGATCATAGAAGAGTAAGCGCTAACATTAACTCTTGGAAATTATTGGTGCCCCTTTCCCGGAATGTCCCTAGCCAAGGCGCCGAAGCACGTCAGCGCGTTCTCGGAATCGCCTAGGGCTATGAACAGCGCTTCTGCGCGGTCGGCGTCGGTGAACCGGTGGTAGCTCGCGACTCGGTGGACGAGCCGCTCCAGTTCCGCGCGGTCGGCCGCCGATGCCTGGGCGCTCTTGGCCGGCGTGAATAACTCCGCCGAGACGGCGTGCGGGTGTGCCTGTAGCACTTGCTCGCGGGTCATGGCCGGGGAGCACGCCATCTGCACCGGCTCGCGGTCGGCGTAGTGAAGCAGCCACCCCTCGGAAATATTCTCAATGCGCGCCGGATGCGAACCACCAAAAGGGTCAAAAGGTACTTTTGGGGGTTTTGGGGGTTCATTGCCGGGGGCACATTGAGAATTTTTTTCCCTCTCAAGCTGGTTGAGCCGGTCAAGGTATGTGCTCATGCTGCCTTGGCTTGATCCAATGGTAATACGTCGTGGGTCGCCCGCCGGTGGCAACTTCCTCGGTTACCAGGTGGCCGAAGTCCGCCAGCAAGCTGATTGCCGCCTGTGCCTTAGCCGGGCTTTCCAGTCCCGCCCACCCCTTTTTTGATACCTCGCGCGCTGTGAATACGTCCGCCAACTTTCCGGAAGACAGTCGCTTCAGCAACGTTTTCGCGGCATCAATGTCCGGCCTCGTCGCGTAGCTGTATATGCGCCGCGCATGACTCTCCAGGTACTCAGCGAAGGCGACTGCGCGCAACAGCGCGGACTCCCCCACCAAGGGTTTTGGGGAGTCGCACAAGTGATTGATCAATGCTAATGAGGGAACGAGCTTTCGATACTTTGCCAGGTGCGAAACGATTGCCGGATGCTCCTCGCCGGATCGAAGACGGTGCTCCAACGTCGCGCGCCACTGCGAGAACAGAACTTGCGCGCCCTCGTCAAATCGCAGAAAGGGAATCCCCCCATACGGATCGGTCTGCGCGCCAATCTCGATATGGCTGAGCCGGTCCAGGCGTTCGACTAGCATCCGCACACCCTGCCGTGCTTCGCTATCGGGATAGCGGTCAACTTCACGCCAGTGCGGGCTAATGTCAGGGAAAACCATGAGCCCAAAGCGCTGCAATAGGCCGTCCGCGCCCGCGCCGCCATCCATGGCCTGGCGGACATATTCCGCGAGGGGACCCGGCTGGATACCTCCGATTATTGATAGGCAGGCGGCGGGAATATGCAGACCCTTGCCTCTCATGATCCGGTCGAATGTATAGGGCTTGTCGCCGTCAGCACAGGTGAGATAGAAAGATCGGGCGACTTCTTGCCCGCTCGCATCGAGCTGCTTCAGTAATCCGATCAGTTCATCGCCCTCAACTAAAATCCCATTCGGATTCTCCATAAGGATCTCGCCCAACGCTTCGTAAGTGGCGTTGTTCGTGACGTAACGCTTCAAAGTGGGTTCGCCATCAATTTCCACTGGCTTCAAGATCTCCAGCGCTTTGTCCGTCGAGGACTCCTCCACCAGTTGCCGCGCCTGTGTTTTTTTCACCGCGCGCTGGATCTTGGTTAGTTCTGCCTTTGCTTCGTGGCCCGCCATTCCGGCGTTGAATTCCTCATACGCACGTGCCTGCAATTGTTTGAGGGGCGCTAGAATCTCATTCAATGCCGGGCTCTTCATCAAGCCGGAACTGCCTACTGCGGCGCCCCACAAATTGACGATAACGGTCCAATCGTTATGGCGCATGGGCCGGATTCCGACCTTGCGTCCTATGATCGATGCCACCATCACCAGTGCGCCCACGGCCGCGAAGTCTGGCGGGCACTGCATGCGCTCCGAAATGTCTTGCACGTATCCCCTGAGACAATCTGGTAGATACGAATAGTCGAAGGGCAACACGCCAGGGAATGAGGGTAGTGGCTCTGGGCCTGGTAGCGCCTTTCCCGTGGCCGGTGAATGTCTCGCCGAGAGCTTCGCGTTTACCAGCTTAGAGACTGCCTCGCGATCCGTTGCGCAAGCGGAAGTCCAATCGTTGAATTCCGGCGGCGGGAAAATTACCTCCCCCTCTGGCGAGGAAACTAGCGCGCCCGCGACGTCTTCTTCCTCGTTGACTCTGGCGCAGATCAGCGGCCGGTTTTGCCTGAAGAACGTCGATACGTACCGGTATCTTTGCGGCGAGAAGATTGCGGCGCAAGGACGGCCCGTGGCATCGTGAAGTGCTTGTGCATCGGCTCGGCTGGCGGTCACCAGTGCTGGATGAAATTCCCTTAGATCGCCAAATAGAACGAAATCCGGCGGTCCCACGAGAACATTCACTGTAGCGGTCATCGTTCACCGCCTCCGATCACGCGGCCGAATCGATCAAACAGCGAGTGTCCAGGCCCTCATCCACGTTTGCGCCAATATCCACTTGGCGCGCTCCCTCTGCTTCTATCCACCGCGCGAAGGCTTTCGGATTCACGAGCACGCGCCGCCCGACGCGCCGAAGCACGCCCGCTTCGATCAGACCGTTGCCTGGAATTTCGCCCCTACTGGTGTGGCGCCGCTTCGACGCGAAAATCAGTGCGCGCCATGCGCCGGGAGTAGGCCATGGGTGCGGCCACAAAGTTATGGGCAGCCATTCCGCGTGTTGGGTTACATCTGAGGGTGGGGTATGGTCGGTACGCATCGCGAGTTCCTTTGGAAGAGTTGCACAATACGCAAGCGTTTTCCTGCGTACTGGAATCTATTCTCCCGGCGAACACGCGAATCTCAATGACAAGAACTTCAGCCTTCTTGCGGAGTTCTTTCCTAAGAGTTTGAGGGGGTCTTGAAGGCGATCTGATGAAGAAAGTCGGTCTCGTTTTTCTCGAAGGCGGCGCGGAATTCCTTATATGCACGCTCGATGGTCCGATCCGAATTTTCGGACAGACCCCAGCGTGCTCCGATCATTTGCGCAACTTTGTTGTACGCATCAATGGGAAGGAGGCCAGGATTTTCTCGCAGTTGTAGGACGACGGCGGCAGCAAGAGAGACGTTTCTTTCCAGGTTTTCATCCGGTGGACGGTGGGGTGCCTTGGCCAGCATCAAAGCGTCCTTCGGAGGGATGCCGCGCTTGATCTCCTTTAAGACGCGAACAAGAAACGCCTTTACGTCCTTGTCCATCGGGTAGTCGCACTCCAGCGCGCCAAGCGCCGCGTCAATTAGATCAAGCGCGGCGCTCGCATCGCCGTCTTCCGCTCTCTTCCGCGTAAGCGGCCAATAGTTGGCAATAGCTTCGCGTACGGCGTCATCTTCGTCGCTCACAGGCCTACCCAAAGATCTTCTGGTTCATGCTTTCCACGACTTTCGTAGTGTGCGCTTGGCTCAAATGCGCGTATCGCTTCACCATAGCGAGTGTCTTGTGTCCCAGCACTTCGGCGATCTCGGCGAGACTGGCGCCGTTCATGGCGAGATAGGACGCGGCGCTATGTCTTAGATCATGCCAGCGAAAATTGA
>JBJXGQ010000503.1:0-4113 GCA_046160525.1 Burkholderiales bacterium
AGGTGATTCTCACGGGCGAGGCGCGCAACCGAAATGCGGTTGAGGCCTATATGAAGAGATTGGAGCAGACGCGCTCGCTGGAAGGGGTGCATCTTGCGCAACACAATCAGGCGCCGGAGAGCGGTCCTGGCGCCATTCGCTACTCGCTGACGGCAAAATGGCTCTACGACTAGATCAACTGGCGGGCCCTGCCCGAGATTGGGCCGAATCCCTGGGCCCCCAGGGGGTCGCGGGCCTTGCCTTGGTGGCATTCTGCGGTGCCTTTGCCTGGGGAGGGTTGAAGCCGTTGCATGACTCTGTCCACGAGATGCGCGCGCAGGTGGAGCAGATTTCCTTGCACCCCAGAAATTCCGTGGCCACGCCCGCGCAGGCGGCGAAACTCGCCACTCGCGATGTGGATCTGCCTAGCGCCGCCGACGCGCTCCCGCAAGTCATGCGCCTGTCCGACTTGGCCGAAGAACAGGGATTGAAGTTACGCCAAGGAGATTACCGCCTGCACCGCGACAAAGAAGCCGGCGTGGTGGCCTACCAGATGCACTACCCCGTCACTGGGGCCTACGTGGCTTTACGCGCCTTCATCAAACGCGCCCTGGAAGAGTTTCCCGCCCTGGCGCTCGAAGAAGTTCTCATCCGCCGCAACAGCATCGGCGCGCAGGACGTGGAAGCGCGCCTGCGCTTTACCTTGTATCTTCGAGAAAAATAATGGCTAACCCGCATTCGCTCATCGCCCTCGTGTTACTTGCATTGAGTTTTAGCGTGCAAGCGGCGGTGTCCGGTGCGGACACCGGTGAGGACAAGAAGAAGGCCATACGCGGCAACGCCTTCGGATCGAAAAATTGGAGACCGGCGCCAGCGCCCAGGAAGGCCGTCAAGGCGCCACCTGTCATTGCAGCGCCCGTTGTGTTGCCTCCGTCTCCCCCTCCGCCTTCCGCGCCGCCGCTTCCCTTTGTCTACCTCGGCAAGATGGTGGATGGCGCCAGCACCACGGTGTTTTTGTCCAGCCAGCAGCGCAACCTCGCGGTGCAGGCGGGCGACACCATCGACAACCTCTACCGCGTGGATCGCATCGCGGACAACAACATGACCTTGATCTACTTACCGCTTAATGCACAGCAACAACTCCATCTTGGAGGCTCGAAATGAAGGGGCGGATGCTGGCCGTTTGCCTGGCGGCGATTCTTCTGGGTGGCTGCGCCACCCAAGGACCCATCGACCACAAGGCACAGGTGGCGGGGGAAGGAACACCCGAGGAGCGCATCGCGCGCCTGGAAAAGGCCGCCGCCAAGGATAAGAAACTGCGCGGCGAATTGTTCCGCCAAAAGGAACTAGCTATCGCGCAAATGCTGGCCGATGCGGACCAGCAGCGCCAGGGCGCGGAAATGGAGCAGGCACTGGCCAGCTACCAGCGCGTGCTCAAGATCGATGGCACGAACCGGCGCGCGCGCGAGGGCGTCAATGCCATCGAGCTGGAGCGCCGGCACCGGGAAGCGATCACGGCGGCGGAGAGCTTGCTCAAGGAGGGTGACACCGTGGCTGCCAGCCGCCAGATTGCCGCCGTGCTCAAGGAAAATCCCAACCACCGCGAGGCCCGTGCGATGGCCCGCCGTATCGCCGAGGCCCAGTCCGCCACCAGGGAAACGGTGCTACCGCAACTCAATGCGTCGCTGAGCAAGCCCATCACCCTGGAGTTTCGCGATGCATCCTTGTCCGCGGTATTCGAGTTGATCTCTCGCACCGCGGGCGTGAACTTCGTTTTCGACCGCGACGTGCGGCCCGATACCAAGGTCAACATCTTCGTGCGTAACACCAGCGTGGAGGACGTCATCAAGATCATCTTGCTGACCAACCAACTGGAACGCAAGGTGTTGAACGACAACACCGTGCTGATCTATCCCAACACGCCGGCCAAGGCCAAGGACTACCAGGATTTGATGGTGCGCAGTTTTTACCTGGGCAACTCGGATCCCAAGCAAGTGCTCGCGATGCTGAAGACCCTCATGCGCGCGCGCGACGTCTACATCGACGAGAAATTGAACCTGCTCATCATCCGCGACACGCCCCAGGCGGTGAGGCTCGCCGAGAAACTGGTGCTGGCGCAAGATGTCGCGGAGCCCGAAGTGATGCTCGAAGTCGAGGTGCTCGAAGTGGGGCAGGGCAAGTTGCAAGAGCTGGGTATTCGCTTTCCCGATTCCATTCAGTACGGGGACTATGGCACGGGCAGCGCCATTCCTGGAACCGTGCGCTTGACGGGCACGAGCTTCAAGGCCTGGGTGACCAACCCCGCCTTGGTGGCCAACCTCAGAAAACAAGACACCTCCACGCGCGTGCTTGCCAATCCGCGCATTCGGGTGAAGAACCGCGAGAAGGCGAAGATTCACGTGGGCGAGAAGGTACCGGTCGTCACCACCACCAGCACGGCCAACGTGGGCATCTCCTCCTCGGTCAGTTACATCGACGTGGGACTAAAGCTCGACGTGGAACCCAGCGTGCACCTGGATGACGACATCTCCATCAAGATCAATTTGGAGGTGAGCAACATTCTCGAACAAATTCCCGTGAAGGATGTGTTCGCCTTCCGGCTGGGAACGCGCAATGCGACCACTACGTTGCGCTTGCGCGATGGCGAAACCCAGATCCTGGCCGGCCTCATCAATGACGAGGACCGGCGCACCGCCAACAAGGTGCCCGGCTTAGGCGATTTGCCTATCCTGGGGCGCTTGTTCTCCAACCACAACGACAGCCAATCCAAGACCGAGGTGGTGCTTCTCATGACGCCCCGCGTGGTGCGTAACATCATCCGGCCCGAGGCCATCGATGCGGAGATCTACTCCGGCACCGATAGCGTCGCGGGAATGGAGCCCTTGAGATTGAAGCCGACGGCGCCCGGTGCCTTATCCGTCGCACCCGCAACTTCAGGCAGCGCAACCCCCGCCGGTGCAAGGCCGCCAGCCCCTGCCGCGGTTCAGCCTGTCCCGGCACCAACTGTTGCATCGCAGCCCATTTCCATCGCAGCGCCGGCCAGCGTCAAACCAGGAGAGGAGTTCAGCGTGCGCATCAACGTTCCCATGGCAGTCACGCAGGGCCAAATGCAATTGGCCTTCGACTGGAAGGCATTTACCTTCCTGAGCGCCTCGGCGGCAGTGCAGGCCGTGCCGGGTTTGGTGGCCATTCTGATCGACAGCGATGCGGCCGCGCCGTTTTCCGCCGAGATCAAATTCAAGGTCAGCGATAAACCGCCGGAGCCGCAGAGCCAATTCGTTCTGGACGGCGCGCAATTCTTCGGCGCGGACGGGCAATTGATCCAGGGGCAAGCCCCCGGTCCCACACTCATCAAGATCACCAAGCCCAACTGAGGAACGCATTGAAGACCGAGCGCGGTTTCACGCTCATCGAGTTGGTCGTCACGGTGGCGATCATCGCCGTGCTGGCAAGCGGCCTGTTTCCCTTGGTGGAAATCAGCGCCAAGCGCGCGAAGGAGCAAGAGCTCCGTTCCGCGCTGCGCGAGATCCGTACCGCCATCGATGCCTACAAGCAGGCGGTGGACGAAGGTAAGCTCGCCAAGGACGCCACCAAGCCGGGCTATCCGCCCTCGCTGCAAGATTTGGTGAATGGCGTGACCGACCAGCGCTCCCCCACCGGGCAGCAGATTTATTTCCTGCGGCGCTTGCCGCGCGATCCCTTTGCAGCCGAGAGCAAAGCCACCGCCGAGGAAACTTGGGGCCAGCGCAGCTACGCCAGCCCGCCCGATGCGCCCGCGCCAGGTGTGGACGTGTTCGACATCTATTCGCTGTCCAGCCTCAAGGGATTGAACGGCGTCCCATATAAGGAATGGTGAGCGGGCGTGAGAAGGTTCAAGCAAAAGGGTTTTACCTTGATCGAGCTCATGGTGGTGCTCGTCATCGTCGCCTTGCTTATCTCCATCGCCGCGCCACGCTACTTCTCGCACATCGACCGTTCCAAGGAAGCGGTGTTGAAGCAAGACCTGCAAGTCATGCGCGATGCCATCGACAAGTATCACGGCGACAAGGGCCAATATCCGGCGTCGTTGGAAGATCTGGTGAGCGCGCGCTACATACGCAGCGTGCCCGTGGACCCCATCACCGAGAAGGCGGA
>JBJXGQ010000504.1:0-4093 GCA_046160525.1 Burkholderiales bacterium
GCGCGCACCAAGGTGGACTTCCCCGCGCCGTTGGCACCGATGATGGCTACCGCCTCGTTGCGCTCGATGGTGGCGCTTACTCCACGTAGCACCGGTATGCCCGCGTAACCTGCCTCGATGTTTTCGATGCTCAGCACGGCTAGCCCGTATTTCTCACAGGGGCGCGGGATGATGGCGCGTTCAGGGCGAGCCAGGTGCGGCTCGAACGTCTTGTCGATATTGAACATATCGACAAGACGGGCATGCCGCAGATGGCCGGCCTGGGCGCGCCAGCACCCGCGCAGCCCAAAGTTGCAGGCTGCGGCATTGTTGGCACAGAAGTCGTAGACAGATTGGGCGAGGAGGTGTGCATAACGGGGGCGGCTTGTGAGAAATGCGGGCTAGACACCCAAGTAGGCTTCGCGCACGCGGGCATCGCCCTTCAACTGCGCGAAGGGGCCGCTGGCGATGATTTCGCCGAAGCACAGCACGTGAATCTCACTCGCCACCGCCACCAAATCCATGTCGTGAGACACCAGCAATATGGTCACGCCCTGGGCATTCATCAGCCGCAGCATGCTCATCAATTGGTTGACCTCCTCCGTATTGAGCCCCGAGGAAGGTTCATCCAGGCACAGCAACCTAGGCTTACCCACCGCGGCGCGCGCCAGTTCCACCAACCGCTGCTGCCCGCCGGGTAACTTACCAGCCAAGCGATCCCGTACGCCCGCAAGCCCAAAGGTCTCGCAAGCCCGGTCCGCCGCTTCCTGCATTCCCCGCCGCTCTCGCGCAACTCCCCACCCAAAGAGGCCCTGCACCACGCCACTGGACGTCTCCTTGTAACACCCCACCATGAGGTTTTCTCGCACGGTGAGGTGCGAGAAAACCTGGGGGGTTTGAAAACTGCGCAGCAAACCCTTCTGGCTGCGCCGCGGTACGCTCAACCGGTTGATGTCCTCGCCATGGAAAAACACTTGGCCTTGGTTGGGCTCGAGAAATCCGGAGATGATGTTGAACAACGTGCTCTTGCCCGCGCCGTTGGGGCCGATCAAGCCCACGATCTGCCCTTCGGGGACGGCGAAGTTCACGCCGCGCAGCACGCTCAATCCGCGAAAGCTGTGGGACACCGCGCGCACTTCCAGTAGATCGCTCATGGCTTTTTCTCAGGCCTCGCCAGCGCGCGCCGCAAGGCACCGCCGAAACCCTCGGGCAGGAAGATCACGGCCAGTATCAAGCAAGCGGCAAACAGCACGCCGTGAATATCGCCGAAGCGGCTCAACAAGTTCGGCATGAAGGCGATGAAGAGCGCTCCGAGCACGGTACCGAAGAGAGTTTGGGCGCCGCCCAGCACGGCCAGCAAGAGAAAATTGATGGCTCGGTCCACGCCAAAACTATCGACGCTCACAAAGGTGACGTAGTGAGCGAACAGGCTCCCCGCGAAAGCCCCCAGCACCGCGCTCAGTACGAACATCTTGACCTTGAGCACGTGCGTATCGATTCCCAGCACCTGCGCGGCCGCCGGTGCATCGCGCATGGCGCGTATGGCAAAGCCGATACGCGCATTGAGCAAATTGTGGTGTAGCCACAGCACCAAGAGCGCGGCAGGCCACACCAGATAGTAGAAACGCAGCGGTGAATTCAAGGAGAAACCGAAAAAATTCAGCGGCGGAATTCCGCCGATGCCAAGGGTTCCGCCCGTGAGCCACTCCCATTCGAGAAAAATCACGTGGCCGATGATGGCAAGCGCCAAGGTGGCGAGTGCCAAAAAATAACCCGACAGCCGCAATATGGGCCACCCCACGGCGAGCGCGATCAATGCACTCACGGCGCTGCCGGTGACGAACCCCGGAAGGGCCATCCAACCCAATTGCGCGGTGCAGTAAGCGCATGCGTAGGCGCCAATGCCGAAGAACACGCTTTGCGCCAGCGTCACGATGCCACACTGCCCGAGCAGGAAGGACACGCCCAACCCGGCGATGGTATAGAGCCCGGCGAACACCAGCATGTCCAGCACGCTACGCGATGCGAAACCTGGAATGGCGGCCCACAGGACCACCGCCGCCAGCAGCAATATTCCCTTTGTCGCGGTCATGGACTTCAACCGCCCTTGCGCGCGCCGCGGCCCAGCATGCCGTTGGGCATCAAGATCATGATCACGATGAGGAGCGACATGGCGATCACGTCCTTGTAGCCGGAGGACACGGACAGCACGGCCACGGATTCGATCACACCCAAGGTGACCCCGCCGACCACGGCGCCGAAGGGGTTGGCCAAGCCGCCGAGAATAGCCGCAGCGAATCCTTTCAAGGTGAGCAACAACCCCATTTCGTAATGCAAGGTGATGAGCGGCGAGACCAAGACCCCGGCCAATCCGCCCATCAATCCGCCCAGCACGAAGGTGAGTGTGCGCATACGCGGCACGTTGATCCCGATGGTGGCTGCACCCTCTTCATCCAGCGAAGAGGCCATCATGGACAGGCCTAGGGAGGTGCGGTGAAAGAACCACCACAACAACACCATCACCAGAGAAGACAAGATGATGAGCCACAGCGCGTGTATGCGAATTGCGGCATCGAAGAATACGACGCTGGCCTCGCCACCAATGCCCGGCAAGATGTGCGAATCGCGCCCGAAGAAAAACAGCACGCTGGCCGAGATGGCGAAGGCGATGCCCAGGGTGAGAAGTAGATAGCTCTCCTCGCTGCCCCCGCGCCGGCGCGTGGGCCGCACCAGGAATACCTCCACCACATAGCCCAGCAATCCCCCGCCGAGTACGCCACCCAGTGCCGCCGCGTAGAGCGGCAACCCCAGCTTCTCCAACACGAGAAACGACATCACGCCGCCCACCAGCGCCGACTCGCCTTGCATGGCATTGATGATCCGCGTGCCGCGAAAGATCACCGAAATGCCAAGCCCGATCAATCCGTATACGAACCCATTGGTCGTGCCCGCGAGCACGGATTGCAGGATGAGGGTGGCGTCCATTTGGCGTGAGGCGTTAGGGGGGAGGAGTGAGGGGTGAGGGGCAAAAACTCTGAGTGGCTTCGCTGGGAATTACCGCGATGGCGCGCCATACTGGGGCGCCCTTAAGGCGCCCACCCCTCACTCCTCCCCCCTCACTCCTCGCGCTTCACTCTTACGCAAATTTATCGATCAAATGCTTCTTCAAGAAGCGCCCGTGATGGGCGGAGGCCATCTCCAGGTGATTGCGCGTGGAGTACAGGCTCATGTGATTCACCTTTTCCAGCACCACCAATTCCTTGTTGCCAGCGGTGATGGCGTTGTACATCTGGATTTCCAGATCCCACTGGGTGATGTTGTCCTGCTCGGCCACCGCCACGAGAGTGGGCGTGTTGAGGATCATCTTGGCGTAGGGGAAAACGTTGTACTGGAGCAGCAACTCCATGGACTCGATGGTGTTGCGGTGTTCGTGGCGCGGCGCTTCGGCTTCCTTGATGCGCTGAAAAATTTCGTACACATGGGGGAAGGGCCAACTCGACAGGTTGTTGTCGGGGTCCAGATGGGACATGGGCATCATGGAACTGGGCTGGCCGTCGGAGCGGCGCACGCGGTCTTGCATCACCAGATCGAGCAGCTTGGCGAACTTGCGCTCGCCGTGGCAGCGCTTCATGGTTTCCCAGCCTTCCACGACGGGCACGGTGGATACGATGCACTTGACGCGCGGGTCCGTGGCGCCCACGATGATGACGTGGCCGCCGGCGTAAGAGATGCCCCAGATGCCAATGCGCTGGCTATCGATCTCGGGCTGCTTCGCCACGAAGCTGATGGCGTTCTTGTAATCCTCTACTTGCCCCCAGGGATCGATGTGCTGGCGTACCTCGCCTTCGCTCTCGCCCAAGCCGCGGTAGTCGAACATCAGCACCGCCACCCCGGCGTTCACGATCGCTTGCGCGTAGTGGGGCAGCACGATTTCCTTCACGTAACACCAGCCCCCGCCCATGACGGCGATGGGGAAGGGCCCCCTGCCCGTCTCGGGCGTCACCAACACGCCGCGAATCTTGGATCCCTTGCTATTGAACTCGACGTTTCTTTTCATGGCTCTCCTCCTTGAGATTTATTTCTGATGGGCCAGGGAAATCGGAGGGCGGCACCT
>JBJXGQ010000505.1:0-2714 GCA_046160525.1 Burkholderiales bacterium
GCTTTTTTGATGGCGCGCATGACGCTCACGGATTCGCCATGCTCGGCGGCGAGAAATTTCTTCTTGCCCAGACCGATGCCGTGTTCGCCCGTGCAAGTTCCGTCCATGGCGAGCGCGCGCATGACCAGGCGGTCGTTCAAGCGCTCGGCCTCCGCAAGCTCCTTGGGGTCGTCGCGGTTAATCAGGAAGCCGAGGTGGAAATTGCCATCCCCTACGTGACCCACGAGCGGGGCGGTGAGGAAGCTCTCTTTCAGGTCTTTCTTGGTTTCCATGATGCACTCCGCCAAGCGCGAGATGGGAACACATACGTCGGTGGCCCAGATCTCGCACCCAGGGCGTAGCGCCTTGTTCGCATAGGTGACGTCGTGGCGTGCTTGCCAGAGGTGGGTGCGCTCCTCCGCTTTCGTGGCCCACTTGAATTCGCCACCGGTGTTTTCTTGCGCGATGGCTTGCACCGTTTCGGCTTGTTCCTTCACCCCCGCCGGTGTGCCGTGAAACTCGACAAAAAGCGTGTCCTTGACGGGATAGTTCAATTTGGAAAAGCGGTTGATCGCATCCATCTGTACATCGTCGAGAAGCTCGATACGCGCGATGGGAACCCCCAGTTGAATGGTTTGGATGACGGTGCGCACAGCGCCTTCCAGAGAATCGAAGGAGCACACGGCGGCGGCCATCGCTTCCGGAATACCGTATAAGCGCAATGTGACTTCGGTGATGATGCCCAGCGTGCCTTCGCTGCCCACAAACACGCGCGTGAGGTCGTAACCGGCCGCGGACTTGCGCGAGCGGCGCGAAGTGCGAATGACGCGGCCGTCGGCCAATACAACGGTGAGTGCGAGTACATTCTCGCGCATGGTGCCGTAGCGCACGGCGTTGGTGCCCGAGGCCCGCGTGGCCGCCATGCCGCCCAGGGAAGCATCGGCACCCGGATCGATGGGGAAGAACAGCCCCTGGTCGCGAATGTATTCGTTCAACTGCTTGCGCGTGACGCGGGCTTGCACGGTGACGTCAAGATCTTCCGCATTGACCTTCAACACTGCGTTCATGTTGGCCATATCGACGACAACGCCGCCATGTTCCGGAATCACGTTGCCTTCGAGCGATGTTCCAGTGCCATAGGCCACCACCGGGGTGTGGTGGCGGGCGCAGATGCGCACGATCTCGCAGACCTCTTCGGTGTTATTGGGAAACGCCACGGCGTCGGGCCGGTGGGGAACGTGCCACGACTCATCCTTGCTGTGATGGTCGCGCACTCCGGTGCTGGTGGAAAGCCGGTCTCCGAGGAGCGCTTTCAATTCGTCCACAGCGGTCTGGATGCGCTCGGCTGGCATGTTCATGGGGATTCCTTGCGATTTACGATGGAAGAAGTTCAACGGCCTCACTCTAGTGTACCAGCCGCGCTATTTCAGGCGGGCTTGGACACCGGGGAAGACTTACCCATTAAAATCGGCGCGGTTGATCTGGATCAATCCCATGCTCTTCGTTACTCTCTACCTTTTCCTGCTCCCAAAACAACGCTAATCCACCATGAAGACAATATTCGGCATCACGATCCTTCTTGTTTTTTCCACTGCGGGTTTCGCCCAAGAGGCTAAGCCTGGCACGACCTTCAAGGATTGTCCCGTTTGCCCCGAGATGGTCGTTATTCCCCCAGGCGAGTTCGTGATGGGATCGCCCATCGAGGAGAGCGGCCAGACCGACGAAAAACCCCAGCACAAGGTCAAGATCGCGAAACCCTTCGCGGCGGGCAAGCTGGAGGTAACCTTCGACCAATGGGATGCCTGTACGGCGGAAGGCAAGTGCCCGAAGGCGAGCGACGATGATCTGGGTCGTGCTGACAGGCCGGCCATCAACATCGATTGGAGCGAAGCGCGCGGCTACGCCCAGTGGCTCTCGCAAAAGACGGGGAAGAAGTACCGCCTGCTTTCCGAATCCGAATGGGAGTACTCGGCCCGGGCTGGTACTACGACGCCTTGGTTCTGGGGCATTTCCGAGGGCAGCCAAGGATCGTTCCGCACTTGCCAGTACGCCAACGTGCATGATGAAAGCAGCAGCGCTGCTCACCCCCTGTACGTATGGTCCGCTCACCCCTGCGACGATCGCTACTCCGAGACGGCCCCCACTGGAAAATTCAAACCCAATGCCTTTGGATTGCATGACATGTCGGGCAACGTGCGCGAGTGGATCGAGGATTGTTTTCATCTGAATTACACCGGCGCGCCCTCGGATGGCTCGGCGTGGCAAGAAAGCACTTGCGAGAAGCGCATCGTTCGCGGCGGGAGCTGGATCGACGGATTCCAAACCGTGCGCTCCGCCTACCGCCACACGCTGGCCCCCGCTCAACGGGCCTATCACGTGGGCTTTCGCGTCGCCAGGGATATGTAGAAACAAAAAGAGCCGGGGCTTGAAGCCCCGGCTCCAGTTGTGAAACAGGCCAGCCGTCTAGATTACGCGGCGGACTGGTCTTTCTTGGCGATGTAACCGTAGGCAGCGTTGCTGCGGCCGGTATCCCCGCCCATGGCCAGATACTCGGCCTTGATGGCAGCCAGTTTGTCTTCGGTGAACGCCGGGCCTTGCGCAAGCTTGATATCCAAGCCATAGAGCTGAGCGGAGTTCAAGCCGAAGATCTTCTGTTTGACTTCGCTGTTCGGACCGCCCAGCTTGATCTTCCAGCCCATTTTCTTCATGATGTCGTCCGGAATTTCCAGACGGCG
>JBJXGQ010000506.1:0-5652 GCA_046160525.1 Burkholderiales bacterium
CCGCATCGCCAAGGAAAAGGTGGCATACAGCGAAAACCCCGAGCCGCACTTCAACACTTACGGACCGAAAACCCGGCGCGAGTTTTTAAACTTGATGCGATGGACGGGGGGATCGAGGGCGTAGGAGTTTGGTCCTGGAAAGAGCATTTCAACACGAAGGACGCGAAGGACACGAGGGAAATCAAAGACATCATGGGAGTAGGTATTCGCCATGAAGGCCCGCGCGAGGTTTACGTTGCGGCTATCCGCGAACCGGCCGCACGTCGACGGTTCGGCGGCATTGACCGGGCTGCTGGTATCTTGTTCGGCGAAAGCGGAAGATTCAAGCAATGGACACTCTTAAGCCGAGACAGCGCTCGGAGCGAATGGCCCTCGTTCGTGCAAAGAACACGAAACCGGAATTGCAGGTGCGGCGCTTGGTTTATCGCCTAGGGTATCGATACCGGCTGCATCGACGCGATTTACCAGGAACGCCTGACTTGGTGTTCTCAGGACGAGGGAAGGTCATTCTGGTTCACGGCTGCTTCTGGCACCGGCATAAGGACTGCTCGCTGGCGAGGCTTCCCAAATCGCGAGGAAAATTCTGGCTGCCCAAACTGGAGTCCAACGCGCAACGCGACTCGCGTAACATACGAGCGTTGCGTGCGTTGGGCTGGGGAGTGATGACGATATGGGAGTGCCAATTGCGGAACGCCACGCGGCTCACTAGCCGGATTAGGAGATTTCTGGATGCGTAGCGTCGAACTGTTTGCTGGTGCGGGTGGCCTCGCCATGGGCATGGGGCGCGCTGGCTTCGATCATGCCGCGGTGATCGAATGGGATCGCGATTCCTGCGAGACCTTCCGCTTCAACCAGCGCAATCAAGCTTGTGATGTGCGGCAATGGCCGCTGTTCGAGGGTGACGCCCGCGAATTCGATTACCGCGCCATCGGCGGCCAAGTGGTCGTGGTGTCCGGTGGCCCTCCGTGCCAGCCCTTTTCTCTTGGCGGCAAACATCGTGGAGAGAAGGATGACCGAGACATGTTTCCGCAGGCCGTGCGCGCCGTGCGTGAACTACAACCCATGGCCTTCATTTTCGAGAATGTGAAAGGGCTGCTAAGACGATCCTTCGCATCTTACTTTCAGTACGTGCATCTGCAGCTCTCGCATCCTGAACTGACACGCAAGCCTGGCGAGACACGGGAGTTGCACTGCGCGCGATTGGAGCGCCGCCATACCAGCAACCAAGAGGCACCCAGCTATAACGTCGTATACCGGCTGTTGAACGCCGCGGACTACGGTGTCCCGCAAAGACGCGAGCGCGTGTTCCTCGTCGGCTTTCGCTCGGATCTAGGCCTCAAGTGGTCATTTCCGCAGCCAACGCACTCGGAGGATGCCTTGCTGCGTGATCAGTGGGTAACCGGCGACTATTGGGAACGGCATCGCGTGAGCATTCGTAACCGTCCGGCTCCCCCGCCGGAATTGACCCCGCGATTCGCCCGCTTGCGAAACGAAAGCTTTCTTCTTGACGAGGCCTGGTGCACGGTGCGGGACGCGATATCCGATTTGCCCGACCCGGAAGAGAACCCCGGAAACAGCATCGCCAATCACGTATTTAATCCTGGCGCGCGCAGCTATCCGGGCCATACCGGCAGCCCACTGGATGAACCAGGCAAAACCTTGAAGGCCGGTGACCACGGCGTACCAGGAGGGGAAAACATGTTGCTGAGGCCGGATGGCTCGGTGCGTTATTTCACCGTTCGCGAAGCGGCACGTCTGCAAACATTCCCGGATGACTACGTCTTTCGTGGCTCCTGGACGGAAACCATGCGCCAATTGGGCAATGCCGTGCCCGTGCGCTTGGCCCAAGTCATCGCGGCATCGGTTGCGGCCACCTTAAGCGCCAAGGAGCGTCCAACGTCCCGCGCTCGGATACGGGCGTGAAGATCCGGGCATGCCGAGAAGCGAAATCGATGCAAGGATAGATTCACGCAATCAAGACATGGCGCGGGACATCGTTGAGCACCCAAGAACCCTATAATCCGCTTGCCAAGTCGAACCTAGGCGAAAGCGTCGCCGACGCTCTTCTACGCTCGCCCGTACGTCCGCTAAACGAAACCACGCGCTTGGTTGGGGCTGGCGTCTATGCGATTTACTACACCGGTGCGTTTCCGGCGTATAGACGAATCAGGGAATTGAATGAAGGTGGCCGCTTCGAGCAGCCCATCTATGTCGGCAAAGCAGTGCCGAAAGGCGCCCGGAAGGGCGGCTTGAGCTTCGACGCAGGGAAGGGCACCGCACTTCGAGACCGGCTTCGCCAACATGCAACGACAATCAAGGAAACCGCGACCCTCTCCATCGGCGATTTCCACTATAGGGCGCTAACGGTAGACGATATCTGGATTCCTCTCGGAGAAAACGTTCTCATTGAAAAATTTCAACCGCTGTGGAACCGCGTTATTGATGGGTTTGGCAGCAAGACGCCTGGCGTGCGCCGAGCAGGCCAGCTACGTTCTTCATGGGACACACTCCATCCTGGCCGCCGGTATGTGGATAGATTAAGTTTGGGAGTCCATCCGCTTTCGCCCGAACAAATTACAGCGAAGATCGAAGCCTTTTTCCTGGGGCAACTACCAGAGGCTGAAAAACTGAAGCCTGGCGAAGATGAGGGCACTGATGAGGCATAAGGACACCGAATTCGTATCGGTCGGCGGCTTGTTGGCGGTTCTGAAAAAGCAAGCGCCTCAAAGCGCCGGAGTTTGGTTTCGTGGGCACTCGGTAAGTGATTGGCCGCTAGTTCCATCGTTGGCAAGGCAGAAGAAGCACTTAGCTGTGGAGGCCGCGTTGCGCAAACGTTTCATGCAAAACGCAGTTCCACATTTGGATCGAACACCGACAACGGAGTGGGAGTGGATGTTTATGATGCAGCATCATCGGGCGCCAACCCGTCTGCTAGATTGGACAGAAAGTCCCCTCGCAGCGCTCTACTTCGCGGTGAGCGAAGACAAGTACTTGAGGAAGGACGCCGTAGTGTGGTGCCTTGATCCCCTTGCGCTAAACGCCGAGGCGCGTGTGACCAACTTCCGCTTCGCTAACGAAATCCCAGCATTTGGGGTGGACGATGTGCTCGACAACTATTTACCAAGCCGTGTGGATGGCTCCCCCACTGTCATGAGCCCCGTGGCCATTATGGGGCCGCGCAACACGGCACGGATGGCGGCGCAGCTAGGCGTATTCACGATCAATCACCGTGAGCACACGCCAATCGAGGCCATTGGCGCTGCCAATCATGCTTGGCGCTGGATTGTCCCGGCCAGCGCGAAGAAGGGCCTTCGAAAGGAGTTGGCCCTGCTAGGGTTCACCGCTCTCACCCTCTTCCCTAAATTGGATCGAGTTGCGGATGTGGCTAAGGAGCTCTTGAAGTGACTTTTAATATTAGTGAGCTTCGCGACCGCACCATCTGGCAAATCTATCGAATGCGCGACCGCATTCAGCTTAACCCTGACTACCAGCGCCTAGGAAACATCTGGGCGCCTGATAACCGGCAGCTATTGCTCGACACCGTACTCAATAAGTTCGACGTTCCAAAGATTTATCTACATAAGTTTCCGCATCCTCTCGTAAAGGGGAGCAAGACATATGAATTCGCAATCGTGGATGGAAAGCAGAGACTGGAAACACTTTGGAGTTTCATCGATGGCAAGATCACATTGGCTGACGACTTCAAGCTATTCCGGGACGATAAAATCGCGGCCGAGGGAATGACTTATCGAGAGCTTGGACAACATCACCCCGATCTGAAGGCGGATTTCGACGGTTTTCTTCCCTCTGTCATCCTTATCGAAACGGATGACATGGAGATGATCGAGGAGATGTTCTCACGTCTCAACGAGGCTGCGCCTCTTACGGCGGCTGAGAAACGCAACGCCTACGGTGGTCCCATTCCAGCAGCGGTCAGGAAGTTAGCCAAGGCTCCCTTCTTCATAAAGAAGCTGCCCTTCGAGAACAAGCGTTATAGGCACTATGACTTGGCCACCAAGTTTTTACTCGCGGAGCATGCGGATAAAGTCGTTGATACCAAGAAAGCTCGACTAGATGACTTCGTGGACGGCTTCGCAAATCAACCGCGAACGCGCGTTCCAAGCTTCCTTAATAAGGCACAGGACAATGTCCGCCGGATGGCGAGTGTGTTTGGGGACAACGACGTGTTGCTACGACAGGTCGGTATGGTGATGCTTTATTACCACCTTTTCCGGCTAGCTAACGACCAAGGCTGGACTGCGGACATCTCACGCAAGAAGCTTCTCGAATTCGAGAAGCGCCGCGCCACGAACCGCGAGGCGATGGAGACCGGGAAGAACAAGAACGTGGATATCGATCTTATCGAATTTGATCGTTACGCGCAGTCGCCCAACGACGGAAGCGCGATCAAGTTTCGTCTTCGCCTCATGTTGAACAAGGTTTTCAGCAAAGATGTATCCACGGATGACCTTTAAGCGAATGCGACCAGTTCCTCCGCAGGAGCCGCGGAAACTGGACTCCTAGTCGCCTACTTCGCGCCCCTAGTCAACGGTTCCCACCCTCCACCGCACATATCGCCTCAGCAATATCCGGTGCCGCTAATGGCCTCTGGAAATTCTTGATGTACGCGGCAGTCATCGTGCCCTCGGAAATAGCTTGGATTTCATCGGTAGTCGGGCGAGTCAGTCCTAGATCCGCCAAGCATAGGGGCAGTTCCGTATCCCGGTAGAACGCCATCACATCCGCGATGAAGGACTCGGATCGCCCTTCAAGGGTCAATTGCACGAGCAACGCGTAGGCGACCTGATGCCCATGTAGCGCATCGCGTGCGCCGCGCACGGCGGTCAATCCGCGGGTCATGGCGTGGGACACGGAGAGCCCGCCGCTTTCAAAACCTAAGCCGCTGTGCAAGACGGTGGCCTCCACAACTTGCTCGACATCCTCGTTGGCGATTCCTCGCTTGACCGATTCGAGTGCGCCCTTACCGCGTTCGCGTAGCGTGCTGTAGCACAGGTCCGCCAGCGCTTGCGCGGCCAGACATGCGCTCGCCCCAAACAAATTAGTCCCGCCTGCGCCGGTGCACTGTGCGACCTCGAACTTCTTCACGATGGCGTCGCCGATTCCGGCAGTGAAGAGATGTACCGGGGCCTTCGCGATTACCGTGGTATCGACTACGACGACATGGGGATTACTTCTCATGTGCTCCACGCGCAGCACTCGGTGATGCTCGTCGTAGAGCACGTAGAGTTTGCTGGTGGGTGCATCGTTTGAGGCGGCGGTCGGAATGGTAACAACAGGCAAGCCCAAGCCGTTGGCAACACCCTTCCCCGCATCGATACCTTTGCCACCGCCCGCGCCGATCACGAAAGCGGGTTTGTGCCCGCGCGCCTCGCCGGTTAGCCTGGCAACTTCCTGGGGTGTGATCTCACCGGAGAATTCCAAGGGCGTGCAATGGACTCCCGCCGCCTTGCATACCGCTTGGACTCTAGTTGCGATGAGACCGAGCACTGCGCGGTCCGCCACCAACACGGCATTCGCTCCCAAATGCTCAACGTAGGGCCCCATCGCATCGATGGCGCCCGGCCCCTGTAGATAGCGGCTCGGTGAACCGAAGACTCTCAGACCGCGACCTTTGAATCTTGCCGAACGTTC
>JBJXGQ010000507.1:0-10822 GCA_046160525.1 Burkholderiales bacterium
TGGCGCCCTTCGAAATTGCGGTTGGAGGTGGAGGCGCAACGCTCCCCTGGCTCCAGCCTGTCGTCGTTCATGGCAAGGCACATGGAACAGCCAGGCTCGCGCCAATCGAAACCGGCGGCGCGAAAGATCTTGTCCAAGCCCTCTGCTTCCGCTTGGCGCTTCACCGGGCCGGAACCAGGCACCACCATGGCGAGCTTCACGTTGGCCGCGACGGACCTTCCCTTTGCCACTTCCGCAGCGGCGCGCAAATCCTCGATGCGGGAGTTTGTGCACGAACCGATGAACACCTTGTCGATCTTGATCTGGTCAATGGGCGTATTGGGAGCCAGCCCCATGTATTGCAGTGCGCGCTCGATGGAAATGCGCTTGGTGGGATCGGACTCCTTGGCCGGATCCGGCACGTGCCCGCCCACGCTGGTCACCATTTCGGGCGAGGTTCCCCAGGTCACTTGCGGTTGAATGGCGGCACCATCCAAGGTCACCACGTGATCGAATTTCGCACCGTCATCGGTATGCAGCCCGCGCCAATGGGCCACGGCCTTATCCCAGAGATCGCCCTTGGGCGCAAAGGCGCGCCCGCGCAGATACTCCACGGTCTTATCGTCCACCGCTACCATGCCCGCGCGCGCACCCGCTTCGATGGCCATGTTGCACAGGGTCATGCGGCCTTCCATGGAAAGCCCGCGAATGGCGCTGCCCGCGAATTCGATGGCATGGCCGGTACCGCCCGCCGTTCCAATCTTGCCGATTACCGCCAGAACCACGTCCTTGGCGGTGATGCCGCGGCCAAGATTCCCATCCACTTGCACCAGCATGGCCTTGGCTTTCTTCATCACCAAGCACTGCGTGGCCATGACGTGCTCGACTTCCGAGGTGCCGATACCGAAGGCCAAGCACGCGAAGGCCCCGTGGGTGCTCGTGTGCGAATCCCCGCACACGACCGTCATGCCCGGCAACGTCGCGCCCTGCTCCGGTCCGATCACGTGCACGATGCCTTGCCGGGCGTCGAGGAACGGGAAATAAGCCTTGGCGCCGAAAGCCGCGATATTGGCATCGAGCGTTTCCACCTGCGTGCGGGAAATGGGATCGCGAATCCCTTGGTCCCAATCCTTGGTGGGCGTGTTGTGATCCGCCGTGGCCACGATGGAATCCACGCGCCAGGGCTTGCGACCAGCCAAGCGCAGCCCGTCGTAGGCCTGCGGGCTGGTCACCTCGTGCACCAGGTGGCGGTCGATGTAGATGAGGGCCGTGCCGTCCGGCTCCTGGCGGACCAGGTGGCTATCCCAAAGTTTGTCGTAGAGGGTGCGTGCGCTCATGATTCGATGCCCTAGATGAGCCGGGGATTATTGCATAGGGGACGTGCGGCCCTTCTCTAAGCCGTCTTCGGCCACCACTTCAAGATGAGCCCCAACGCCACCAGCGCCGCCAGCGAACCCAAACTGAAGGTAGCCGCAGGCCCCACGTGTTCCCAGGCGAACCCGCTGAATAAGCCGCCAAGGGTTCCTCCTACACCGAAGCCGATGCTCGTGTACAGCGCCTGGCCGCGCGCTTGGTAGCCTTCCTTGAACTTGCCGTGAATGGCCGCCAAGGCCGAGGCGTGGAAGATGCCGAAGGTGGCACCGTGGAGCAGTTGGGCGACCCACGCCACGCCGGGCACATCGACGAACCAGCCGATGAAGATGAAGCGCACCACCGCGCAGGCCAGCGCGAAGGAGATCAGATCCTTGATACTGAAGCGCCGGTAGAGCCGGTGGATGGTATAGAAAACCCCCACTTCCGCCATGACGCCGATGGCCCAGAGCCACCCCACCGTGCTCTTGCTGAAACCGTGATCCACCAAGTGGATGGAGAAGAAGGTGTGATAAGGCCCGTGCGCCAGCGCCATGAGAAAACATGCCGTGAAAAGCGCGATGATTTCGGGTTGTTTCAGCACATCCGTGATGGGCGGCTTGGGCCCCGTGGAAGCGTGCGCGTGATCGGGCGGCAGCAAGAAACTCGACCACGCGATGCCGGCGAAGATGGCCAGTAGAACCCAAAGCACCGCCGAGATGGGTACCCACTCGAAGAAGTAACCCAACCCTACAACAGCCATCACATAACTGAAAGATCCCCACACGCGGATGCGGCCGTAGCGCCCCAGCCGGCCACGCAGGTGGGAAAAAGTGCTGGCCTCCACCAGGGGCAAAATTCCGCACCAGAAAATGTTGAGCACCAGCATGGACACGAGCAACCAAGTAAAGGTCGTACCCCACATCACCAGCACGAAGGTCACGACACTGCCCACGGCGCTGATGCGGGTGAGACTCACTCTTTCTCCGCGATGATCGGCCAGCCAAGCCCAAACGTTGGGGCCCACGGCGCGCACGAGGGGATTGGTGGACAGCAGCACGCCGATGTCGGCGGCGCTCAACCCCAGCGACTTGAGATACAGCGGGAAGAAGGGCTGGAACGCCCCGATCAACAGAAAATAAACGAAATAGAAACCCGAAAGCCGGGCGGCGATTTGCCTACTGCCCACCTCGGCTCAGGCCTCGCCGGCTTCGAAGGCGCCTAACACTTCCGAAGTAATCCAGGCCGCCAGCTCTTGGTCTTCCTCGCCCCGGCTGGCGTGTAGTTCCTGCTGTGCGAGCAGCACGGGGGCGATGTCCTCGTCGTCCGTGCCCGCGCGCGGGAGCTGGCGTTCCAGCAACTTGGCGGCGCGGTCCGCATCGCCTTCGTTGATTGCCTTGCGCGCGGCAAAAGCGAGGGTTCTGGGCAAGGCATCGCCCGCATCGAGCGCCGCTTGCAGGCGCGCTTGCGCGTCGCGTTCGCGCCCCCGCATGGCGTGCAACATCACGACGGCGCGGTGGTTGAGAACGAGTTGGTCGCGCCGTAGCGTGGCCTGGCTCATCCAACGTTCGATGTTGCCCAGAGCATGGCGCAGGTCAGCATGTTCAACGGCAAACACTGCTCTCACGTAATCGCCAATGGCTTCGTCCGGCAAGTCCTTGAGCGCCCTTTGCGGTTCCACCAAGGGAACTTCCACGGAAAACTGTCTTTGTTTGCCGCGCAGAAAAATCTTCACCTCCGAATTGCGCTCGATCTTGCCCGCGAAATACAACCCGCGCAACGCCTCGATGCGCTCCCCGTCCGCGCCAAATGGGTAGGTCACAAAAGCACCCAGCGCTTCCTCGGCGTGGACGTCATCATGGTCCGCGCGCTCGGCTAGCTTCTCGCGCACGATGGCCCTGAACAACGGATCGCTCAAGCGCAGCATGCGGGCAAGGTAAATGGAATGCGCGGGGATTTGCGTTTCAAAAACCGAAGGATCCTGAAAAATCACCTCCGCGCCCCCGGCCTCCTGGATGTCTTTCTCGATTGACTTGGCGTGCACGGTGGGAAAGGCATCCCCCATCAACTCCAGCCAGGCAGGCTCGGTGGATTCCCGCGCCTTGGCGTTGGCGAGGTTGATGCGATACAGCCGGTGTTGCGGGTAGTCCGCGGTGGCTTGCTCCCAGAGCGATTGCGCCCGGGCACGGTCTCCCGTTTGCAGGAAGGCCACCGCTGCCGCGTGTTTGGCGCGCGCCACCACGTCACGCCGGTAATCTTTGTACAAGTCCGGCGAAAACGCGCTGAAACATGATTTGGCCGCTTCGAAGTCCTCCAACAAATCCAAGGTCTCGAGTTGCGCGGCCAACTCATCGGGCGCACGCGCCGCCACCGTCTTGAGCTTGTCCCCCGCCTCGCGTGCCCGGTCCAGATCTCCGCGGTACAGCAGCGCACGCACAAGCGTGCGTGCCGCGTGCGTGGTGTTGGGGTCCGCGTCCCAAGCGGCCTGCGCGATCTGGATGGCCTCGGGCATTTTCCCTTGGTCGAACAACACGGCGGCGAGATTGGTACGCGGAACCGGATGCGCGGTTTGTTCCAGCTCCGCGCGCGCGGCGTCCAGGCGCTCGGTGATGAGATAAAGCAACCCCAAATCGGAATGCAAGCCTTCCGCGCCTTCCAACTGCGAATATTTGGTCTTGGTGGAGGCAATCATGTCGCGGGCCTGCTCGGTGCGCACGCTATCGCTGGCACCCAGGGCCTCCAAGCGCTCGTGGGCACGATAGGCAAGGAAACCCAAACCGAATTCGCTCGCCAAGGTGAACAACAGACTCCATGCGCGCTGGCTGTTGGCCTGCGCCTGTGTCCACTCATGGGCGATGAGCGTGGCCAGTGCGATCTCGCCCGTGGCCGCCAGGGCTTGAATGCGCAGCGCCCGCAGGCGGGTATGCTCGGGAAACTCCGCGGCTAGACGTTCCGCCTTGATGGAGGCCTCATTGAAGCGCTCTTGGTGAATGAGGCGCTCGATGGAATCGAGTTGCGCGGGCTGCGGGCCGCTTACAGCCACGCGCGATTTATTTTTCTTGATCAAGGGACGAGTTCCAAATGAAGTCCGCGCTACGGCGCGGAAGGGATTCGGGGCGTGGCGTTTTCCACGTCCGCGTTTTGTGCGCGGTGGCGTAACGCGTGATCCATCAACACGATGGCCAGCATCGCCTCCGCGATGGGGGTAGCGCGGATCCCAACACAGGGGTCGTGGCGGCCGAGCGTTTCCACCACCGTGGGGTTGCCCTGTTTGTCGATGGAACGCCGGGGCACGCGAATGCTGGATGTCGGCTTGATGGCGATGTTGACCACGATGTATTGCCCGGAGGAAATTCCGCCAAGGATCCCGCCCGCGTTGTTGGAAAGGTAACCTTCGGGCGTCATCTCGTCGCCGTGCTCGGAACCGCGCTGGCCCACGCTGGCGAAACCCGCGCCAATTTCCACGCCTTTCACCGCGTTGATGTTCATCATGGCGTAGGCGATATCCGCGTCGAGCTTGTCGTATACCGGCTCGCCCCAGCCCGGTGGCACGTTGTGCGCCACGGCCGTGATCTTGGCGCCCACGGAATCGCCCTCGCGGCGCAATTCATCCATGACGGATTCCAACTGGGGCACATAACTCTCGTCAGCCACGAAGAAGGGATTGTTGTTCACCACACCCCAGCTCTTGAAGGGAATTTCGATATTGCCCAACTGGCTCATGTAACCGCGCACCACGACGCCGTAGCGCTCGCGCAACCATTTCTTGGCGATCGCTCCGGCCGCCACTCGCACCGCTGTCTCGCGCGCCGATTGGCGCCCGCCGCCGCGATGGTCGCGGATGCCGTACTTCATCCAATAGGTGTAGTCCGCGTGCCCTGGGCGGAAGGTATCCTTGATGGCTTCGTAGTCCTTGCTGCGCGCATCGGCATTGCGGATGAGCAGGCCGATGGTGGTGCCCGTGGTCTTGCCCTCGAACACACCGGAAAGAATTTCGACCGTATCGGATTCTTGCCGCTGTGTCACGTGACGCGAGGTGCCGGGGCGGCGGCGGTCCAGTTCCGGTTGAATGTCCGCCTCGCTCAGCACCATCCCGGGCGGGCAACCATCCACCACGCAACCGACGGCGGGGCCGTGACTCTCACCGAAAGATGTGACGCAGAAAAGTTTGCCGAGGGTGTTGCCGGACATGAAAACGGCGCCGCGAAGCGGGCACGACGAAGGGAGGCCAAAGTCTAACATGCGCTAGACTGCGTCTCACCCATGACGAGCTTTTTGCACAACCTGGACGAGGACATCAAGCGCGGCCTCGCGCAGCGCTTGCGGGTGGAATGGACCCACCACTCCACGGCCATCGAGGGCAACTCCTTGACCGAGGGCGAAACGGCTTTCGTCATCGGTGAGGGCTTGACCATCGCTGGCAAATCGCTCAAGGATCACCAAGAGGTCATGGGGCACGCGCGCGCCATCGATCTCGTGATGGAGTTGGTGGAGGCCAACCGCGAGATCGCTGAAGCCGATCTGTTCGTGATGCACGGCGCAGTTCAAACCGGGGTCGAAATCGATATCATGAAGCCCGTGGGAAAGTGGAAGCGCGAACCCAATGGCGCCATGGTGGTAGTGCAAGAACGCACGCAATTCAACGACACCTACGCCCTTCCAGAGGACGTGCCCGTACTGATGCGAGACTGGACCAGCATGACGAACACCGCGCTACGCGAAGCGCCTGGATACACGGACGAGCAAGCACTCGATGCCTATCTCCAACTTCACGCCGGATTTGTGCGTATTCATCCCTTCGCCGACGGCAATGGGAGAATGGCGCGGCTACTTGCCAACCTGCCCGTCTTGCGATCCGGTAAACCTCCCATCTTGGTCCCGCGCTCCGCACGGACGCAGTACCTGCGCACCCTGGCGGAGTGGCAATTGGACCTTGGCCGTGCCATGCCGCGTAGCCCGCTCATGGCAGCCCATCCCAAGCTGCGTGAGCTGCGAGAAATTTTTGAAGAAGGCTGGTCTCGAAGCCTGCAACTCGTGGAAGAAGCGCGAGCTACGCAACGATCCCGCCAACGCTGACATCCTATGCGCCCATACCTTGACCTAATGCAACGCATCCTCGACGAAGGGGTGCAAAAATCCGACCGCACCGGCACCGGTACCCTGAGCATTTTCGGACCGCAACTGCGTTTCGATCTGGCGCAGGGCTTTCCGCTTGTGACCACTAAGAAGGTGCACCTCAAATCCATCATCCACGAGCTGCTGTGGTTCTTGAAAGGCGACACCAATATCGCCTACCTCAAGCAGCACGGCGTGAGCATCTGGGACGAGTGGGCGGATGACAAGGGCGATCTGGGGCCGGTTTATGGATATCAGTGGCGCTCGTGGCCGGCGCCCGATGGTAGCCACATCGATCAGATCTCGGATTTGATCGCGCAGATCAAACGCAATCCGGATTCGCGCCGCCTCATGGTCTGCGCCTGGAACGTGGCGGACATCCCCAAGATGAAGCTCGCCCCTTGTCACGCCCTCTTCCAGTTCTACGTGGCGGGCGGCAAGCTGTCTTGCCAGCTCTACCAGCGCAGCGCGGATTTTTTCCTCGGCGTGCCCTTCAATATCGCCTCCTATGCGCTGCTCACCTTGATGGTGGCGCAGGTGTGCGATCTGCAACCCGGCGAGTTCGTACACACCATGGGCGACACGCATTTGTATCTGAACCACTTGCAGCAAGCGCGCGAGCAGTTGTCGCGGGCGCCTCGCGCTCTGCCGCGCATGCGGCTGAATCCCGAGGTGAAGGATATCTTCGGATTTCGCTACGAGGACTTCGTATTGGAAGGCTATGAGCCGCACGCCGCCATTCGGGCGCCCGTGGCGGTATGAGCGAGACGGGAGGCGGGAAGCGGGAAGCGGGGCTGCCGCTCGTATCTATTGTCGTCGCCATGGATCGCGGCCGGGTGATTGGCAAGGACAATCGCTTACCCTGGCATATCTCCGAGGACTTGAAACGCTTCAAGGCCCTGACCATGGGCCACCCCATCATCATGGGGCGCAAGACCTTCGAGTCCATCGGCCGGGTGTTGCCTGGGCGAACCAATATCGTCGTCACCCGGCAAGCCTCCTATACCGCGCCCGCCGGCGCCAAGACCGCGAACTCTCTGGAGGCCGCCATCGCCTTGGCAGCGGATGCGGAAGAAGTCTTCGTGATCGGCGGCCGCGAGATCTACGACCAGGCGTTACGCTCGGCGCAACGCCTATATGTGACGCTCGTTGAAGGTAACTTCGAAGGCGATACCTACTTTCCCGCGATCGATTCGATTAACTGGAAGGAGGTCTCGCGCGAACACCGCCAAGTAAGCGGCGAAGGTTACGACGCATATGCGTTTGTAACCTATACGCGAAATAGGTAGGGAATTATTGGTCTTCTCTGTGCCTCTGTGTCTGTGTGGTGAAAAGGTTTCCAACAACCTCACGCGGAACGCACGCAATCGACGAAGTACTCGGTCGTGCCGTTTTTCTTTAGCTTTACAAGGCCGTGAATGTCGGTCTCGAATCCGGGAAACTTCGAGTTGTATTCGCGCGCGAACTTCAGGTAATTGACGATCTTGGCGTTGATGCGCTCGCCCGGAACCAGGAGCGGAATACCGGGCGGATAGGGTGTGAGCAGAACCGCCGACACGCGCCCGTCCAGGGCATCCACCGGCACGCGGTCGATGGTGCTGTGGGCCATGTGTGCGTAAGCATCGGCGGGAATGAGCACCGGCTCCATTTCGGAGAGATACATCTCGGTGGTCAAGCGCGCGATGTCGTAGGCTTTGTAGACCGAGTGGATGGCATCGCACAAGTCGCGCAGACCCATCTTTTCGTACTGCGGCTGTGCCCGGATGAACTCCGGAAGCACGCGCCACAGGGGTTGGTTCTGGTCGTAGTCATCCTTGAACTGCTGCAGCTCGGTGACCATCGTGTTCCAGCGGCCCTTGGTGATGCCGATGGTGAACATGATGAAGAACGAATACAAGCCTGTCTTTTCCACGATGATGCCGTGCTCGGCCAAGTACTTCGTCACCACGCAGGCCGGGGTGCCGGGGTCGGTGAACGAGCCGTTCAGATTAAGGCCCGGCGTGATCACGGTGGCCTTGATGGGATCGAGCATGTTGAATCCCGGCGCGATCTCGCCGAATCCGTGCCATTTGTCGCCGGTCTTGAGCATCCAATCTTCGCGGTCGCCGATACCCCGCTCGGCCAGAATTTCCGGCCCCCACACGCGGAACCACCAGTCGTCCCCGTACTCGGCACCGACCTTGCGCATCGCGCGGCGAAAATCGATGGCCTCGGCGAGGGATTCCTCAACCAGCGCGGTGCCCCCGGGAGCTTCCATCATCGCGGCGGCGACATCGCACGAGGCGATGATGGCGTACTGCGGCGAGGTCGAGGTGTGCATCAGGAACGCCTCGTTGAACATGAAACGGTCCAGCTTCTCGTTCTCCGAATCCTGGATCAGAATCTGCGAGGCCTGAGACAGGCCCGCCAGCAGCTTGTGCGTGGAGTGCGTGGCGAAAATCATCGAGTGCTTGTTGGGAGCGCGGCCGTTCTTGATCCCTCCGATGGCGTGCATGTCCTTGTAGAACTCGTGGAACGCCGCGTGCGGCAGCCACGCTTCGTCGAAGTGCATGGTATCGACCTTGCCATCGAGCAAGGCCTTCAGCGTCTCGACGTTATAGACCACGCCGTCGTAAGTGCTTTGGGTCAGCGTCAGGATGCGCGGCTTGCCCTCGGTGCCCTTGATCAGCGGGTTCGCGGCGATTTTTCTCTGAATCGATTCCGGAGTGAATTCCTCGAGCGGGATCGGCCCGATAATCCCGAAGTGGTTACGCGTGGGCATCAGGAACACGGGGATGGCGCCCGTCATGGTGATGGCATGCAACACCGACTTGTGGCAGTTGCGGTCCACCACCACGATATCGCCGGGCGCCACTACGTAGTGCCAAACGATCTTGTTGCTGGTCGAAGTCCCGTTGGTCACGAAGAACAAATTGTCCGCACCGAAAATTCGCGCGGCGTTGCGCTCGCTCGCCGCCACCGGGCCGGTGTGATCCAATAATTGGCCCAGTTCCTCCACGGCGTTGCATACGTCCGCGCGCAGCAGATTCTCGCCGAAGAACTGGTGGAACATGTGGCCCACCGGGCTCTTCAGAAACGCGACACCGCCGGAGTGTCCTGGGCAATGCCATGAGTAGGAACTATCCTGCGCATAGTGGGTTAGCGCGCGGAAGAACGGCGGCGCCAAGCTGTCCAAATAGTTCCTCGCCTCGCGCACGATATAGCGCGCAACGAACTCCGGCGTGTCCTCGAACATGTGGATGAAGCCGTGTAGCTCGCGCAGCACGTCGTTGGGGATGTGGCTCGAGGTGCGGGTCTCGCCGTACAAGAAGATGGGAATATCGGCGTTGCGCCGCCGGATCTCCTTGACGAAGGCACGCAGCGCGGCCACGGCGGGATCATCGCCATTGCTGGTCGCGGCGAATTCCTCGTCGTCGATGGACAAGATGAACGCCGAGGCCTTGCTTTGCTGTTGCGCGAAACTGGAAAGGTCACCGTAGCTGGTGGCGCCTATAACTTCGACGTTTTCGGCCTCGATGGCCTTCGCCAAGGCGCGGATCCCCAGGCCGCTGGTGTTCTCGGAGCGAAAGTCTTCGTCGATGACGACGATGGGAAAGCGAAAGCGCATGGGGGCGAAGGGCTCGGGGCAAAATGGAAGGCGCGGATTATCGGCCCAAAGGGGGCATTGATAAACCGGTATTTTCGGGTTGGTCTATAGTCCATCCCTTGATAGGCCCCGCGGAGAGGAAACCTCATGACCACTCTGAAAGCCATTGCCGGCGATATCACCAAGCTCAAGGCCGATGCCATCGTCAACGCTGCCAACACCTCCTTGCTGGGCGGCGGTGGCGTTGACGGTGGCATTCACCGCGCCGCGGGACCGCAGTTACTGGAGGAATGCCGCGGCCTGCGCGGCTGCCGCACGGGAGAAGCCAAACTGACCCAGGGTTACCGCCTACCGGCGGCCCATGTCATCCACACCGTGGGCCCAGTATGGCGGGATGGATCCGAGGGTGAGCCCGCGTTGCTCGCCTCCTGCTACCGCCGCTGCCTGGAAATCGCCGCCACAAAGGGCTTCGCCTCCATCGCCTTCCCTTGCATCAGCACGGGCGTATATGGCTATCCGGCGGATCTAGCCGCAGCGGTGGCGGTGAAGACCAGCAGAAGTTTTATTCAAGCGCCCGGTTCTGTTACCGAAATTATCTTCTGCTGCTTCTCCCAGGGAGATCTCGCGATCTACGAGCGACTCCTGGACAAGTAAGCCCCCTTCCTGCCACGGAGCAACCGCCATGACCAAGATCCTTCCCTCCCTGCTTGTCTTAGCCCTTTCAGGCTGCGGCCTGGAAACCGCCACTACCGCCGCGACGGCCGGCGTGGCCAAGAAGCACGAGGCCGAACA
>JBJXGQ010000508.1:0-3196 GCA_046160525.1 Burkholderiales bacterium
TGAATGAACCAGGCTCATGGACCGCAATCCTGTCCAGCGCAGCGCGCTGCCCGCGTACTCAACCGCCAGCGCGCTTGCCGTGGCGAAAACAATTGCGCAAGCCGCTTCGTACACCGGTGAAACATCACGGTGAATCCAGAGCAGACCCGCGGCGAACCAAAAATACGTTGCCCACAAAAGCCCCAGTAGACTCATGCGGAAGTTCTCGTTGCCCTGCTCGCGCAAACGAAAACGAATCGCCGCCGCTAAATAACCCACCAGAGCGAAGACCATGGCTTGAAGGTATTCGTGGCGGCCGAGGTACCAAACCTCCTGCCAGGTCGCAACCCCCGCGAGGACCAGCCACGCCCCGGCGTAGCGAAACGCCAGTGCCGCGTTGAAGCCATCGCGGCGCTGGCGGTGCAGTGCCCAAAACAAGCTGCCCAGCCCAAGGGGCCACGCCAGCCAGCCCAGGCCGGCCAGCGGCTCCAAGGACTCCCCGATCTGAATGATGGCGGCCGCGGCCAGAATCAGCGGATGGGCCACCGTGAGCCCCCGCAGCGCGCCCCACGCGCTACGCGCCCCCAGCCATTCCGCGGCCAGCGCGGCACCCGAGAAGAACAGGATGGCAATGAGCGTCTTCAGCTCCGTGGAATTCACGCCATGGTGTATGGCATCGAGGCCACCAAGGGAAAAGCACAGCGCCCCCCACACCAGGAACACACCGGTGAAATCCTCTTCGCCGCTTGCGATGTTCGCCGTGTTCTTGCGATAGAGCACGGCGGATATGAAAGCCGCAACGGCGATGATGGCGCATCCGAGCACGGCATCGTTGAACCACGGGTTCAAGCGCGAGTAGCTGTCGTACTCCATGAAGAACTGGAACGCACCGGCACCTTGCACCAGGATTGCGGCCATACGGCCGAACAGATTCTTTTGCCGCAGGCAGACCCACAATATCGCCGTTCCCTCGATGGTCCACAGAGCAAAGGTCGTATAGGCGCCGAAGGCAAAGGCAATGGCCAGTGTGCCCAAGCCCACGGCGAGTGCCACGTAGGTCAAACCAAGAAGCCGCATGTTCTCGCGCCACAGCACGGCCAGCGCAAGCGCGGCGTAGAGCGCGGCACCAAGGGCCGCGCTCCAGGCAAGGCCGTAGGACATGTCCCACACCAATTTCGCCTGCATCACAGCGGCTGCGGCCGGTGTGCCAAACACCAGCGTCCCATCCACCAAACCCTTCAACTCCGGCGGCTGGCGCAAGGCGAAGAGGACGGGAATCACCAGATACATGACGAAGTAGGCGATCAGGAATGGCTCGACGGTACCGAACATCTCTGGCGTGTAGCTTCTCGAGCCCCACGCGGCCGCGATGCCGAAGGTAAAGAACCAGCCCGTGAGATTGAGAACCCGCCAGGATTTGAACCAGCTCACCGCCAGGATGAAGGCGTTCAATAGCAGGTAATAGGAGAACAAGAAAACGTGGTGCCCTCCCCCCGTCGAGGCCAGGATCGGGGCCATGAAGGCGCCCGTGAGCCCGAGCACCGCAAGGGGCTTGGCATCCTGGCGCACCGCGAGCAGCGTGGTGGCGGCGCCCAGCATGGCGAACATTACGAATCCTGGGGCGACACCGATGAATCCGTAAGTCTTCAAGGCGAAGAAGACCGTCAGGTAGGCAAGCCCGCTCGCCACGCCCTGCAAGATGAGGCCGTAGAGGCGGCGCGAGTCCTTCAGTTTCCAACCGAAGATGAATACCCCCACGGCGGCGAGCGCAACGCCGGCCAGCCGGGCCTGCGGAGGAAACATGCTGTGGTCGTAGGCGAACTTGAGCAAGAACCCCACGCCAAAGAACAAGATGATGGCACCGGCTTTGGCGACGATGTTGCCCGATACCAGCCGGGAGAATAGCGAGGGCCCTGCCGGTTCGCGAGCCGGGGGCTGCGCATCCGGGCTTTCCTTTGCCAACGGTTCGGCGGGTGTGTCCGCGCTTAAGGTATGCGCCGTATCGGCCGAAGCTTCCACGTCCTCGCGCGGCAATTCTTCTGGCTGAGACGCCACCCAGTGCCCCGGAACGCTTTCAGGCGGCGCCGGCGGCTCCTGCATGATTTCCGGTTCGGCCACCTCGGGCGCAGGGGTGACGGTCATGGCCGGCATTGCATCCGCGCTCCTCTCCGGCTCCGGCATAGGAACCGGTTCCACGGAGGGCAATTCCAAGGCAGGTTCGTCTTTGCGCGCCTCGCCAGCCGTCACCGGGGCCTGCCCTTTGAGGGCAGCGACCTCCTCCTCCAGCCTGTGGATGCGTGCCACGAGCCGCAATAAATAAGTGCGTAACGCAGCCGGGTCCGATACATCGGGATATCCGCGCGGCGCCGAAGGTGCTGGCGGATCCACGGCGCGGACGGGTTGGGCTGGAGGTGACTGCCCAGACTTCTTAGCTGTCAATATTTCCCAGGCGGACACCAGCGCCGCAGCCACAATACCGAGCACCAGCGCCCAGAAAAATGGCGCCTTGGCAATCAGCGCCAGGACAAAGATAACCGTTGCGGCAAGGAGTCTCATGATCTACATGGCGGGCGTAATGACTTTTTCAGTTGCCAGCCCGTGGCGTGCGCCACGTAAACGGAAAAGCGATGTGCTTCCAATATCCGTTCGGCACGTAATCGCCCAGTACCCCGTAACGTTGCGGCCACAGGCGCTGGGCATTCACCGCGGTGCTAGGTAGTCGATGAACGAGAAATGGGCGGCGTAGTTGCGGTCGAGCGCCTCCTTGTCCTGGGAGTGATGCCAGTGATGGAAATTGGGCGTCACCACGAGAAAGCGCAACGGGCCCAGGCGCACGTCCGTATTGGCGTGATTGAACACCGCTTGGAAACCTACGATGATGATGTAGGCGTCGATCACGCCCTTGGAAAATCCCAAGATGTATATGGGCGCCAGGATGAGGGTGCGCGTCATGATGAGTTCGAACACATGCTGGCGCGATCCCGCCAGCCAATCCATGCTCTTCGCGGTTGGGTCAGTTTACGAATGGCCTCGGGCTTCCTTTGTTCCGGCATTCAGCATCCCCTTCACTGCGCCAGCTTGTAGAACCGCCCCTTGGCGTTGCCCGAGTCCTTCAAGGAATCCAGCCTCTCGCCCATGGCATCCCCCAACCGGGCCAAGCGTTCATCAGGGTGCGGATGGGTCTTGAAGAGCAACCCCACGGAGCTGTCTCCTGGGC
>JBJXGQ010000509.1:0-3933 GCA_046160525.1 Burkholderiales bacterium
AGCTTCCCGGACCATGCTTCGCGCGAGTTCTGTGTCATTTCGGTTCTCCCCGTCCATAGCAACCATGATCTTAAATGGCATCCGCGGGGGATTGATCTTCATCAACCGGATGGGTTGCACACATGAATGACCGCGATGCGATAATGGGTGGGCAGAGTTCGCTTTGGACACGAACCGTTTCCCTGGCGCTGGTTAACCCGACCGAAGATTTTGGAGTTCTTCAGTCGTTCCACGGACCAGCATTAGGTAGCGCGAAACTCATCCCTCTGCTGCCGGAGGGTCGTGCGCTAACGAGTCGATGAAAGCGGCGAGGCGCCTCGCTTCGTCTTTCGTCAGGTTGCGTGGAATCACTATCTGCGCCAAAAACGTTGGCCGCTGTGGAAACGGAAGTGCAAGGCTCGTTTCAGTTGTTGCAGCCCGTATCGCCATCTGTTGCGTAACAACGTGGTGATCTGTTTCAGCCGCAGGCTTGCTTGTCGTCGGTGCCTTAGCTTGCTTCTCGCCATTCTTAACTGCCTCAGCGCGCCGCGGCTTTTGCGTAGCACCCTTGCCGGGCAACTTGTACCCGGTTGGATCGGTGACGAACTGAACGAAGCTATCGATCACGCCCCGCACCCTACTTTCGTAGACGCGCAGCGACTCAGCCGACAGCTCCCCGGGGTGTCTGTTGCTGTACTGAACAACTTCCGCCCGCAAATCGACCTGCCGAACGTCCTCATCTGCGCCAACCTGCTCAAGAATCTTTTTGCAGGCTGCACGAACTCCTCCACCAGTATTCGCATTGATCCGCCCCTTCTGAATGGACGTTTCAATGAACTCCATTTTTCCTTGTTACGTCAACTATTACTAGAAACATCCATGTATACGTTTCCATTGAGCACCATCGCTAGCGCTTGTTTGTGCTTCTAATTTGAATTAAAGCAATTCTCGTAGTCTTAGTACGATAACTATCATTGATATAAACGTGGCGAACGGAGCATAAATTATAATATTCATTATAATCGTAGTATGGTTACGACTCGCAGAACCAAGCTAATAGATCTATTTAGCCACCTTCCAACTGGCGCTCCGATCACCTCGGCGGAACTCGCCAAACTGGGGGTTTCGGCAGACCTCGCTGTCCATTACGCACGCGCCGGCTGGCTAAAGCGCCTTGCCCGTGGGGTCTATTGCCGACCCAGTGAAGCCCTGTCACTGCACTCGAGCCTAGTCGTGCTCCAACAGCAAATCGCCGGGCTTCATGTCGGCGGCAAAACGGCATTGGAATGGTACGGCGTGCGCCAATACGTCTCGCAGCAGGCGGCATTGCACCTATACGGCTGGGCGACGGCGCGACTGCCAGATTGGTTCAGCCAGCATTTCCCGGGCGAGTATCACCGCAAGCGGCTGTTCACCGAGAAGCCCGAGCAGATGCCCGGCGTGGGTCGTTTCGAAAACCGCGACGGCGCGCCGCTGGTCTCAACACCGGAGCGAGCGCTGCTCGAACTGCTGGACGAGGTCGGCGTTCGCCAGCCGCTGCAAGAAGCAAGGGAGATCGCCGAGAGTACCTACACCCTGCGCGCCGAAGTGCTCACGGATCTCCTCAAGCGCTGCACGAGCGTCAAGACCGTCCGGCTCTGCCTCATCCTCGGGCGCGAGCTTTCCCTGCCATGGGCGAGCAAACTCGATCAGGCCACGCTGCCCACGGGCAGTGCACGTCCGTGGATATCGAAGTCCAAGGATGGGTTACTGGTGCTCAAACCGTGAATCAGGTCTATCTCGATACCGCGCGCCTGATGGTCCAGGTCGCACCGCTCGTGTTCGCCGGCAACCTGTTCGCGCTCAAGGGTGGCACGGCGATCAATCTTTTCGTGCGGGACATGCCGCGGCTTTCCGTCGATCTTGACCTCGTGTTTGCCGATCACCATCTCGGGCGGGACGACGCGTTAGCCAAGGTCAACGAAGCGATCCTCGGCGCCGTGAGCCGCCTCCGCAAGCACGGCTTTCAAACTCACGCCGCCACGGCTGCTGGCGCAGGCGAGACGAAACTTTTCGTCCGCCGAGACAAGCTCGAAGTGAAAGTAGAAGTGAATTTCGTGCTTCGCGGGACGGTGCACCCGATTCGTTCGGCATCGCTCACTCCGAAGGCGAAAGAGACACTGCTCGCCGACCTGGAACTCCCTGTCGTATCGCAGGAGGACCTCTACGGCGGGAAACTCGTCGCCGCGCTGGACCGGCAACACCCGCGCGACCTGTTCGACGTGATGCAGCTCTTCCTCCATGAGGGCATCACTCCCGGAATCAGGCGCAGCTTTGTGGTCTATCTCGCCTCTCACAACCGGCCGGTTCATGAGGTGCTTTTCCCGAACCTTCGGGACCTCTCCAGTGAATTCGAGCGGACCTTCAAGGGCATGACGGCGGAGCCAGTGGAGTTGACTGATCTGCTTTCCGCAAGAAAGCGAATGGTGGCCGAACTGCAGGCAGGCCTCAATGCCGCCGAGCGGGAATTCCTGCTGTCGATTGCCCGCAATGAGCCCGACTGGGATTTGCTCGGTATCGCACATCTCGGCGAACTCCCTGGCATTCGATGGAAACTGGAAAACCTCCACCGCTTGGAGAAAACGAATTTGAAGAAATTCAATGAGCAAGCAGCAGCACTCGAGCGCCTGCTTACGTAATTCCGGTATTGACCCAAGCCGCCGCGTTTAGACCAAGCTGATTGCCAAAACCTTTACCTAGATCAAGGCGGCCTCGAACGGTTACGGCAAGCTTGAGTCTGGTCCTTGTCCGGAAAGTGCGGGAGTGAAACGAGAAACCGTCATCAACGTCTGGTATGTGCTGTTCGCGCTGTTGGCGGTACTTTGGTTACGGGACTTTTGGCTCACGAGCCGGGATACCGAACCCGTACCCTCTGCGAATTTCTGCGGCATCTCGAGCAAGGCAGGCTTCAAGACATCCAGATCCGCAGCGACTTGATTACCGCTACGCTCAAGGAACCCGCGGCGGACGGTCACAAGCGCATCGTGACGGTGCGCGTGGATCCGGCCCTGGCCGCCGAACTCAGGAAATCCGATGCTCGCTTCGAAGGCGTGGTGCAAAGCACTTTCTTGAGAGACGTTCTCTCCTGGGTAATTCCCGCGCTGGTCTTCTTCGCCGTATGGATGTTCTTGATACGTGGCCTGGCGGAGAAGCAGAGGTTGGGCGGCGGCTTTCTCTCCATCGGAAAGAGCAAGGCCAAGGTCTATGTGGAAACCGATACCAAGGTCACCTTCAAGGATGCGGCCAGGGTGGACGAGGCCAGCGTTCCCTTTTTCTCCATCGGCGGCTCCGAGTTCGTGGAGATGTTCGTGGGCGTGGGCGCCGCCCGCGTGCGCGATCTCTTCGAACAAGCACGCGCGAAGGCACCGGCCATCGTGTTCATCGACGAGTTGGACGCGCTCGGCCGTGCGCGCGGCGCCTTCGGTTTGGGCGGTCACGACGAGAAGGAGCAGACCCTCAATCAACTCTGGTGAACGAAGCCGCATTACTCGCCCGAGGTACCGGCGCGATTCGGTGAGCATGGAGGACTTCACGGGCGCCATAGAGCGCATCGTGGCCGGGTTGGAGAAGAAGAACCGCGTGCTTAACAAGAACGCGCGCACCGTCGTCGCCCATCACGAGATGGGGCACGCCCTGGTCACCATGTCGCTACCGGGGAGCGATCCCGTGCACAAGGTTTCCATCATCCCCCGCGGCATCGGAGCGCTGGGCTACACCATTCAGCGCCCGACGGAGGACCGGTTCCTCATGACCGCCGAAGAACTCGATAACAAGATGGCAGTGCTGCTAGGCGGCCGGGCAGCGGAGTCGCTCATCTTCGGCCGCATCTCGACGGGGGCGGCGGACGATCTAGCCAAGGTGACCGATATCGCGCGCAGCATGGTGATGCGTTACGGAATGGTCGAGAAGCTGGGC
>JBJXGQ010000510.1:0-5405 GCA_046160525.1 Burkholderiales bacterium
GCAAGCGTATTTCCTTTCCCAGGTAAGGCACATAACGCCCGGCCCACTCGTGATGCTTGGTGACGATCTTGTTGCACGCACAGTAATAGCAGATGCTCTCGCAAAACGGCAGGTGCAGGTACAACGCCAGCGATCCGCCTTGCGAGCCCTGGCCGCGCCTATGAAGCCACTGTTTATGGGACTGCGCTCCGTAGGCTTGCGTGAACCGGTCCGCGGTGGGATAGGACGTATATCTTGGCCCGCGCGATTCGAAACGCTTGAGCAGATCGGCGAGAATTCCGGGCTCCGGGGGTTGCACTGGCTTCACACGTAACAGGATGGCAGGCATTTTGCCGCTTCGCACCGCCTGCCCGTTGATGTGGATCAACGCCTGGGTTCGTTGCGATTGCAATACGTTTCGAGCAACCTTGATCTTGCTCAAGACCGAATCTCCGAGATGTTGCAAAGATGTGCGCGTCCCTACCGAGGACCCGCTCCGTGACCATGAGACCAGGCTTGCCATGAAAATTCCCCTGCAAATCGTTTTCAAAGACATTCCCCGTTCAGACGCTGTCGAGGCCGAAATCCAGAAAAGAGCCGCGAAACTGGACCAGATATTCGAGCGCCTGATGAGTTGCCGGGTGGCCGTGGGTTCCGCCAGTAGGCACAAGCACCAGGGAAAGCTCTACAAGGTACACATCGACATGACAGTCCCGGGCGCTGAACTGGTGATAAACGGCCGCCATGAACATGAGGATATTTACGTCGCGATCCGCGATGCCTTCGACGCGGCGGGCCGGCGGCTGGAGGACCATGCGCGGCGCCAGCGGGGCGAAGTAAAACTCCACCCCGATGAGTGGCGCGGCAAGGTGGTGCGGTTGTTCGAGGAAGGCTACGGATTTATCGCCACGCCCGGCGGGCGCGAGCTCTACTTCAGCCGCGATAATGTCGTCACACCGACCTTCGACGATTTGAGTGTCGGCACGGAAGTCCAGTTCATCGAGGAAATGGGCAGTGAAGGACCGCAGGCAAAGCGCGTGACGGCGGGGAAACACCACGCTCCTTGAGCGCGTTCGCTAAACGATACCCTTATGCGGCGCCAGGCTCAAGAACGGGACTCCGAAGAAGGTGAGAAAAGCCAGTACGAATACCACGCACACGAGCGTCCATTGCGTTGGAGGGTTCATTCTTACCGCGAGCCTCGCGTGCAGCAATATGGCCAAGGCAAACCACGTGATGAACGCCGAAGTCTCCAGGGGGTCCCACGCCCAGTAACGGCCCCATGCGTCATGGGCCCACGCCGCGCCCGCCACCAGCATCATGCTCTCGAAGACGAAGGCGAGCGCGGCGAACTTCCAAATTTCCCGGTCCAATGCCCCCGGCGCGGGGTTCTCTTCGCCTTGCGCTCGCCTGCCCATGCGCCTCATGAGTAGTCTAATGGCGAGGCCCGTTGCCACGAGATAGGTACCGAGAAAGAGTTTTCCGCTCAGCACGTGCACCCACAACCACGGATTGCCAAAGGTGGGTGGAAGCGGCGTGACCTCGGTGGGTAGAAACCAAGTCCAAAAGGCCAAGAGAGCCAGCAGGGCAAGCACGAAGGGCGCGCCCTCGCGCGCGGCGGTGGCGAGGCGGACCGCCAGCCAAAAAATCAGTCCCAAGCTGAACAGATTGCTCAGGAGTATTTCGTAGAGCGTAAGAAACGGCCCTTGGCCGCTCGTCCACCAGCGCGTTGCCAGTCCCATGGCGGTGAGCACAATGGCCCCTGGGAGAAGCGCATTTATCGCCAGGCGGCGCCACACCTGAGCCCGGTGCGGGAGCAGGCCTCCAACGCCGCATAGGACGAAAAGCCCCAGCCCAATACGCACAAAAAGGGATTCAGGCACGCGAGCGTACCGCGCCGGCCATCATGCCTTCGGACTTTGCATCGTTCGTCCGCCAGAAGCGGCCCATCACGTACCACGCCAGCCCGCAGAGTCCTAGCAATGCGATCCATAACATCCAAGGCAACAGGGACTGGTAATCCACGCGGTATCCCATCCACAATGCGATTTCTCGCAGGCGCAGCGTCCCTCTGCGCAACTTCACCGCTTCGCCGGGTTGTAGCTTGACACTTATATTCGCGGTTCGGATCTCGATGGAGGCCCCGCCGAGCTGTGAACGAAGCATCCAGGCGCGCTCACGCGGCGGGCGCTTTGCCAAAACCAAGGCTATGACAACGTGCTCGCCGCCAGGAGTCGTCCAGCGCTGCTCCTGCTTCCACTCCCGCGCGGGAAAGGAGGGCAGGTGAACCGCTCCCGCAAACTCGCCGCCGTCCTCGCCACGCCACTCTAAGACAGCCGCGAAACCCTTATTCGGCGTCACGGAAAAACGATAACCGCCCAGCTCCAACGCCTTGTCGTCGGTAAGCTCCTCATCGCCGTTGGCGGGTTCCTCAATGCCAATCCGAACTTGCGAACGGGCTCGTTGCCGGACCAAGCCCGGTGCAAATTCCACATCGATGGGGCCTTGCGTGAAGGCGAGGTGGTGCAGGCCCCCGGGATGCCATGGGCCTTTTTCCTCCACATGAATATCCTGGACAGAAAACGTTTGCCCCTCGGCCAGTTCGATGCGCCCGTGTAAACGAGTCATCGTTTCCACGCCGGCCAACACACACAGCAGCAACAAGGCGATGTGAAACAAGGCAAGGCCCGGCTGCCCACGCAGCCTCGGATTGCAGAGCAGCGCCGCCAGCAAATTGACCGCCAGCACCGCAAGCGGCACAGCCATCCATGCGCGCGACACGCTCTCCTCGAAATGGCTCGCCAGCACCACCGCCGCCAGTAGCAGCATGGCCGCGAAGGCGAGTTTTAAAGACGCGAGAACGGAGAAGCGCCCCATCACGGCGGGTTTTCGCACACGTTACGCATCCACTCCCGCCCGGTGCCGCCGCCACCTCCGGCGGAGCCGCAGTTGGTCTCCTGCCAATTGCCGCTGGTGGCGAAGGTTCTGACTTTCAATTTCGCGTTCATATAGTAAGGCCCTTGATTGTAGGTCTGGCCGGACGAGGTGATTGGAACCTCCACCGGAGTCGCGTTACCGGCCTCGCGCCCGACGTCATTTAAGTTCACAAGCAAACCCTTGTTCTTCCAGCCATGGGGCACGGCGGTGTGGCACCAACTACAGCGAATGCGCTCGATTCTGTCGGTGTGCAAGGCGTGCAAATTGTTGCTAGCCGATCCGCTAAATCCGCTGCTGTTGTTCTCGTCGCCATTGCGGTCCGCATAGGTGCGGTAGTCATGGCATTTGAAGCATATTCCATTGGCCGGATCCGTGGCTCCGGGCGCGTCGCGCGAAGGGCTTCCGGTCTGCGCGTTCCAGACTCCCTTCAACAGGAAATCGTGCTCCGAGCCATGGGGGCCCCAGGGTCTTCCGCTTGGCGGCACCACGGTGTTGGCGGCGGTGCTCCGGCCGTGGCAATCCGAGCAGTGCATGGTTTGGGTGCCTAGGGCCACATTCCACGGCGCGACAAATGCACCAGCTGTCATTTGCCGGGTTGCCGCGTTGCGGCCGCTCTGGTCCACGACCGGATGCCAGGAGCGATGATTGTTCGTGGAGAACCCGGCCCCGGCGCCCGAGTCAGTCGTGGTGATCTCGCCGCGGTGGGTCAGCGGTGCTTGAAACTCCATCGCCTGGTTGGTGTACTGCGTGAGATTGTTTGTGCCAGAGGGCGTGGTGCCACCCGAATCTCCTGGGCTTGGCCGCCCGCCCAAGGGATAGGTTCCCGTGTCGTTGTAGCCATGGTCGGAATGGCATTTCAGGCAGATCTGGTACTCGCGTGTCAAGTGCGTGCTGGCGGCGAGCGTGCTCGCGCCATCGCCGCCGTCACCGCGTTTGAGGTCGTAGCGCAAAGGCAAACTCAAGAAGGGGATTGCGTTGTACACCGGTTCCACGCCGAAGCCGCCGCGCAGCGCCCCCGAGGCGATGTTGTCGTGCGCCACGCCGGCCGCGTGCCGGTGCGTCCTTTCGGTCGAGATACCTGTGTTATTAAACAGGCTATTGCGCAAGGTGCGATGGGGGTTGTGGCAGTCGGTGCACTCGGCGTGGCGGTTGGTTGAATTACCCTTGCCGAGCAGAGCCTGCGATTCCGCCAGATCGGCATCGGTGATGTTATGCACTTCTCCGAGACTCTGTTGATCGGCATCGGTGATAGGCATGCGCCTGGCGAGACTGAATTCGGTCTTGATGTCTGGCACCTGCCCGCCGGTGTTGCCGATGACGGGCGTCGCGCTGTGGCACTGGTAGCAGGTCTCCTCGATGGCGGAATTGCCCCCGCTCTTGGGCGTGCCGAGGCCATCCGTGCCCTCGCGCGCCAAGCGGCGCGAACCGTGCACGGTGTGGGGGTCGTGACAGTTCAGGCAGGCGGCTTGCCAGACCTGCATCGTCGCGGGAAATTCTCTCAACGCCGCGCCAGCGGAGGTGTACACCTCATCGGCCACCACCGAGGAGGCGTGGGCCGAGGTCGCCCAACCGCGTTTGTCATGACAACCCACGCAGAGGATATCGCCCGTCTGGTTGAACGCTCCGGGCACCGGCTGCACGCTCTGAAAACGTTGCAGGCGCAGGAACTTGACCGGCGCGTTCGCGGCGGGGTCGTGCACGTGCGGATCATGACAGCTCGCGCACTGAATCTGCGCTTGCGCGCCCTGGCCGGTGGGTTCGAGCGGAACCGGCTTGCGCGTGCCGGGCGCGCGCAAGCCGATGTGCGCGGCCACGGCGGGATCGAATAGTTCCCGGTCAGCCGCCGCCAGCGCGCTGTTGTAGGTGAGCGATACGGGATGATCGTTGCGCAGATCCGTGCCCAGGTTGCGGGTAAATCCCGTGGCCGTTCCGGCGCCGGGCGGCATGGTCCCGCCCGCCCCCGTGCCGCCCAATCCGATGGTCACGTTGCGGCTCCCCCTGTAGACATTGACAGTGCCGAGCGCCAGGGTACCGTCGTGGCAGGACAAACACAGCTTGCTGCTACCCAAGGGTTGTTCGAGAAGCTGGCCGGCGATGGTTTGCGCGTCGAGCGAGGCCGATTCATACACGGTGTACAGCTGGTTCGTGGGCAGTTGCCGGTTCCATAGCGGCGCACCGGGCGCCACGGTGGCACCGTGCGGGGTATGGCAGAAAACGCATATCTCCGTGTCCCCGGGGCCAGTGGCCTTCACCGTTCCGGGACCGGTGGCCGAGAGATTGTGCTTGGTGCGGGCAACGTCGGATACCCGGTCCGCGCGCAGGCTTCCCACCCCGGCGAAGCCTGCGGCCAGCAAAGCCAAAAGCAGGAGCCAGCGCACCTGTCAGTCTCCGAGATATTGGAAGATCACCACCCGGGCGTTCAACACGTCCGCCACGAAGATGCGGTCGGCGCCGTCGCTCCAGATGCCCCCGGGAAGGAGAAATTTTCC
>JBJXGQ010000511.1:0-10416 GCA_046160525.1 Burkholderiales bacterium
CTCTCCAACTCCGCCGTGCCAATGCGCGCCAGTATGGTGGGATTGGCGATCTTGTAGCCATTCAGATGAAGGACCGGCAATACGGCGCCGTCGCGAACCGGGTTGAGGAATTTATTGGAGTGCCAAGCGGTGGCGAGAGGCCCGGTCTCCGCTTCGCCGTCCCCCACCACGCAGCACGCGATCAGGTCCGGATTGTCGAAGACCGCGCCAAAGGCATGGGACAAGGAATAGCCCAACTCACCGCCTTCGTGGATGGAGCCGGGCGTTTCCGGAGCGGTATGACTGGGAATTCCGCCGGGGAAGGAGAACTGGCGGAACAACTTGCGCAGGCCTTCGGCGTCCCGAGAAATCTCCGGGTAAAGCTCGCTATAGGTCCCTTCAAGATAGGTGTTGGCGACTAATGCCGGACCACCATGACCAGGGCCGGTCACATAAAGCACGTTCAAATCGCGCGCCTTGATCACGCGGTTCAAATGCGCATAGATGAAATTGAGACCGGGCGCGGTGCCCCAATGACCGAGCAAGCGCGGTTTGATATGTTGCGGCGCCAGCGGCTCTCTCAACAGAGGGTTGGCCAGCAGATAGATTTGCCCTACGGACAAATAGTTGGCGGCGCGCCAGTAGGCGTCGATTTTCTCTAGTTCGCTCTGCGGAAGCGAGGTTGGCAATCCCTCATCGTGTTCCGAAAGTTTCATGGTGGCTTCTCCTTCAACGCCAAACGTTTTCGCGGATAAGTAAGGCAGCCGTGTGTTCGGCGATGATGCGCTCCTCGTTGGCGGGGATGACCAAAGTTGTGACGGGACTGCTAGGCAGACTGATTCGGCTGGCATTTTCCGAGTTGGCGGCTTCATCCAAGCGCACGCCCAGCCAGCCGGCCTTATGGCTTATGAGTTGCCGGATCTCGGCGGAGTTCTCACCGATTCCGCCAGTAAACACCAATGCGTCGAGTCCGCCTAGTGCCGCTGCGAGCGAGCCCAATGCGAGGCTGGCGCGATAGACGAATAGCTCGATCGCGGTACGGGCTGCAACTTCCTGGCTCGCCAGGAGCACGCGCATGTCGCCGCTCAAGCCGGAAACTCCTAATAGACCGCTGCGATGATAGAGAAGGTCCTCAATAGCCTGCGCATGCATGCCGTGGTGCTTTAGCAGATGCAGCACGACACCCGCATCGAGAGCGCCGCAACGCGTGCTCATCACCAATCCGTCAAGCGGGGTAAAGCCCATCGTGGACATCACGCTTTTTCGGTCCAGCAGCGCGCACATGGAAGCCCCGGCGCCCAAATGTGCGACCACTACGCGGCCACCGGCCAGCTCCCCTAGATAGCTGGGCAGAACGCTCGCGATGTGCTCATAGGACAGGCCGTGAAAGCCATAGCGCTTGATGCCCGCCTGGGTGTATTCCTGCGGAAGCGCGAACATTTGCGCCAGCACGTCTTGCGAGCGGTGAAAGGCCGTGTCGAAGCATGCGACCTGTGGCAATGCGGGGGCCGTGCGCCGCAGCGCGTGTATGGCCGCCAAGTTGTGTGGCTGGTGCAGGGGGGCCAGCGGTACCAATGTTTCCAGGTATGAAAGAGTCTTGTCCGAGACCACCACGGGGTCCGAGTAGCCTTCTCCGCCGTGCACGACACGATGCCCGGCCGCCGCCACTTGCCAGTGCGCCGCGTGTGTCTCCAGCCAATCGAGCAGAAACCTGAGGGCCTCGCCGTGCGGATCGTGATCTCTCCGGGGCTTATATGAAGCGCCAGATGCGCCGGGGCAACCGCCCTGCGCATCGCGCGCGGTGAACCGCGGGTGCTCGCCGATGCCATCGATCTGGCCATGCAGGACCGCCGTGTCCGCCAATTGCTGGTCCCATCCGAAAAGAGCGAACTTGATGCTCGACGAACCGGCGTTGATGACAAGGATCGCGCGTGCAGGTACGCCAGAGTGCTCCATACGAGTCAATTTTCCATCCACCTACATTTCATAAGTTCCAATGGTAGGGAGGCTGCCGGCTTTCTCCGTGACCTGGATCAAAGCGCCGGTTGGCCGGGGGATCTATCTTAGGCGTGTTTACGGTGTATTGACGATTTCGAACGCGACCAGGAAACGCTCGGAGCAAGGCATACTGCTCAGCATTTGCGGTTGCCCCGGGATCGCACGCTATCGCGCGGTGTGCGCGATCTGTTGCGAGGGAGGGTAGGCGTGCCGCGATTCTTCATGGCGCGCCGCTCTAGCTACGACCGGAATCCGCCACAGTGAGGCGCAAATGAAGCTCAATTTTTTAGGTGGCGTGGGAACCGTCACTGGCTCGAAGACCCTGGTTCAAGCGGGGGATGCCCGGCTGCTCGTCGATTGCGGGCTATTCCAGGGCTATAAGGTCTTGCGCGAACGCAATTGGGCTCCCCCTACTTTCAGCCCGAGAAGCATCGATGCGGTAGTCCTCACGCACGCTCACTTGGATCACTCCGGTTACATTCCATTGTTGATCAAGCAGGGATTCGCTGGGCCAGTACTTTGCACATCCGCGACGCGCGACCTGTGCGAAATCCTTCTACGAGACAGCGGTTTTTTACAGGAAAGGGATGCGGAGTATGCGAATCGCAAGGGATTTTCCAAGCATAGACCCGCATTGCCCCTGTATACCGAGGCCGAAGCAATGGCATCTCTTGGGCGATTTAGAACGGTCCATTTTTCCGAAGATTACCCAGTCAAGCCCGGATTGACTCTGCGCTTCACGCGCGTGGGTCATATCCTTGGGGCGGCGTCTGTTCACGTGCGCAGCGCGAAAACGTCCATCGTCTTTTCGGGAGACATTGGCCGCCCGGCCAATCCCATCATGGCGGCTCCCGAGCGCCCGCCGCGCGCCGATTACCTCGTGGCGGAATCCACCTATGGTGACAGGCTTCACAGTACGGAGGATCCAGAGACTCTTCTCGCCAGCACCATCAATACGACGCTCGCACACGGCGGCACGGTTCTGATTCCAGCCTTCGCCGTGGGGCGGGCCCAGGAATTGTTGTTTCATCTGCATCGCTTGCGGGAGACCAAACGAATTCCCGCGCATTGGCCGGTTTTTCTGGACAGTCCCATGGCCGCCAACGCATCCGGAGTCCTCCGTGCCCACCCAAACGACCACCGTCTATCGGCCGCGGAATGCCGGGACGCATGTGAAGTGGCCAAGTACGTGAGGGACGCGGAGGAGTCACGCAGACTCTCCGAAAATCCCTTGCCCAAGATCGTTCTGTCGGCGAGCGGCATGGCCACTGGCGGGCGTGTGCTGCATCATTTGAAACATCTACTCCCCGATTCGCGCAACACCATTTTGTTCACGGGCTTCCAGGCCGGCGGTACGCGCGGCGCATCGCTCGTCGCGGGCGAAACGCGCGTAAAGATCCATGGCGCTTACATACCGGTTCGCGCCAAGGTCTTGAACCTGGCGATGCTCTCCGCCCATGCGGACGCCGCCGAAACCATAGACTGGCTACGAAAGTTCGAGCAACCGCCCAAGATGACCTTCATCAATCACGGCGAGCCCGCCGCCGCGGATGCCTTGCGGCGGCGCATCGCCGAGGAACTCGGCTGGCCGGCACGAGTGGCAGAGGAGCGCACGGAGATCGATTTGGCGTGAACAGTCATGGCCGGGCTCCGCGCGAAGTCTGATGCCCCGCGGCTACTGGGCTTGATTTGGATCAAATTGCCGGTTGGCGAGAAATCTATCCTGATCTTAATGGGAAAAGGTTATTGACTCGCCTTAGATGCGAGGCTTAGGATGCCTACATAATGAGAGCCACCGCGCGTTCTACCTGGAGCCGCAAGCGCATCGTTGCCAGCGCAATGGTGTTTTTGTGGCTGGCGTCGACATGGGCGGCCGCCGCCAACTGGTGCTGCGACGTTCCCACAAGCAGAACCGAATTTCCGAACGATGCCACGTCTGCTCATCACGAACCGGCCGAATATGCTACTGATCACGCCGGTCACGATCACCCCGCGAAGGTCACTGAGGAAACCACCCCGCAGCCGGCAGATTCCGAGAGTTGTGCCGAAATCGCGCCGGTGGATAAAGGGCTGCGTTGGGGCGGCTTTGCATTGGCCCAACCCAGCGCCGGGGAAATCGTATACGCACCGGCGCCGGCTCCCCGGTCCAACGGGATATTAAAGCGCGATGCATTTGGCCGGTGGATACCGCCGCCGCCGGTCTACCAAGCCAGTCCCTTCCTTTCCACGATTCGCCTCCTCCTATAGCTGCCTCAAGCGCGAGCGTAAGCACCTCGCGCTTGCTCGGTCCCTTGACTGTGTATTGACGATCTGGAGCGCGCCTAGGGCGCCCTCCGAGCAAGGCATGCTCGCTTGGCCTTCGCGGGCTCATGGAGACAGAGAATGAAAGTTACCGAAATCGCAAAGCGCGCCGGTGTCGGTGTGCATGCAGTGCGGTTCTACGTTCGTGCGGGGCTCATTGTCCCGAGGCGCAATCCGTCGAACAATTACAAGCAGTTCGGAGAAGACGATGTGGTGCGCCTGCGTTTTATCAAAGGCGTGCAAGCACTAGGCTTTTCGCTGGCGGAAATCGGCTGCCTACTGTGCAAACTGGACGCAGGGGAGCGCGACTGCGGAGACATCAACCGGCAACTCGCCCGCAAATTGGAGAATGTTCAAGAACAGATGAAGGAGTTGGGGCTACGTTACGCCCTTATGCGAAAGGTGCACGAAAGCTGGAACGAAACGGCAGGCAATGACCACGACGTCCGCGCTTTATGCCGGTTCCTCGAACAACAGACGAGCAACCTGGGGAATGCGCTCATAAGCGTGACTCCCACGCCGAGACCGAATAAGTCTCGATCGATGGGCGGCTCGCGGCGCAAGGTACCGAATGGTGGTCTCGCTTCGACTTCGCCAGCCGGCCGTTCCCGCGATAGATAGGATGCTCACGAAACGGTGGACGCCGGCCTTGCCCGAACAGCATGCGAGTGAGGTTTCCGATTCATGAAGGATTAGAAGACGGGTATGCGAATCGCGGATGGCCCAGCCATTCTCGAGCGGCCGTGTGCGAGCAGTGCGCGTGGCCGGGAATCGATCTGGACCCCATCCCAACACCGCCGGATAGGCCAAGCTTTATTGCGAAACTTGTGCGGTTCAGCCTGGAAAGTTGCGGCCCGTGAGGAGCCCGTGATCGCTAATCACGTCATGCATCTGCTAAAGATCCAATCGCCGGGGAAATGACCATGCGTCCAAAGCGCCCGCTCGGCCTCATACTTGCCTTGCTGGCCCTGCTGTTCATTATCGCCATGGGACTCGACCATGCACCATGGCGCCCCAACCGTCCGCAAGCCGGTCCGGAGAATGCGGTGCAGACCGCTCTCGGACAGACGTTGTACAGGCAGCATTGCGCTTCCTGTCACGGACACAATCTCGAAGGGCAGCCAAACTGGCGTGTACGGCTGCCAAACGGGCGCTTGCCCGCGCCCCCGCACGATGCCAGCGGACACACGTGGCATCATCCCGATGCAATGCTGTTCGGCATCACCAAGTACGGTCCCGTGCCTGGGCGCTTCGCGCCACCGGGTTACGAGAGCGATATGCCTGCCTTTGGGCAAATTCTTTCCGATGAAGAGATCTGGGCCGTATTGGCCTACATCAAGAGCAAATGGACTCCAGAAACGCTCGCCCATCAGCGCAAGGCGGGCCAGGGTTGAAATCCATGAAGTCGGAACATTACGAAGCGAGAGTATTTGTTCCAGCCTCGGTGGAGCGTGTATTTTCTCACCTGGATGACCATAAGCGGCTATCTTCCCATATGAGCGAATCTTCGTGGAAGATGGGGGGAGGACGGATGAGCATTGAACTCGATGCGGCACAGGGGAAAAGCGTTGGCTCTTGCATTCGATTGAGCGGGCGAATCCTTGGCATGGATCTCGGCGCCGAGGAAGTCGTTACGGAACGTAGCCCGCCCTTGCACAAAGTATGGGAGACGACCGGTGTTCCGAAACTTCTGGTAATTGGTCACTACCGGATGGGATTCGACTTGACGTCCCAAGGGACCGGGTCAATCGTTCGCGTCTTCATCGACTACGTGCTGCCGGAGAAGATTCCTGCGCGATGGCTCGGGAATCTATTCGGGAAGTATTACGCCAAGTGGTGCACCCGGCAGATGGTAGACGATGCTGTAAAGCATTTTGCATCCATCAGCTAGGGCCTGGATGATCCAAATGGGCCAGCTCCTCGTAGACGCCTTCCCTTCTTCTCCGTATTTGATGATGTGCTTGACTTGATCCTCGCTCACAGGTTGCACAATGCATCATCCGCGAACTTCGTGGACCGACAGCGCGGGAATCGCTTATTTTGGACGTTCTTAGACGGAGGAATGACATGAAGACGAGCACCAGCAAACATGTTTTCACGCGCCAACGCCGTGAACCGCCGGCAACGAACTTGGCTGGAGCCCTACCATTACAGGAGAAAGATACTGGCGACGCCGGCCGGCGGCACCGAATCGCGGAAGCCGCCTACTATCGCGCCGAGCAGCGCGGGTTTTGTCCGGGTTGCGAATTGGAGGACTGGCTGGAGGCGGAAAAGGAAATCGACAGCCAACTGCGAGAGCTGGCGAGCAAGCGGCCCTGATGCCAGCGAGCCATGGATAGAACCTCGATTGCGCCGGAATAGAGCCGCGCGTAATGGCGCGGAGTTAGCCACTTACGGATTCATTGATGACGGATTGGGAGAAGGCTTCGCAACATTACTCTCTGGTTTCGGGGATCAACAAGGGTTCGCCCCCTTGTTCCTTTCTGGGGGATAAACAAGGGGAGGGCTCCGCTTGTTCGCAACACGTTTGTTGCCGAAGCGAGCGCATCCGTTGGTTCCGGCTTTTTCGGCTTAGGTTGCCATTCCGGCGGTTGCGGCAGTTGCCAAACGCTTTCGGGCAAGTGTAGACTTCCTCAGCATGTTCCGCCGGCTGCTCATGGTGTTCGTTGTTCTGTGGCTCCCGCTCCAAGGCGTGGTGGCCGCGGTAATGCCATTCTGCAAGCATGCGATGACCGAGGGGAAGCTGCCCGGTACGCCGCGAACTCAAGAGAGCGATGCGGTGGAGCAGAGCCGGCATACGCATCATGCGCCGGGTAACTCCATGACCCACTCGGCGCATACGGAACATCCCTCTGAGGGTTCGCTGCTGGTAATGCTAGCGTGCGACAATTGCGATGCATGCCATCTCGCGTGCGCCACATTTGTTCCGGCGCAGCACAATACCGTCAGTTATGCGCTGGCCCACGTTTACCGGCCGTATTTCTCCTCCTACTACAGCCTGCTCGCGCCTGAGCAGTTGCTTCATCCTCCCAAACAGTCTTTCGCTTAAGCAAGCGGCTCCGCCGCCGTCGCTCGCGTTAAGCGCTCATGTGCCGGCGAGCGCGTGTGCGCGGCTATCTGGCCGCCTTCGGTGTAACCGAGCGGTAGCGCTAATCTTGGCCATCGCGTGATCTCGCGCGCCGGCCGGCCATCTCCTTGGCTCGCGCGGGAGGTGCCGCTTTACCTATCGTTTTTCGAAGAGGACGAATCAATGTATTTCATCGGATTCAAGAAGCTATGCACCGCACTTATTCCGGGGATTGCCGCCGGTTGCGCGGCCAACTTAACGGCGCCCGAACTGGGTTCCAACCATCCCGCTAATTTCTCCGCGACGGAATCCGCGGCGCCTACCCCGCCGCTAACGTTGAAGTCCTACCGGGCACCGGCTGGCCCGGCGCTAAGCGGCGATCCGGGCGGAAAGGATGACATGGCGGGTATGGACCACTCGCAACATGGGACCCTAAAGCAAGTGGCTGCCAAGGACGACCATGGTGCCCATGGCTCGCCGCACGGGCACGGTGGCTCCGCCGCTGGCAACCCTGGCGATGCCAGCAAGGTGACCCGAGAAATCAAGATCGCGGCGCTGGATGCGATGCGCTATGACCCTACCAATATCACGGTGAAGATGGGAGAAACGATCCGGTTTGTCGTCACCAACATGGGGCAGGTTCAACACGAGTTCATCATCGCAGACGCCAAGGAGCACGAAGAGCATGCCCAGATGATGCGAAAGATGCCCAACATGAAACACGAAGACAGCAATGCGCTCACGCTCGCGCCGGGCGAGACCAAGGTGCTCCTATGGGAGTTCGGAAAGGGCGGCGAATTCGAGGTCGCTTGCCATGTGCCTGGGCACTTCGAGGCGGGGATGCGGGGCAAGGTAACGGTGAGCGGGATATTGCCCTCCGGCAATGAGAAACGCAGCGTTAAGGAGGGCGGTCACGATGAACACAAGCATTGACGCTTGCGTCACGGGTGCCATGTATCCGAACGCGGCCGCCCCGTTTCACGGAAAACCCGTCTCGTCCTCCATGAATGCCACCCGCGCATTGGCCCCCGCGCGTCGCCGGCCGGCTCTACTCGCGAGCGCGGCGTTAACGCTGCTACTGCTATCAGCCTGCGCCAGCGTTCAGCCAAAACCGGGTTTCTCGGAAGTACAGCAACTCGCCGGGAAAAAGATCACCCAGCAGATCAGTTGGAACCAGGGAAGGGAAGAAGACGCGGCCGTGGCCGAAGCCGTGCGCGGACTCCTCAAGGACACGCTCACCGCAGATGAGGCGGTGCAAATCGCGCTGCTGAACTCGCCGTCCTTGCAAGCTGGCTATGAGCGCTTGGGCGTCGCACAGGCGGATGTCGTACAAGCAGGGTTGCTGAACAATCCGGTATTCTCATTAAGCTACCAGAGAGCCCCCAACGGCGTTTCTCACTCCAAGCGCGAGTTGGGCGTCACACAGGATTTCTTGAGTTTGCTCACCCTGGCCCCGCGCAAGCAGTTGGCGGGCGCAGCGTTCGAGAAGGCGAAGCTTGAGGCTGGGCAGGAAATTCTTCGTGTTGCGGCCGGTGTCAAGACGGCCTACTACACGGTGGAGGGAGACGAGCAGGCCCTTGAACTCTACCGCCAAGTGGTCACGGCCGCGCAGGCGGCTGCCGAGCTGGCGCAGCGCCAGTTCGAGGCCGGCACCCTGAGCAAACGCGAGCAACGATTGCAGCAAGCTTTCTACGCGCAAACCTTGCTCGATGTTGCGAACACGGAAGTGCAACTCGCCAGCGACCGAGAGAAATTGAATCGCATGCTCGGCCTCTGGGGAGAGAACACGAACTGGCAGGTTCCCCGGCGCTTACCCGAGGTGCCTTCAACCGTGCCGGTCTTCGTCAAGCTCGAGTCCTTCGCCATCGCCGAGCGGCTGGACGTAGCGGCGCTCAAGCGCGAGCGCGACATCGTGGCGGGCTCGCTCGGCTACACCAAGAAGTACCGGTTCTTGAGCGTGCTGGGCATAGGTTTCAGTTACGAGAAAGACAGTCTCGATGAGGCGCTCAGGGGCCCAACCTTGGAGCTTGGATTGCCGCTGTTCGATAGAAGCCAGGGCAACATCGCCCGATTGGAGTCTCAATTGCGAGAAACAGAACGTAGGCTCGAGGCGCTCGCTATCGGCATTCGCTCGGAAGCCAGAGAAGCTTACACGCGAGTTCTGGCCGCCCATGCGGCGGTGGAGCACTTCAAGACCGCCGTGCTGCCGGTGCAGCAGGATATCGTGGGTGAGACGCTCAAGTTCTACAACGGAATGTTGCTGGGAATTTATGACTTGTTGCGCGCCAAGCAGGATCAAGTGGCAGCCGGCCGCGATTACATTGGCGCCATCAAGAATTACTGGCTCGCCTATGTGGAGTTGGAGAGAGTCCTGGGCGGGCGCCTGCCGGATTCAGTCGCATTGAGTGGCGCGCCTCCAGATGCAAAAGATCACTCATCGCAGCCGCCTAAGGACAATCAACCATGAACAGACGAGATCTACTCAAGACCAGCGCCGTGCTGCTTTCGGGCGCGGTGAGCGCCACCTTTCAATCCGCATCCGGTCAGGAAAAGTCCGCCGCTAAGACTCAGGCACCTCCTCAACCGCCGCCGGGGTCGGGCTATACGCCGGTGGTCACGCTAAACGGCAGCACTGCGCCGTGGAAGATGGACGGCGGCGTGAAAGTGTTCCACTTGAATGCAGAGCCGGTCAAACGCGAGTTCGCGCCAGGGATGGTCGTCAATTGCTGGGGTTACAACGGCACCACGCCAGGCCCCACCATCGAATGCGTGGAAGGCGACCGGGTGCGTATCTATGTCACCAACCGCCTCAAGGAGCACACGACGATTCACTGGCATGGCATCTTTCTGCCCAATGGCATGGATGGCGTGGGCGGTCTGAACCAGCCGCATATTCAACCGGGCGAGACTTTCGTCTACGAATTCACGCTCAAACAGAATGGCACCTTCATGTATCACCCGCACGCCGACGAGATGGTGCAGTTGGCGCTGGGCATGTACGGCATGTTCATCGTGCATCCGAAAGTGCCGGAGAATCCTCGCATCGACCGCGACTACGCGTTCATCTTGCA
>JBJXGQ010000512.1:0-2786 GCA_046160525.1 Burkholderiales bacterium
ATCCCAAAATGAATCAATACGCCCCTCTCTTTATAGAACTTTAAGGGCATTTTTGTTTTTTTATCACAAAAACACCCCACGTGTCGCTAAAGTTTCAGCGACACGTGGAGCACTTGCGTAGCTATTCTCAGTGGTTCTTAAATTAATTTTCGAACAAGTCTAATAAAATTTTCACGCAAAGGCGAAAATTTCAAAATTCAGAAATCTCCGCCGTTGCGTAAAAAAAATGATTCAATAAATTGATAATCAATAAATTATTTTTTTTTAAAATAGTCAACCCCCTATTTACTTCTGCACGCCTGGTGCGCGATTTAAAAATTCTTTGTATAGCTGAATGTGACGGCTGTCCATTGGCACTTGCCAGCCATCAATAAAGACGTGTAAAATTTGCGATTTTGTTTCCAGGAGGTCGCCTGTGGTTACTACTAGATTCGCCGTTTTACCCACTTCGAGCGAGCCGAGTTTATCCGCCACGCCAAAAATTTCCGCAGGTACGATAGTGATGGCTTTCAACGCGTCTTCCTTGTTCATGCCATACGCTGCCGCAAAACCCGCGTGCCAAGGCAGATTACGCACATTCTCGGAATTGTTGCTGCGAATCGCCACTTTCACGCCCGCTTTTTTCATCAGCCCAGGATTCGCATACGCTTTGTCATAACGGTCGGAAGCCCGCGTCGGAATGGCAATCACCGGACCCGTAATCACCGGAATATTCGCTTTCGCCAATTTATCCGCCACGCGCCAGCCCTCGGCTACACCCGTGACCACCACTTTCTTGACTTTTTGAGTTTGCACCCATTTTATTGCCGATTCGATGTCGTTGTAGCGATTGACTTCTACCAGCAGGGTTGCATTGCCTTTTACCACGGGGGCTAGCGCCGCCATTTCAGGATTGTAGGTAGGTTTTGGATTCGCACTATTGGCATTTGCAGCCGAATCTATTTTGGCGTACAAGGTGGCTTGTTCCCACACTTCATTGAGTTGCTTGAGCAATTTATCTTCTTCTTTTTTCAAATCTTCTTCCGTGCGATTGTCTCCAAACGGACGCCGACGCACCGCAGGGAAATTCAATACCATTCCTTTGAAACCCGCGTACATCTGGTCGGGCGTGTAGCCAACCAAGTTAATCAGTGCTGCTGTACCAGGAAACAAGCCGCTTTGTGGCACTGTCAAAACAGTAGTCACGCCATCCACGCGGGTCACTGGAATGGCAGTGGCATTGGGATTTACTGCCGTCAACGCTTGCATTTGCGGGGTCAACTCGCCCAATTCATCTTCATCCGCAGTTAAACTAACCGAACTTACTTCCACTAAACCTAAGGTCGTGCCGCCGTCAATCATGCCCGGATACAAGTACAAACCATTGCAATCAATCGTTTTTGCCCCGGCGGGTATCGTCACATTTGCCCCTATCGAGGTGATTTTACCATCTTGCACGAGGAGCGTCCCTTTCACCGTGCCTTTGGTAACGGTTTCAATCGTCGCATTGGTGAACGCAAAAGTGCCTTTTTCAGCTTTGCCAGGGATTTGGGCTACGAGCGGTAACCCGATGATTCCTAAAGCAAGTATTAAAAAATAACGTTTGAAGTTATATTTCATGATAAGGTTTTTAATTGTTTAGATGTGTTTGTGTGTTCATGTGTTCGTGTATTCATGTGTTCGAACGTGAACACCTGAACACATCGCACCTGAACACATTTTTAATATTACTCTTTTTCAGAAGACCCAAACAATAACTCCCACACATCCTGCATACAGCGGTCATGGTTGTGTCCACGGTTTTCTTCCATAAAAAAAGCTGGGAATGACTCTACTGGGTCCACATCCACGCGCATATCGTCTTGATTTTTCTCAATGTCGAAATAAATAACGCCGTCCACGATGGTTTTTTGCGGAACGCTATAAATCGAAAGCGGGTGATTTTTGAAAATAGCAATATCTGCTTCTTTGCCCACTTCAATCGAGCCGACACGCCCCTCAATACCCAATTGTTTCGCTGGATTGATGGTAATCAACGCCAAGGCTTCCTCGTCGGTCAAGCCGCCATAACGCTGGGTTTTCGCTGCCTGATGGTACAAGTGGCGGATGTAGTCGCCAGAGTCAGAATTGATAGAAGTGACCACGCCATTTTTTACCAAAATCGCTGCATTATAGGGTGTAGAGTAGTAAACTTCAAATTTGTAAGCCCACCAGTCGGCAAAAACCGAAGCGCCTGCGCCAAATGCTGCGAGTTCTGGTGCAACTTTAAAACCTTCATTCACGTGCTGGAACACCACTTTTTTTACACCAAAATCTTTCAACACATTCAGCAGCATATAAATTTCGTCGGCACGATACGAGTGGCAATGCACGATGATGTTGCCTTTCAGAATGTCCGCCATCGTTTCCAGACGGCGGTCGTACTGCGGTGCCATCATACTGGGGTTTGCCGTTTTTTCTTTGTTGTATTTATCCCAAGCTTCCAAGTAGCGTTTGCCATCGGTAAAAGCCTTACGAATCACAAATTCCACGCCCATGCGGGAGCTAGGTAGTACGCCTCTGCCTTCGCCGTGCGAGCGCATCGGGTTTTCGCCCAAAGCAAACTTGATGGTGCGTGGCGCGTCTGCCATGCGCAGGTCTTCGGGGTTCATCGTGCCCCAGCGGTGCTTGATGGTTTCGCATTGACCGCCGATGGCGTTCGCGGAGCCGTGCATCGCGTGGGAACTCGTGCAGCCACCTGCCAAAGCGCGATAAATGGAAATATCGAGCGGGTCGAGGGCATCGCCGGTGAAAACCTCAGGCGTTAT
>JBJXGQ010000513.1:0-3016 GCA_046160525.1 Burkholderiales bacterium
AATGCAATTTGTGATGCATTCCGTTACACACCCCCAGCGGTGACAAACTTTTTGCTCGCTGGAGCGTTGTAAAACTGGTTTCCACATTATTTATGATGTATTTACACGGCTGGAACGCAAAAAGGGCTGTGGCAACAGTATGGACACGACCAGGCACGGGTGCTAAGGAGAGTGTTGTTGTGCGGCAACGTGATGCGTGCTTTGCCGCCAATGATAGTGCACTGTGCGGGGCTCGGCTCTACAACAGGCGAAATTGCGCCCAAATAAATTATTGGACTCGTACAAACACCAACAGCTGCGGTAAAACGCAGGAGCAAGTCGCAGCATCTTGAATGATGGCGGACCGGACTTGGTACCGCAAACAACGTATGCCACGACATCATCAGCAAAAGTTACGCTGTGTTCCCGGAACATGGACGTCACATTTACGGACAAATTCCGTAACGAGAACGTGATGCGTACGTCAAGAGAACATTCTCAATACGTGTGCATTACGTCGTTTTTATGGTTGCTTTACGGTTTCTTTACGACACCAGTCGCATGTGGGCCCCTGTTGGTGTCGATTTACGGCCATTTTACGGCTTATTCACGGATACTTCTCGTCAACGGAACTCCAAAAGTCTGTTCAAGAACGTTTTAGATCGTCAAGAGAACAACTTCTTGACGTGCTCTTGCCTGTTAGTAATTTATCATGAGACAAGTGTCGCGCTCCGGAACGCTCAAGAACGTTCCAGAGCCAAAGTGTTCCCCGAACATGTTCTTGACGTTCTAGAGCGTTCAAAAGCGTGTCAAGAACGTTCCAGAGCGTCTCGGGAACATGTGGGGAGTTGCTAACGTATCATGCACGTAAATTAAGCGTTCTTGGAACATGCCCCCCGCTCTACCATGTTCCTTTGACGTCAAGTTAACGCTTAATTGACACATATATAATGTTGCTTTACGTCAATCACTTGGTCTTGGGACCAGTCTGAATTGGTCCTTTACGTAAAGGCAACGTAAGTTTGACGGCACCATTGCGGTTGGTGTCGGATTGGTGTCGGTTGCTATCCGGTTGACAGGAGTCTAGTGACCGCATGTTCCCTGGGAACGTCCTTTTTACGTGTGCGGTACGTAATTTTGACGACACCAAACGGGTGGTGTCGGTGTGGTGTTTGTTTTGTGTGCGCGCTTGTGTCAATGCGTAGTGCGTGTTTGCACGCTCTCATGCACAATGCAATACAACACGACGCAACAGCCAAACCGTTAACCAACAGCCAAGAAACCAATGTTGCAGAGCACATCGTACGAGACGGTCGCCTGTTGAATATGTGCTCGCACGCGGACTTAGCAGTAGGCACAGCCACTGCGTGGCAGCGCCGAGCTCGCACCCCGCTCCATCACGTGCGGTTGTTGTAGCGTGTTGAAGATGCGTATTGCAGGTATACGCAAGGGTTATGTATGAGTGTGAACTCAGGTGTAGCGGCCGCTGCGCAATGGTGAGGCACAATACGGGGGTTAGGACTCCTCGCAATACACGCACGCACACACGCACGCACAGTCACACCTACACACACGCACACATACCCACACGCCCACACACACACGCACGCACATACACGTTGGGTCATCTTGAAGCAACCGCACTGCACACACCAAACGCGGGTGCATAAATCACATCCCAAAATTGTTGTGAGCGGCACTCTTCCCGTAGGGCAATGCGCAGAGACAAAAAGATCCACTGGGCAGCGGCAGGGGGTTTTCCACGAGCTTCACCGGACGCACGATGACGTCCAACTCAACTGCTTGAGGCTGTGGGAGGTAGCAATACTGCCGAATCCCGGGCACGAGATCATTGTCGGGCATGTGATTCAGCCACTGAATGATGGCCAATGACACGTAGCCTGTCTCCGCAACGCACTCCTCGTCTCTGGAGACATGGATCTGGATGAACGCAAGCAATCGCGCCAGCCATGGCTCTGGGGCAACAGTTGGATCCCCGCGAATTTGAACCACGTCGAACCGGGGTCGGCCGTGGAATTGGCGGCGAGCGTGAAGTGTGAACCACTCACCCCCACGCTTGATCTTCACGGAGGACCAGTGCAGCACCTGTGCACCGCACAAAAATGACACGGCGGAGACGAAAAGAAGGAGTGATACACAAGTAGCGGACGCTTAGCTGCATGCGGAGAATTGAGGTGGAAATGTGGGATGACGACAAGGCCGTAGAGTTTGCAGAACGAACGTTATCTTCATCAAAATGCGGCAGGTTTGCGTGCGGCACTGTGTCATCGTTATCCACCAACGCGCGTCGCAGCAGCAGCGCAACACCCTTGTTGCCAATCTGGGCAAAAAAGGGACTCCCTACGCACGAGCCCAATGGTTTGGGTTGAGACACACACTACATGATGGCGCCGCAGAAAATGCAGACCACAACCAATGGCTCCATCACAGAGACACAACCCACGACAGACCATTGTACTGCGCTCCATCGGGCAGAAAGTCTTGCAACAATGTCGCGACACTCATTGTGTGACCATTGCCTTGAAACTTCACATCGCTGGCGATCGGTGTCGTCGCATCAGCATCTTTCGATACCCTGCTCTTCCGTGGTTTCTTGGAAGTGGCAGCCCCCTCAGGATCATCATCGCTGCCAGCACCATCATCATGCTCGCCAAGGCCGGCGCGATCGTCGCTACTCTCTGCCTCAAGCAGCGCCAGGTGCTCATCCAACTTTGAGCCGCGCGTCAGACGCAAGGAAATCATCTTGGACCCGTCGCGCTTGTTAGACCTGCGCTCCATAAAAATTGGGTTTACAGACAATTTGGGAACAAGTCGAGCCGAGCAAGGACATATATGGTGTAGAGGCCCGTACAGAATTCTCCCCTAGCCACAGCAATACATGCAAGCACGCACGCGCGAAAGTAAGCCTTGAGTGGCTTGTGCATTGCCTCGCTCGTCTCCGTGGTGAGGTACTCCAACGGGCCCCACTGACGCACGTAGTCCACGCAGTGGTGCACTGCGCGGTGAAACTTGGGCG
>JBJXGQ010000514.1:0-3159 GCA_046160525.1 Burkholderiales bacterium
GGAGGGCAGCCGTGATGTGGCGCTCACTGCGGCGCGTGGGTTTCTGGCTCTCTTCGGCATTCGTACTGGCTGCGAGTGCACCGATGGGTGGATCAGCAGCCTTGCATCCGAGCTGCAGCATGGCCTGCGCCATGCGCGTGTGTAATGGTTACTCGTCGTGCGCCCCACCGCCATGTAGTAAGCGCGTGAAGCGCGCACCTTGGCGGCTGTGGCACGATCTTGGAAAATATCATGCTGCTCGGGCGACATGTCCTTCCACAGCTTTGCCGCCTGCGGGCTCAGACGGCGTGAGCGAGAAAGGTACAAGTGCACGTGCATGTACTCGTGCATACCCTAGTCGCCGCGTCTCGGCCTTGGCCGCCCTTGGCGACCTCCTGCATCCGCAACAAAGAGTACCCACTAACGGCACGGGGCATCCACTGCTTCGGCACGGTGTAGCACGCACCGTCCGTCCTTTACTCGGAAGCAGAGTACATGTGAGACCGCGTAGACAAATTGCGCCACGCCAACAGTAACTCTGCCGAATGCACACATACCAGAAGCGCAGGCATGTGACTTTGATGCTGTTGCCGGTCCAGGATCCCCCGACCTGAAAGGTTTCCTGCCTGAAACGCCGACCTTGCACGTCTACCAGGTGCAATAATTAGAACTTGAAACGCAGTGCCCACATCAGGCCTCAGCGAGATTGACCCGCACATCCTCCCAAGACACAGGCGGTTAACACGGGCATTGCAACATCGCTTGCGCACCGGTGAGAGGTTGAGTGCGGCTCCGGGAATGAAACATGTGTTTCGTCAACGCAATTGGGGTTCCACTTGGCACGTACCGACTAAACAGGTTGCCGAGGTTGCTGTTGAGCTCCAACTCAAAGGCAAAGTTGTTGCACCACACAACGCCGGCGTTGTGCAGAAACAGCGGCACCTCCGGCAGCTTGGTAGCGTCGCCGAACAGCAGATGCACCTGCAAACTGATCATGGTGCTGCAAGCCACCAACGCATGTGCGTCAATGATACGTACCGGTGACATGGTCACCGCGAACCAAGCAACGACGGCATGAAATTTTCGTTCCAACATCTGTTCCACTTGCATGTGAGTCTATATTGACATGAAACGCAGCAACGCTAACGTACCTGTGTCTTGTCACGCAGATCCAACCGGCATTCAACCCCGATGGACGGACGTCCAAACAGTGCCGCCTGCAGCACCAAATGCCCAATCCCTGCGTCATGGCAACCAGTCAGCTGCTGCATGCACGACAAAAAACGAAAGCGGCAGCAGCTCACACGTACCGCTACCAATGTCGACGAATACACCATCACGCCGATCGCTTGTGCGCTGAAACAGCTGCACGAGGTCGTGCGCCTCGCCGTATGTCGTAGACGTCCAGGACTTGGGCGCACGTAGTGCCGCTTCTGTTCCAGCAGGCATCATCGAATACGCCTGCGCCGAGTGCAACAATGAAATCTTACGTAAGCATGATCTCAGCGTAAGGAAATCGCAGTGGCACCAGTAAAAGCACAAAGGCAAGCAAACACGGACCCAGTTGCAGACGACGGCGGCAATTGCGATGTCGCAGCTGCTCGCGGCATCCAAGTTCACTGCGGCGGCGCCTGGCTGTAGAGCGCCCGTTGGCCGAGTTACCCAGGTATTCAACCAGCGGGCTTGCTCGGCAGCGCTGTTGGCTGCGCCCATGCGCTCCAACTCATCCAGGTAGTCTGCAAAGCTGCAGCAACGTCAGCACACGTGCCGCGCACGAAAAGCCAGACGCCAGCTACGCACCTGGGATCCTTGTCACACCGCGCATGCAACGCCCGCAAAATAGCGGAAACTTGTTCACTGCTCTGGGGCAAACAATTAGTTGTGCTGTGCCAATGGTGCAGGTGTCGCTGGATGTATTGGGCAAGAAGAATACAATATCCACCCACAAAATGAACCGAATACATGTAGGCGTTGTTGAACGGGCTACGAAGCCGCACCATCTCGGCCTGAAGCCACGACATTATGTCGACAAAGAAAAAAACAGTAGCACATGGCATTTCATGTAATGGCTATGCCGTACCTCAACAGCCATGCGTAGAGCTCCGACACACAGATCGCTGAACTGCAGTTGCCCGCGCGTGGGCGAACGGGCACCGGCGAGGCGGTAGGGTGCACCAAACATGGCGGCGGCAGCTTGCTTGCCCGGAAACACGACAGCTCACTGTGACAGCGCTGTTCCCAGCGCAGTAAACTCTTGGGCTATGAGAGAAACGAAAAGTTCACCCCAAAAAACTCCAGATCTCAGCTTCTGAAGCCTGGCGTCATCATTCGAGCCCACAAAATGTGCCGTCAAAAACGAACTCCTTTGGAAAGGCATATCGGTGCTGCAAAACGGGCAGGAAATAGGGAAAGCGGTTACCTTGCCTTTTCTTTGGATACGTTGTACAATGTCTTTTTGGTACTGCGCAGTGCTGACAGCATTCCTTAACGAGCGTTCCCATGAGCACCCCAAAACGCGCTGAAGTCGCTCGTGTTGTGCTTTGTTCCCCGCACCACCTCTGTACGATTACGCAGGATCAAACCTTTGCAATGGAAGCTTTGTTGAGTTGCCCTGCACGCGTTGGAAATGCGTGGGACACGTTTGCTGCTGCTGTATGCACGTTGCGACCATGGGATGAAACCTACTGGTGATGTGTTCCCCCTTGCTCTACACAACATGAATCATGACAGCTCCTCTTCAAAGCGGTCTTTTTTGGATTCGAAAAAAGATTTACGCTACACACATAGATGGCTTGCTGCTTGCGAAAACCCCATTGGATTGGATGCTCCCCGCTTTCACACCATGTCCTCAACCATGACCATTCGATTGTTGCACCAGATCGCTGACCGCAGCCGCCATTGCTGGTTGGTGGGCCCCTGTACTACTTGTACCCCTACCTTACCGGGGCGTATGTATGCTTCCAGCCAATCCGCACGCGCGTTGCAGAGAGAAATTCAATTTTTCATTGATCGCTCATCTAGTTGGATCCAATTCCATTGGCACCACAGGTAAGATGGCGCCCGCGGTCTTGATGCTCATTGCTATTTCTGTTCCGCGTCTTGCTTTCGAGCTCTCGCGTCCACAGCTGTTGAAGCTTAAATTCGATTGGTGCGAGGTCCATTTATTGAATCGCCGCAGCG
>JBJXGQ010000515.1:0-2798 GCA_046160525.1 Burkholderiales bacterium
CGGCGAAATGCCGTCATCGGCTTGATTTTGAAGTACCAGGAGGTTTTGAAGGCGGAGCAGGCCGCGTGGACCCAGACGGGCCGGGCAGAGGATGCCAAGCTGGCCTCCGAAAGACTCGTCAGGCTGCCGGAGGACCGCCGCGAGCTTCTCGACGAGACATTGGAACTCGTGCCAGAGGGCAAGGAGATCGTCTTGAAAGGGAATGAGCGGTTTACATCGCAGGAGAGCTATGCGCCTCCGGTGGAGTTCACCATCGTGGCGAAAACGGACAAATTGAACCTGTGGCTGGCGCATGCCCCGAAGGCGGTGATCTTCAATTGGGAGCGCAATCAAGACGAGCTGCGGATCGACAATGATCCTGGCGGTGCAAGGCATGTACTCGGGAAGGGCCGCATCCCTGAAAACGAATTTGTGACCATCCGCTGGCGGATCATGCCGAACTACCAAACGCTCAGCGTGAACGGGCAGCGGCGTCTGATCCACTTTGGAGATTACTCGAAGGTGATGAAGCCCGTGGAGGTCTTCCCGGCGGATACGACGGTGACGCTGAAATCGCTCCAAGTGCGCCCCGGCAGCCTTCGGGCGCTGGAGGAGAAGGTATCCACCGTGCCGGAGATGCGGGAGCCTTTGCTCAAAGCCGAGCCGTGGACCGGAAAGCTCACCATCCCGGCGGGCGACTACCGCCCCTTCCGCCGCATCGACATCGGCTCCAGAGGCAAAGGCACGGATCGGCAGGCCGATGAGATTCGCGGTGAGGTCACCAGCCTGCCCGGCATGCGCATGGAGGGCGTGCGCTTTCACATCCTGGAAGGCTCGTGGAAGGCGGAGGGCAGCCATTTCCGCGATGTGCGCTTCACGGCGGATCTGCACGGCAGTCTGGAGGCGCGGGATAGCCTGTTTCAGGATTGCACCTTTGCCAAAGAAGGCGGCTGGTACATCGCGTATTTCAGCAGCAAGTGGAGTTTCACCAACTGCGTGCTCAGCGACTCCTTCATGCAGAACTGGAAGGTCGGAGACGTGGGGATGAAGCTGGAGGGCAGCACACTTTATGACGTGGACCTCATCCCCATCAGCTACCGGGAGGATGCCGCTGCGGAGCTGGCGATGGAATGGCTGCGCATCACGAACTGCCGCTTCGTGAACTGCCGCGTGCCGGAAAGCTTTGCCCTAGCCACGAAGGACTGCGTGTTCGAAAAATGCACCTTCGGTCCAGCGGAAGATAAACTGGCGATCAAGCAGCCCGTGAAGACCACGCTGTATGTGCAGGACTGCGCCAACACGCCCCAAACCGGCCCGAACCGCGTCATTGAGACACGGCCCGCCTCCCAGCTCAGCACGAAAGCTGGCTCGTCACTGCTCCACACCTTCACCCAAGGTCGGCTGGAGCTTCAGGCGGCGAAGTAACCGATCAGCCGATCATCTGAGCGAGCGCTTGGGCGAGGCCACTCATGCTCAAGGCGCTGATGAGCCAGTAAAAAGCCTCCATGACGGGCTGCTTCAAAAAGGGCTTGAAGGCACCGTGAGAAAGATGGCGGATCTCATCGATGAGCCTGTTGGCTGCCGAGTTTTTATCGAGCGCACTCTTGGATTTGAGCAGACGCTGGATGGTGCTATTGCGCAGTCGCTCGGCGGCGGAATGAATGCGGTAAGAGCCCAGCATCACCATCGCGATGATGAGCACGAGGCCGCCGACGACCGGGAGGGGCCAGCGCCAGATATCAAAGTAGTTGAGCCTAGCCAGGAGCATGATCGCCAGGCTGTAGAAAGGCAGCGCGGTGAGGCGTCCGATGTCCTTCGTCCAGTCCGCCACGAGTCGCAGATCGGTGTAATCACAGCGGTCTGACCAGCTCAGATCCTGAATGTACTCCAGCCGCACCTGCTGCACGCTCCATTCGCTCTCACCTTTGCCGAACCAGTCGATGAAGATTCGGTTGAGCCAGAGGGAGTCAAAGATCAGCGCCCCCAGGAAAATGAAGGTCACGATGCTGCACCAGAGGGCCACTTCGCAGTAGAAGCGTGCGTCTCCGCCGCGCACGGGTGATGCGGGTTCGTGCGCTAGATCAGAGGCGAAGTACATGCCTGTGAGGACAATGAGGGAGATGCTGGCGGCCCGTATCAGCCGGAAGCGCCACTTGCCGCTGAGCTGGAATTCATCCCACAGGAGGCGCGGCATCAGGAATTCGTGAGGGTCGAGATAGACCACGCGTTTCTGCACGAGGCGTTCGTGCTTCCACATCAAGAGGAGAGCACTCCAGAACCGGTTACCGATGGGTTTCTGCTCTGGTAAATCAGAGGGGAAGTACTCCGCTTCGAGGAAGGCCTCACCCTTGAAGAGGATCGCCAGGGTCTTTAATGCCAAATAAAAGGAGATGAGGATGGCGACGGCGCTCATCGAAAAGAAGAAGTAGGAGCTGATGCCGTCTGTCAGCGTCAACGGCTCTCCATCCAGCGCCTGGCTTTTCCAGATACGGTAGGCCACATAGAGCCCCAGCGGCACCAAGACGAAGCTGATCGCAGGATTCATCAGAAGTTGGCAATAAGCCTTCGGCACGGGCTGCCCACCGTGCGCGAGCGGCTTCCAGTGGTTGCTGCACCGCCACCACAGCACAAAGGCGCATGCCATCAGAGCCACGATCCAATAGACGCCTTTCAACTCACGCGCCCCCGGCCTCACGGGATGCAATCCGTCCGCAGCCTGCGTGGCGGAAAGCTCTACCGGGCCTTGATGTCCGATTTCGAAGAGTCGGGCCTGTTCTTTTTCGCCCTCCACGTTTTGAAGCAGGCTGCTCAGGTCGTTG
>JBJXGQ010000516.1:0-2565 GCA_046160525.1 Burkholderiales bacterium
ATTGCAACAGGCAGCTTTGAACAATTCCTTCTCCGTCATCACTACCGTATTGATCGTTTTTAATTGATCTAGCCCACTGCTTGCCCTCCAACCTTGAATGGTAACTTCATTCAATAACTTTTCAGCCGAAAGCAAAACCTTTATACTTTTTTGATCGGTGATGAGCACGGTATCCGTTCGGTAGCCAACAAAACTGATAATGAGTTGATTGAATTCATCCGATCGATCGATAAAAAATGTTCCGTTTTCGAAAGAGGTAACGGCTCTAGTGCTAACATTACCTAACCAATATACATTAGCACCAGGCAACGCTTTTTCAATACCTTCCGAATTCTTCTCGACTACCAAACCCATTAAACGTTGTGCTTGGGTTGTAAACACGACAAACCCTACCATCGAAATGGCAAGAATGTATTTTAAGTACATGTTCATCGATTCTAGTTACCGTCATCGTGCATACCACTATGGTCGTGGTCGCGGTACAAGCAGCAAAAGGGAAGTTTCGCGTATGTTTCTTCTTTTGCCTTTACCTTATCGGTATCGTGGCCAACATTAGCAATGTATTGATGAATTTTTTGTTCACTAATTTTCGAAGAGTTATAGACTACTGAAAGTTTTTTTGAGTCAACATCCCAATTGCTCGTTTTTACACCAGTACGGTCTAATGCCTTTTGAATACGCATTTTACACATTCCACAGTTTCCGTAAACAGTAATTTCTGTTTTAACGATTTTATCGGACTGAGCAAGCGAAATGAGTGTGGAAAAAAACAGCAGACACGTTATTATATAAATTGTTTTCATGATTTGTAAGGTTTGTAGATTAAGAGATAGCGATTTTGAAATGAGAATCAATGCTTGACACTTCAAGCAAACAAACTACACTCTTCTGCATATAAAGTAAAACTGCAAAACAGACAATACAAAGGTTTATTTGGTGGTGGCGGATCATCATCGAAGTAAATTGATGTATTAATGGGCGTCAATCTTTCACTTCTCGTGATCACACTGTTCAATTGTGTAATCAAAAAGTACTTGGGGAGATACAAGAGAAAGTGAGTTCGCCACAGATTGATCTTCATCTAACGAGATAAATTCAGACTCATCGTGGCAACACGACATTTTTTCCAAATTTGAGAGAAAAAGAGAGCAAAAGCAGGGCCTACTCGTAGAGGAATAGAGGGCTGAAGAGGTTTCTCTGCCCATGCAGTAGTGAGTGGTTTTAACCACCCCTACTGTCAGGTGCAGATAAACACATGTGAACGCTATGGCAAAAAGCTTTATCACTGTGTGGAGAGAACTATAAAGTAATGGCGTTGGTTTCAATTTTCCTAAAGAAATTCAGAAACTTTGTGAAAGCGGAAAAATTGGCTTTTTTCGTGCCATAATTACATGGCGCCAGATACCTACAAAACACGTGGTTTACGAAACAAATTGGTGAAACTCCTTGAAAATAAGGGTATTACAGATTTAAGAGTCTTACAAGCGATCGGGAAAGTGCCCCGTCATGTTTTTTTCGATAACGCTTTACTAGACCATGCTTATCAAGACAAAGCCTTTCCGATTGGTGAAGGACAAACCATCTCTCAGCCCTACACGGTAGCCTTTCAGACCGAAAAGCTCGAAATAAAACCAAAAGACAAGGTCTTGGAAATTGGCACCGGTTCAGGCTACCAATGCTGCATTTTAATGGAGTTAGGCGCCACGGTATACACCATTGAGTACAAAAAGATTTTATTCGAACGTACCAAAAGTTTTCTTCCCGAATTGGGATACAAGCCCTACTTCTTTGTGGGCGATGGCTCAAAAGGCATTCCCTCAAAAGCACCATTCGATAAAATCATTGTTACGGCAGGAGCTCCCATTATACCCGATGCATTAACCGAACAATTAGCCGAAAATGGAATACTAATCATCCCGATAGGAGACCGGGAAAAACAATTGATGGTGCGAATACGTAAGCAAAATGGCAAGCTGTTGCGCGAAACGTTCGAAAACTTTGCTTTCGTACCTCTATTGGGGGAATTTGGATGGAAATAGTCTTACTCAACCGGGCTTTTGTAACATCAGTTTGCTATAAATACGCTAATTTTAGTTCTAACTGAATAGGCTCTATGGCTACTGACCCACGGTTAAAGGATAGGAAATCTCTGATTGAAAAGTTCAGAAAAGTAATTCCGCCAACGCTTGGTGAATCAGCAGCTATTGCTCAACAGCGATCAGCAACCAGATCAGCTACTGTTACCACTGGTTTAGAGCCTTTTACTGGCGAGTGGAATGAAGCAACTGTAAACCACTTGCTTAGAAGAACACTTTTCGGAGTTACGAAAGCAAATTCAATACAATTTCAGCAACTAAGTGTAGGAGCTTCGGTCGATCTTTTACTCGCTGAAGTGAGCGCTCCTGCTCCGCCTGTTAATAATTACAACGGTATCAATGGCGTAGTGGATCCTACCGCAGCTTTTGGCGACACCTTTGTAACTGCTCCCTACAGTAACCAACACGAAGGCTACCGCATAACGTCCCTAAAAGGCTGGTGGCTAAAAAATATCCTCAACCAATCCTC
>JBJXGQ010000517.1:0-3072 GCA_046160525.1 Burkholderiales bacterium
TCTTGCCATCGACGCTCCCCGTACCTTCCATCATGAATGGGCCGGTGCCCATGGTATCGAGCCAGATCGATACATACTTCTTACTCAGGTTGTCGTATCCGGTGATCCCCATTCCGGTGTACGGCTGCCCCATCATCTCGCTGGTGAAGTCCTGCTGGAGAAAGCGTCCATCCAACAACATCTTCATTTCAACAGAGCCGGCTGCTTCTGTGGGGGGCTTGCCAGGTTCCATCCATTCCTTGGTCTTGGTGGTCCAGCTGCCGGCTAGGCTAGCTAGTTGCTTGTGCGGCTCGCCTGGTGTGGCCAGTTGCTTCCATACCTCCATCATCGCTTGGGGGTCCATCTGTTTTTCGTGCTTCTTCTCCTTGGCCAAAACGGGAGTTGCGATAAGAGCCAGCGTGAGACAGGTGAGGGGAACAAATGAGAAACGCATAAGAACCTCCTTATTATGTGATTGTGATCGGCTAAAGGTAAATCGTTCCATCTTCTCCGCCACTGCAACTACTTCTTCTTGTCCATCTGCGCACGCAGGCGCTCCTCTTGCTCCCTCAATTCAGGTGTGAACTCAGCCCCGAAGTCCTCCGCCTCGAATACCTGACGTATTTCAATCTCGCCTTCCTTGCCATCGACGGCCGGATTGGGGCAACGCTTCACCCACTCGATCGCTTCTTCCTTCGACTTCACCTGCCACAGCCAATAGCCAGCGATCAGCTCCTTCGTCTCCGTGAACGGCCCGTCGATGACGGTCCGCTGCTTGCCTGAGAACTTGACGCGGGCACCCTTCGAACTCGGCTGAAGCCCCTCGCCCGCGAGCATCACTCCGGCTTTTACCAGTTCCTCGTTGAACTTCCCCATTTCGGTCAGGAGCTTCTCGCTCGGCATCACACCGGCTTCCGAATCCTTCGTGGCTTTTACGATGACCATGAATCGCATGGTGTAGTCTCCTTTTCGATTGAATGACCGAACAATGTATTGCCGACCCTATCGCCCTTCATAGGCTTGCTGTATGCGTTGCATGTCAGGTTTGGTCATTTGCAGAATCGCCGCCATGACTTTCTCCGATTTCTCGGGGTCCATGTCGCGCAACATCTCATCCCACTCAGGCACAATGATCTGCCACGACAATCCAAACTTGTCTTTCAGCCAGCCGCAGGGTCCTTCTTCTCCGCCTTCGGAGAGCTTGCTCCACATCTCATCGATTTCTGCTTGCGAATGGCACTTCACCATGAACGAGATAGCCTCACTGAACTTGAAAAGCGGCCCGCCGTTCAAGGCAACGAATTCCTGCCCCTCGATCTCAAAGGTCACGGTCATGACCGAGCCCTTCGGCCTTCCCGAGACCTTGGCGCCAGCCTCTCCATAGCGGGTGATATGCCCGAGCTTCGCGCTCTTGAAGACCGACACGTAAAACGTCGCCGCCTCTTCGGCCTTGTCGTCGAACCACAAACAGGGCGTGATCTTCTGCATGGTCTGTTCCTCCGAAATCGAATCAACCAGCTTCTATCTCTTAGTCGAACGGGACGGTTCGAGATCGACAGCGCGACTAGCCGCCCGCCATCGCGCCGACAATGAGCAATGGTTCGACTCCGCTCACTACAGCAGCGGGTAGGGGACTATCTGATGGTTCGTGCGACAAATCCTGCTCGCAAGCAAAGAAGCGGATGAACGGTCGACGACGTTTCGTAGAGTGGTCGCGGATCGTCCCGCGCAACATCGGATAGTGGACCTCCAAGGCATCCAGCACCGAGCCCACGGTGACCGGGGAGGCGATGTCCAGCGTGACTTCACCATCCACCCGCGCCAGTGTTCGTAAATGTTGCGGAAGCACAACTCGAATCATAAGTCGTCCCACGTCTCTCGTAAAGCGTATCTCGCGCAAGAACTATTCTCCCTGCGCTTCACGAACGACGCTTCACGCCCCATTAGAGTGTTTGAACCTCCACGGATAAAACAGCAGGCAAGTCCCTTACGATCGGTGCCCAACTGTCTCCATCATCGGCCGAACCATAGACCTGCCCGCCGGTTGTGCCGAAATACAAACCGCAGGGCTCGAGCTGATCGACGGCCATCGCATCGCGCAGAATATTGACGTAACAATCCTGTTGCGGCAGCCCCTTCGTCAACGGCTCCCATTCGTTCCCGCCGGTCTTGCTGCGGTACACGCGCAGTTTTCCCTCCGGTGGGTAATGTTCGGAATCGCTCTTGATGGGGACCACATAGACCGTGTTCGGTTCATGGGCATGCACGGCGATTGGAAATCCAAAATCGCTCGGCAGATTGCCGCTAATCTCCTGCCACGAATCTCCGCCATTGTCGCTGCGCAGCACATCCCAATGTTTCTGCATGAACAGCACGTTCGGGCGAGAGGGATGCATCGTGATGCAATGGACGCAATGACCGACTTCGGCATCCGGATCGGGCAGTTCATACTTCGAGACCAAGCCTTTGTTTGTCGGCTTCCATGTCTTGCCGGCGTCGTCGCTGCGAAAAGTCCCGGCGGCTGAAATGGCGACGAAGATCCGGTCGGGATTGCCCTTGTCCAGCACGATCGTGTGCAGGCACATCCCGCCGGCGCCCGGTTGCCAGAGCTGTCCCTTCGCGCTGCGCAGCCCCGCCAGCTCCTTCCACGTTTTCCCTGCATCCACCGACTTGAACAGCGCCGCGTCCTCCGTGCCGGCATAGACCGTGTCTGGATCGGTCAGCGACGGTTCGAGATGCCAGACCCGTTTAAATTCCCACGGACGTTGTGAGCCGTCGTACCATTGGTGCGTCGTGAGCGGCTGGCCCGTTTCAACTGACGCGTCGTAGCGGAACATGTTGCTCTCACCCTTCGGCATACCGTCCGGACCCATGAGATCTTCAGGTTTGGTCCCGGGTGGATTCCATGTTTTGCCTCCGTCGTCCGAACGCTGGATGACCTGTCCAAACCAACTACTGGTCTGCGAAGCATAGATCCGATTGGGGTCTGTGGGCGATCCCTTGAGGTGGTACAGTTCCCAGCCTCCGAAATGAGGCCCGTTCACGTTCCACTGTTTCCGCTTGCCGTCCGACGTCAAAATGAACGCGCCCTTC
>JBJXGQ010000518.1:0-6981 GCA_046160525.1 Burkholderiales bacterium
CCCGTCCTTGGCAACGTCCATCGTCACAGACGTGCCGCGCACCGCGCCAGCCGACTCGCCTGCGCAGCGCATGTCATGCACGAGCACAATGAGATGCTACACAGGCCACTCTATGGACAATTGAATAGGCAATACCCAAACACACACACACACACACACACAACGGGGCAAACCGCAAACAAGCACCACAAATGCAGAATGACAAAAGCGTACCCATAACACACGCACACACATCATCACCCTGCGACATTGACCCTGTCGGATACGCAGCAACGCCATCCCAGCAAGCAAACGAACCTTGCTCTGTCAACAAATCACAAAACTGGGCTACATGTTTCTGCACATTGCTGCATAGACTGCGGATTGCGATGAGCTGCGACGCATCAGGACATCCTGCGCTGAACCACCGACCCAAGACCTCCTGCAGCTGCGCAAGTTCTGCTCGGAAATCGATCAATGTCGCTGTTGGTGTCGGTGTTGCAGGCGAAAGCGGTAGCGTTGCAATCAGTCCCAATGCAGTTGCAGCCACACGAAACGCATCATGTTGCACAAACACGTTGGCGTTGAGCAAAAACTCGGCCGAATACAGCTGCAGCCACTGCCCAGCGTGTGCGGGGTCAAAGTGCAACACGGCCCGCTGCGGGTTGTTGTGGCCGGTAAAGCTGGCGTCGTGTCGCAGTTCATGGCTGCCCTGAACACGGCAATGCCAATGCCGTAGGTCATTGGCCTGTAGTTTCAGGCTCACCTCAAATGTGCATCTGCAACACCAAAAAAAATAAGGTAGCGCGAACATCAACAAGCGCATCGATATCAAGGCACAGTCCGAGTGTGCTCGCAGTACGCCAATCAAAACATGTCATCCACGCACCCCCTCATGCAGGCCGTCCCATCACAAGCAAAGGTAGCTTCCACAACGATGGATGCATTGCGCACTGCGGCTTGCTTTTTCGATTTCAACACGGTGGATTTCCATTCAACTTGGCACAACCATGCGCTCTGGGGTTGGGCGGTTGGTGTTGCTTGCACAAGCCCGTGAACGATGGGGTGGCCAATCTGGCGCAAAACAACACGCTGAAATTCGGTGTGCACGCCATGCACAGTCAGCCACGTCAGTGGGCCGGTCGGAACTCTTACGTCCTGTCCGCGTTGTTCCTCACTTCGCAAAAGCGCTATCTGCGCTACAAGATCGTTTGTGGGGCTGTGATCCGCCTGCGCGGCCACAGGCAAGTGCGCTTGCTCCATGGCGCACAGCGCACTTGTCACCGGCGCACGTTTTGGCGGATACGCGCAAAACTGCAATCTGCATTTCTGCGGTAGTGTGCGGCAGAGCGCGGGAAACAATGGCGTCCGCGCCAGCTTTGGAACTCCCGCAGCAGCACGAGACCGACCGCTGTCCCTACTGCTACAAATTGATCGATGGCTCCTCCACTCGGAGTCGTGCCACACACGTTGGCATTTGTCGCTCAAGGTTCACCAAGATTCGGAGCGCTGCGAGAATGCGCGCTGAGGCGGAAGACAAACACCGGAGCGGTGTACCCGTACCCATGTGCAGGGAAGCAGCACCATCTGCGATGCTGCATCAAAAGGGGGTGTTGAAATACCCTGGCAGCCCAGCTAGTGACGACGAAAGCATATCAAAACGAACGCCAGAGCCATCGGCGCACGACGAACTGAGTCCCGCCGATGTTCGCCTGTTGGAGGTGTACTTGCAGCGCCGCGACATGAGTGCATCACTGCTGACGGATTTATTCCCCATTTTTTCAATGCGCACTGGGCCGCAATTCTCATCACCCAACGACTTCTTTGGGTTTATTGATAAATTGCCTGGTCCCTCCTTTTCGTCCACCACAATTTCTCTGCCGTGCAACCCGGAGCCATTCCACTTTGCGTTTCGCAACATCTTGGAAATGGTCCGTGATTTGATTGCGCAGCATAACGGTTCCTTTATTGATCCGTTTTCCCGGCCACCACCTGGCGTGGTTGAGGGTGAGTTTGTTCATGGCTCACGGTTTATTGAGTTGCAAAGCAAGCTCACTGCCGCGGCTGGACCTCGTGCTGTGTTGATGCCGCTCATTCTCAACTCTGGTGCGTTTGGCAGTCTTGCTGGTTACTGCCGCTCTGCCTCCCGTCTTTCCTTTCTACTCTTGTTCCTTGGCTATTTACAGGCTGTGTTTTCATTGCAACAATATATGCGCGCCATTGTGCTTTTGAGTAACTAACACAAAACAGACAAAACCAATTTAACCAAAGTTCACATGGGATCGCGAGGGAGCAAGGCGCATCCTGTCTACGCTTCACTTGGTGCGTCGTGCGAATGTATGTGTGTGCGCGCGACAACGCTCATCTGCAAATTCTTGCACTAGTAGTATTTGTTCCACAGCAAACCAATAATTGCCCACCTACCGCAACAAAGCAATCCATTCCACATAAGTTCGACGGCTGTCGTGGTGAAGCCAGCGGCGCCCGAGGGTGGGGTTTGCGCAGCAGCAGTCATTCAAACCCACATGCACCCCACTTTGCAAGCCACGCGGAACTTGTGGGGGAATTCAATCAGTACGTTGAGGTTGTACGTGATTTTGTTCCACATGCTCGGCTCACTCATGCCTTGACGCAGCGAATTTGCCATCACACATTCGTCAATCCGAACGTGGGGCCGAAGCAGCTGCTCTCGTTCCCATCTATCATCGCCACCTACAACCCCACCCTTTGGACAACGACGACCACGCACTAAACACAAAGCGACTGCTCTGGACCGCGTACAGGCTATTGCTTTCCCCATTGGTCGACATCCAAGACGACACGGAGGATTATTTTGTGGCAGGTTTTCGGTTTGTTTCCTTCACATCCAAGCTTTACTTTTACTGCAAAGGCTACCTCTACAACATTATTGATCGGCTTTTTGTTGCAAATGCTCTTTTTGTTGAGATGCACACGTATCACTCGCACGGAGTACAGACGAGTCGGTACCTACGACTTGAAATTTGATGGCGGACAGCTTTTGGAAGCTGCGGAAGTGTTCACTTGCTTCTTTGTATTCCTCGGAGGTGCTTGCCTTGCTTGCGGCAATATTTGAATTTCATTGGGTTAGCTTTGTGCCATGACAGGCCTGGTTTGGTGCTCTAACCCTTGTCATGACGGCCGTGTACGCTCTTCCTCACCGCGCGTTTGTTCTTCTTTTGGTTTGATCACATGCACAGATTTGGATGAGGTTCACGTTTTGCTCGGCGTTAGTGGGTGCCCGCAGTGCTTGCGAGCTGATGACGAGTACGGCGAGCACAGCGCCCCCATCCAACCAGAGCAACGTAGCATGGCTACGGCGGTAGAATTGATCAAGACATGCCGCCGAATGTTGCAGGAGCGCGGCAACGTCGATACGGCGCACAAGCTACTGCGGCGCCATCGACTAAACCCATTACACCTGCAAATGTGGAACCCCTTTTTCCTACTGCCACACGTGGATTTTGACTGTTTTCCACAGGACTACCTCCATGGAATGTACGTTGCGGGCGAACACATGTTTGGCATATTCTACAACTTGCGCTGCTGTTGTTCGCGATTCTCTTTCATAAATTGTTGACCTGACGTGTTTGTTGTGCAGCGACCTGGGTATTTGCGAGCTCGCAATCCGTTGCATTCAAGCGTGGATACAACAATCCAACAGCACACAAGTTGCAGCCAACAGTCAGCTGCATCGTCTCAGCTTGCGCGTGCAACATCTCACTGCCTTGCTGCCCCACACCGCTCGTACGTACGGTCTGTTCAACGTGGAGGGCCCGTCTGTGCAGGGAGCACATTACCGGCACGTATTTGCGTTTCTTTTACAATGTGACTATGCATTAAAACTGCTGTAGCTCTACTGTTGGCATGTATCCGCACGTGGTACAATGTGCGCTGTGCGCAGGAAACATGTCTCGTTGTGGTGATGATACTGTGACATAAGACTGTCCAACTCACCGAACGTGCTTGCAGTGCTGCGATGCGCGTGTTGGATGTTGCTGTCGCAGATCAAGCAGAACCTATTCGTGAACTTGTTCGAACACTGCTGGATTGGCTGAAGCAGATTAACGCTTCTCGTTTTGTCCCGAGCGACGAAGCGCGCATTGCACGGTCGCTGCGACAACTCCGTCGCGCCATGCATCCGTTTCACTCCGTTGCCGGTGTAAGCATTGCCACACCAAAATATCACCGTGCCGAGGATGTTTTTTCCGTGATCTGCCAGTATGGTGGTGCCCGCCATGTGAGCACGGATACGTACGAAATGGCACACAAAGCGCTCAAGAGCGTTATGCGGCGGTGCGTCTTGTTTGATGTCCTATGCAGTAGTTGGCAGGCATGCGTGACACAAAAGTTGTTCTTGCACCGAGCATTTACTGGGTGTGTTGCGGTCTGAGTTTGATATGCCACCGCTTATGCTGGCAGGACCAACCACCATGATTTGTACGCGGATCTCATCCGAGATGTCACGCGGCGGGACAAACTACGACGCTTCTTGCGACAACTCAACGTGCCGTTGACGGATGACGAGAACCCCGATGACCGAGGCTCGGACGAGAATCACGAAGAGGAGAAGGAGGATGCCGCTGAGCCAGATTGTGGCGATGTTGTGGACATGGACGTGGACCAGCGGGAGCAACAGCTTGACGATCAGGAGCAAACATTTTCGGCGGCATGCGGCGATGGTGACCGTGAGGTACCTCTTGCTACTGCAAGTGGAAAGAAACAACGACTTCCCAGTGCGCAAAGCCAGCGTGACTGGGACTTGAGAGACCGGGTTGGCCGAACGGTTGCCGTGTCTGTGGCAGGGGCTCAATTTCCAACCCTGACAGACATGCCGTTTCGTCTTCCGGTTCCACTTGCGGATCGCCTGGGGTTATTTTTCACCGATGGCACAGCGCAACCCCCAGGGTCTTACCCATCAACGGACGACGGCCAAGTTACCATTTACCCATCTGCAACGCTGGTTGGAGAGGATGGTGAGGCGTTTCGCATTCACGCACGGTTGCGTTATCACGGAAAACCGCGATACTCGTTTGTCGCAATCAACGCCAAGGGTCAGCTATGGTACGCGCGGGTGTGGGTAATTTTTTCCTGCTTGTTCCGAGGGCAGGTGTTCCGGCTGGCCGCATGCTCTGTGCTACGGAAAGTTCGAAGCGAGCATTACCATACCACGCGCCCGACGTTTATTTGGCACTCCTCGCATGTCGATTGCTTTGAACTTGGTCATATTGTTCGGCCTGTGATTGTTGTGCCATCCTACTTGCCACGCAAGGCAACTGACCCTCGTGTGTTTCACTTGCTTGAGTGACTGTTGTGAGCGTGAAGTCGCTGCACTACGATTGACAGCAAGAACTCTGGTCGGTAACGTGTTTGTCCCAAACAACCTCACACTTGGGACTTGATACAGAATTGTTGAAACGCAAATGGCAAATGCTCGCAGACTGTGCCACTTCACGCGAGTGTCAGCCAAGGGTGAGAATCAACAACACCACGTCGCCGGTCGCCGTAGTCGTACAGAATCTCTTCACCTGCCGCAATGTCCTGCCACGTGTAACCCACGATTAAATGTGCAATCAGGCAAGGTCAGAATGTAACATCTTACAATCATGCAGGCAAAGACGCAAACGCACGCACACGCATGGCGATAAACTGGATTGCTCGAGCCGACGCAGGTCGCCGCACGGCAATGGCGCGAACGTTAGCGCGAGCCCGGCTGTGATTGATTTTGTGGCTTATATCGTGACCATAGCCAGGATCAATTGCAAACCAGCGAGAAAAGAAAATGTTCCCCTGCTCCCCGCTAGTTGCCTGTTTCTCCCCCCGGGAGGATTTTGAATCATCAAGTGTGGGCGAGCATGCCAATAGTCGCAAAACACAACTTGCAAACGTGCACGGTTCATACAGCCGGCGCATCAGGAACCTTTTCGCGGGCAGAGTCTCTTTGAACGCCCTCCTTGACAGAAATAACTTCACCGGCATAATGGGCTACAACAGTGCCCATCGCAATCGAGGAACCAGCAAAGACACCCACACCACGCAACAACGGAATCTTGTGGATTTGCAGTTGAGGTGTAGGCTGCCTCACAACACGTTATTTGTCGCGAAAGCATCATCGTTGCAACCAACACCTCCATCAACACTCCTTTGAAATGACCCGTGAAGCAAGCATTGCAAACCTCGTCTTTGGACAGCGTCTTCACGCGGCGCAGCCGCTTGCTCTCGGCCAACAACTTTCGCCGGCATCGCCTTTCTCGCTGCAGCAAGGAGCATTATGCAATACTAGCACACGCTTGGAATTATGCATTTCTACGTACAAATATCGCATGCGTGTTACTTAACATCTCACCCGCTCGCGTGTTCGTTTCGCATGTCGAGAGATTGTGCCGCGGGTGGAAACGCGCGCTCGCGCCATGGTTTGTGAGAGGGAAAAGGTACTTGCTGTGGTTTGCTGGTGCTGTGTTCTAATTGTGATTCCTCTGAGTAGCTCCTGCAGTGGGCACCACGGCATCAGGTTACTACCGGATAAAGTAACACAAAATTTGGGTGTTGTTCCCGGAATACTGGTTTCATTTATATTGGCACAGGCGCATTGCAGGAATCAGGCTGCGCTATTACGGTGCATAACAGCACACTATGGCACTATTCTTCCCTGAAATGGCGCTGTAGTGCACCTTACAGCGCCATTGCAGAAGTGTGAGTTCCATAATGGTGCTGTTATGGTGCTGTTATGACGCTGTTACCACCACAACAGCGCTATTATGGTGCTATTCCATGGTCAAAATGGCGCCTTAATGGTGCTATTCTGGTGCTATTCTCTCAAAACAGCATTTTAGCGCCTCTGCCCAAAAACAGGTTAAGTCGAGTGAACATCACGGAACAGGACACCTACGTCACTGTGACGTCACAAGGTCAACGCTGTCTTTTGCCGCAACCAGCAAGCGGCAACGTCTGCCTCGACCAGCCTCGAAGCGCACTTGCGTTGAG
>JBJXGQ010000519.1:0-6115 GCA_046160525.1 Burkholderiales bacterium
GGTGATATTAGGTGTAGGCACGGTGGATCTATTGGTGCAGTGTGTCCATGGTAAGGACCGAGTGTTGCACCTGGATAACGTGGCGTACGCACCCAGCGCGCCGCTCAATTTGATCAGTGAGAGTGTGCTGTTGCGTACCAACGAAGGGTTCACGTACAACAACAGTGTCAAGGAGGGACCATACCTGACGTTCCCTGATGGCGCAAGCGTGCAATTGAGCGTGCGACACAACTCAGCGTTCTACGTGGGGCATACGATGCGCACCGACAAAGCCGACCTCAACCAGCTGGTCGCCCCGGTTGTGTTTCTAAACACAGTCGACGGGGCAGCCACGGCAGGTGCACGGGACAAGAGCGAGAAGATTGAGCCACCTCCAGCCACGTCCGCAACAGTGGTACCTACGGAGTTTCAGCTGCTGCACGCGCGCCTCGCACACTGCAGCATGGACAAGGTCGAGATCGTGGCCAAGGAGCTGGGCATCAAGCCGGTGGGTAGCGACAAGACGCTGGTCTGTGAGGCGTGTGTCAAGGGCAAGGGAAAACACACACCAATCCCATCTGTTGGAAGGCAGCGAGACTGCGTGCCCGGCGAGTACATTCATGTTGACGCCAAAGGTCCGGTGCAACAAGATGTCAACGACAATCAATACGTTGTGATGTTTACCGACGAGAGCACGCGCTTCACGCGGATATACCTGACCAAAATCAAGTCGGCTTTCCCGAGCGCGTTCGAACAGTTCGTGACCGACAGCGGCACTGCCCCGCGCGGGCTGCGGATCGTGGTGGGTGGTGGTTCGACGATTCGTACAGACAACGACAGCTGTTTCCTAGAAGAGTTCAACCGGCGGTTTCTCGCGCAGAAAGGAATTGCGATTGAGACACGGCCGCCGCACGCGCCGCAGCTGCTGGGGCATGCCGAACGCATGAACCAGACCATCTTCAACAAGGCGCGGACGCAGTTGATAGACGCTGGGCTGAGCAACGTGAAGTCGCTGTGGGGCTTGTCAGTGTTGCATGCAGCAACGGTGTATAACATGACACCGCATAGTAAGCTGCGAGATAGCATGACCCCGTGGGAGGCGCTTACCAACAACAAACCACCGTGGAGCATGCTGCGCCGTTTCGGCTGCCGAGCCTATGTTAAGACCGAGGGCACATCAGCGCTGGAGGAACGTGTGCGTGTGGGAATGTACGTGGGGTACAACGCAACCAGCAACTCTCACAAGGTGTACATGCCAGACACAAGAAAGGTGATTAGTACCATCCATGTCACCTTTGATGAGCAGCGCCCGGTCCACATCAACGAGGATGGCTTGTGCGGCCACGATGATGATGCCGAAAGCGCGTTTGCCTACGCTGGTGGTACGGCGAGCAACCCTGGCGACACAAACGGGGATGCTACTACCACCGATACTGCCAGTGAGGGGGGGAAGACAACGATGACAACGGCGACAACGGCAACACCGGCGCCTGTCCCGAGTGCAACCAGCGTGTCACTAGCAGCAACGGTGCCAGCAACAACGGTGCCACCAGCAACGGCTACATTGTCAACAGCAAAGGCAACGGCGCACATCAGCGCATCTGCTACAAACGTTCCAGCACGGACAACGACGAGCATGCCCGCTCCCGCCCGCACAGCGCCGAGCCAGATGACTGTGCCGAAACTCGCGCCTGCGTCCAAGGCGGTAGCGTCGGCAGTGCCAAAGCCAGCGACTGTGACAAAGCCCGCGGCGAAGACTGTGTCAGCGGCAACACCTGCTCCAACGCTGAAGGCTACTACAACACAGGCAACACCGACATCCGGGCCCGTGGCGAAGGGAACGGCAGCGCCGGTGACGGACAAGCGCGCGCCAGCTCGACCTGTGACGACGGCCGTGCGCGCACCAGCGAAACCGGCAACGCAGAGCATATCAGTCACAACAGCAACGAGTACCACGACTGTACCGAGCAAGAGCGTGGCATCGATGGCAGCGACGCGTGCGCCCAGCGCAACGGCGCAGCCAACGACAACGCGCTACGGACGGGTGACACGAGCGCCAACGAAGTTCGCGATGACGGTGCTGCCTCCTCGAGTACCACTGCATCGTGATATATGCACATCCACCTCTCCTGAGCCCGTGCGTGAGCCACGTTCGTTGGCTGCGGCACTCAAGACAGCCGAGGCCGAGGGGTGGTTGAAGGCTCACGCTGCGGAGCTGAACGCGCTGATGGAGGCCGATACCTGGGAGTTGGTGCGTCGAAGCAACGTGCCTGGCGACGCTCGGATCCTGCGTAGTCTATTGACGTTCAAGCACAAGTTCGACATCAACGGCATGCTGGAGAAACTCAAGGTGCGCCTATGCGTGGACGGCAGCTGGCAGCAGAACGGTGTCGACTACGAGGACGTATCGGCGCCTGTAATGTGCTACGACACGCTGCGCATGCTCTTGGCTTTTGCAACGACGCACAACGCACCACTGTTCCAGATGGACGTGGTGAGCGCGTTTCTGAATAGCACGTTGAGGAAGCCTGCTTACATGTGGCCGCCGGAGGGCGTTCCGTCTGTTGACGAGAACGGTGAGCGGTTGGTGTGCAAGCTGAAGAAGGCGCTGTACGGCCTGCACGAGGCACCTAAGGCCTGGAACGACGAGATCACGAAGTTCATGTTGGGGCAGGGGCTACACCGCTCCAAGGTTGACCCAGGGTTATACTACACCAAGGATAAACCCGGGGCCATGCTGATTGGTCTGTGGGTGGACGATCTGGTGATCACCGGCACGGACGCCAAGCGGGTGAAGGCGTTCATGCGACAGATCAGCGGACACTACAAGATGGTGGACAAGGGGGAGCTGCAATGGTGTCTCGGAATGGAGGTCAAGCGCACCGAGGACCGGACAACACTGACGCAGACGGCGTACATCGACAAGGTTCTTGAGCGGTTCTCTATGTCCAACGCCAAACCAGCCCCAACTCCGTTCGCAAGTGGGACCGAGTTGACCAAAGACCAGTGCCCGAGCACGGGCGAGGACCGCGCTGCAATGCGTGACATACCGTACAGCGTTGCCGTGGGCAGCCTGATGCACCTGGTCTCCGGGACGCGGCCCGACATTGCGTTCCAAGTGAGTCAGCTGGCGCGATTTATGACGAACCCTGGCCGTGCGCATTGGGAGGCAGCAAAGCATCTGCTACGCTACCTCAAGGGCACCCGTGAACTGGGCATCACCTTCACTCGCACGAAACCAACGCTGACGCTTCACGGATACGTGGATGCGAGCTGGGCAAATGACGCGGACGAGCGAAAATCAACCACGGGTTACGTGATGTTCATGGCCAACGGACCGGTATCGTGGAAGAGCCGCCGGCAGAAGATCACCGCAGCATCGACAGCTGAGGCAGAGTACATCGCGGCGAGCGAGGCAACGCGTGAGATTGTGGCATGGCGCCAACTGCTGCAGGAGATTGGCATGAGCCTGAACGATGCCACTGTGCTGCACGAGGATAATCAGCCGTGTATCCACCTGGCCAACAACCCGGTGACCTCCGCGCGGACAAAGCATATCGACATTCGGCACCACATTGTGCGCGAGCGGGTGGAGAATGGTGAGATCATGTTGAAGTACATCCCGACGGCACAGCAGCTTGCGGACATGCTGACCAAGAGTGTGCCTGGAACACTGCTGTTGCAGCACCGACCCATTATCATGGGGCATGCGGGGCGTGCGTGACATTCGAGTTTGGTTATGTACTGTGTTATGATGATTCTGAGATAGGCAAGATTGTGCATGTCTGATGAGGGGGAGTGTCAGACGGATATTGATCCGTGTGGGTGCATCCGACCTGCACCGCGTGTTTCCAACCTGCATTGCGTGTTTGCGTTTCCAGTGACAACGAAACACCGTTTCTATTCGGTAATTTGGTTGTGATGCCACTTGCACATGCGTCTCTTTTCTGTGTGGTTTTGGTGAAGTGAACACGGCTTGTGCATGAAGCCTCGCCCGTGTGTCACGGAGTGATCATACAGTCTAGCAGGTTATGGGCCCAGTACGCTTCCTCTGCGGCCACACTACTTTGCTACGTTGCTGAAGAGAACCGGACACTGTGAAGTGTGATTGAAGCAGCGCATCCACCCAGGAGATCATGGCCACAGACAAGGAAGAGTCGGAATTCCGGCGTCTCCCTTTGTCTGGATCTGCCTCGGAGGAATCAAAGTCGACTCCTCATCAGCCTCGGCTGGATGAGCGTTTTGGCGCTGAACCAACTGAGACCACTGTGGCGATGGGCGACGCAGAATTGCGGCGCCAAATCATTCTTCTTCTTGACCGCCAGGCTCAGTTGGAGCTGGAGCTCGAACAATTTCGTTCGGTCCAGCGTGTCCGTGATGAAAGTGGCACAGAGGTGCCATCAACAATGTTCAACGCAACTATGCGTTTCGGTGAGGCCAGCACAAGCATGACTGGCAGTGATGATACAACAACTACGACAACAACTGCGCCACCAACGCGCAAGAGCGACACCAGTGCAGGCGCGGCCTATGGGGCAAGCGCGGCAGCTGGACGTAGCGGTGTTTCAACGGCGACAGCAGCAACTGTACCAATGACACCAACCACCAACGCCATGTCTCTGGCAACAACTGCAGCGGCAACTGGCGTATCTCTGGCACCTGCATCTTTGATTGTGAGTGCACCCGCATCAACCAGGACCATGTTTAGCGGGGCTAGCGCCGGTCTTGGCAACACCCGGCTGGGTCAGGAAATCATTATGGATGGGATCAAACAAATCAAGCGGTTTGACGGTGCGACCCCAACGTTTACTGAGTGGAAGCACAGTGTTGAGGTGGGAATTCCACCTGAATTTGTTTCGTTGTTGCGCAAGGACGCACCTCTTGGCGTGCAGTCTGAGCACAACACATACTTATACCGCCTGCTCATGACACGACTGGGAGGCGCGGCGAGTGCTGAGGCTCGCGTGCTGCCGGTGAATGACGGTTCGGCACTGTGGCGTCATTTGTGCGAGCGCTACACCGGTTTACCGTCAATGCGACGCACCATGCTTCTGCAACAGGTGACGACGCGTGAGTGGCTTCCAACGGATACCGTCAACACCATGGGAGTCAGCCTGCTGGAGCTTCAGCGAGAACTCGTGGAGGCCGGGGCCGATCCTCATGAGGAAGTGTTCCTGGCGAAACTCTTTGGTCGTGGAGCGCCCACGGGGGTGGAGCTGGCGAAACTCACTGGAACGCTCCGGGGGATGCAACTCCGGGACGTCGTGCAATACCTGCAAGCGCAGGCAGTGACCTGGTCCGAAAAGCTGGCTCAACCCAACGTCAACTTAGTGGCGAGCATCACGAGTGCAGAAGATGGTGGATCGCACTCGTATTTCCCCGGACGCTGCCACACGTGTGGGTTATTCGGGCACAAGTCTGAGGCATGTCGCAAGCCCCGTGGACGCGGTCGGGGGCGTGACCGTGGTGGTGGGGATGGCGGATACGGTGACCGTGGTGGTGGTGGTGGTCGCGGTGGTGGTGGTCGCGGCGGTGGTGGCGGATATACTGGTGGTGGTAGTGGTGGGCCAGGCCGTGGTGGTGGGGATCGCGGTCATGGTGGCAGTCGTGGGCGTGGGGGTGCCGGGCGCGGTGGCCACGGCGCACCCAGCAGTGGTGGTAGTGGCGGTGCACCCAGCGGCGGGGGCGGTGGTGGTCATCAGCGAAGCATCTCACCACACACTGATCCCCCACAGCACTACAGCAAGCCCGTGTCCGAGGGCACACGGCGCAAGCGTGGGCGCCGCTCGGGGCAACGCGTAACACGCCACGGCAACGCGGCGGTTGGCGCGACAGCCGAGTCCACCGACGCAGTGACAGAGACAGACCAGTCGTGTGGAGCTGATGTGAGTACAGTGGGGGGTGGAAGTGGAGATGCACTCGTAAAAGATCAACCGGTTGTCGACAGCGGTGATCAATCGTGCAACCCAACCACGCACGCTGAGCTCGGCGAGTGCAATCCGGCCGCCGCAACGTACGTGTTGAGCGTATCGTGCAGCGAGGTGATTGCCATGCACGACTCTGGCAGCTGCCAACATGTCTTCAAAGACCGCAGCGCTTTCAGCACGTTGGAAAGCGTCAAGGAGCAGCCGGGCCT
>JBJXGQ010000520.1:0-3273 GCA_046160525.1 Burkholderiales bacterium
GTTCGCCTTTGAATACGTGCCCCAGATGACCGCCACAGGTATTGCAAAGAATTTCGATGCGGCGTCCATCGGCATCGGGTACGTGCTTGACTGCGCCAGGAATTTCGTCGTCGAAACTCGGCCAACCGCAGCCAGAGTCAAATTTATCCTCCGAGCGGTACAAGGGCGTATTGCACTGACGGCAAAGATAGGTACCTGCTCCTTTAAAATCATAATATTCGCCGGTGAAAGGCCGTTCGGTTCCTTTTTTCAGGATGACGTAGGCTTCCTCGGGACTGAGCTTGTTGTATTCCATGATAATTGAGTTAATGAGTTGATGCCTCCGCTACCTTCAGCAACCAGCGCTTCGGCACTTCGACTTCGCTCAGTGACCGACTCCGCAGCTGGTTGCCGAGCGTAGCCGAAGCATCCATTGCTCAACAGTTTTACTTCTTATCTTGTTTAGCAAAAACTTTGCGCAGCAAGTCGCTCGTCCGGGCGGATACATTGGTACGGATGTTTTGCTCTTCTTTGGCCACCATGGCAAACATACCCTTGAGTGCTTCATTGGTAACGTAGACACCCAAATCGGGATTGGCTTTATTGATCAGCGGGATTTTGTTGTACACCGCTACTGCATCTGACCACACTTTGCGGGCCTGAAATTTATCCAGTGATTCAATGATGACCGGGTTAAATTCCTGATAAAGCTGGTCGTTGGTCTTTTGTTGCAGGTATTGGGTGGCTGCATCCGGTTGCCCCATTAGGATGTTCAGCGCATCATTAAAGGTCATTTCAGTAATGGCTGATACAAAAATTGGCTTGGCTTTTTTTGCAGCGTCTTCGGCACCGCGGTTGATTTTTTCCAAAATCACATTTTCCAAATCCGAAAACCCTGGTACGTTTTTCAGCTTAGCGGTGACGTTGCGGGCTTCTGGTGGCAAAAGAATTTTGTAAGGACTTTTAAAATAGCCATCTAACTGCGAAAGGGCATCAGAGCCTTTGCTGATGCCAATTTCCAACGCAGATTTAAGGCCGGAGCCAATTTCAGCCTCAGTAGGTTCAGCGTACACCGAAGTGACGAGTTTGGATAGTGTTTCACAAGAGCTGGCCAGCAGGGCAATGCTCAGTACAAACAAGGTTCTTTTGATCATTTTTTTGGTTTTTTGGATAAAACTAATCCTTCATAATAAGTATAAAGATTGTAATGCCCTAATAATGGTTGTTTGTGGTGAAAATTGTGTTTTGCCCAAAAAACGGCCTTTTGCATCAACAACTCAACTATTTAATTCTACAATTCACTCCATTCAAAGTACAACTGGGCACAAAACGCTGGTTTATCGCCTGGTATCCTGCCATTTTTGTAGCGTAGTAAGCCACGGGTGTTTCCCGAATACTGTCTACTTACCCGACACCGACTTACACTAATACAAACCTAGAATTATTATGAAGGCTCTTAAACACTCGACTGTTTTTTTTATCCTCTGTCTCTTTGGCATATCTGTATGGGCACAAAATAGCCAAACGGTAAAAGGGATCATTTACGACAAACAATCTGAACAGGCCCTGATCGGGGTAACCATTGAATTGCTCAATTCCAATCCAGCCCAGGGCGCAGTAACAGATCTGGATGGCAAATTCAGCATCGAAGCGGTACCGCTGGGTCGTCAGGCTTTTCGGATCAGCTACCTGGGTTACAACAGCATCACGGTGCCCAATGTGCTGGTTTCGGCCGGCAAAGAAGTAATACTTGAACTTAGCCTGGAAGAAGCTGTAGTCAAAATGGATGAAGTCGTGATTTCTGCTGCCGTCAACAAAGACAAGGCCAACAACGATATGGCTAGTGTCAGTGCCCGTTCTTTCAACGTTGAAGAGGTGAACCGCTTTTCGGGAGGTCGGAATGACGTGGCGCGCCTGGCTGGAAGTTTTGCAGGGGTAGCTGCTGCCAACGATTCGCGCAACGACATCGTCATTCGAGGCAACTCGCCTACGGGTTTGTTGTGGCGTTTGGAGGGCATTCCGATTCCAAACCCCAACCATTTTTCTACCTCCGGCACCACCGGCGGCCCGGTAAGTGCGATCAACCCAAACCTGTTGCGGAGTTCAGATTTTTTCACCTCGGCGTTCCCTTCCGAGTATGGCAATGCCATGTCGGGGGTGTTTGACCTGGGTTTTCGGAGTGGCAACTCGGATAAAGCAGAGTATACCTTCCAATTGGCCGCCTTTAGTGGCTTGGAAGCCATGGCCGAAGGACCATTGAGTAAAAAGCACAACTCATCCTATATTGTTAGCGTGCGCAACTCCTTTGTACAATTGGCCGATGTGGTAGGTATTCCGGTAGGCACTGCTGCTATTCCAAATTACCGCGACGTATCCTTCAAGTTTGATTTGCCCAACAGCAAAATTGGCAAATTTTCCATCTTCGGCATTGGAGCCAGTAGCAATATTGATTTTTTGGGAGAAGAGCTGGATGATGACGATTTGTTTGCCGAAACGGGCAAGGATTCTTACGTGAAATCTCGTTTGGGTATTTTGGGCCTGCGCCACAACATCGTGATTGGCAAAAATGCCTACTGGCGGACCGTAGCCTCCTGGGCTACCTCTGGTAATCTTTATGATGAATTCCAGTTGCCCAATGATGAAGTTCCAGAGCGGCGTCAAATTGTGGAAGTGGATGACCGGACTGATACCTGGTCTTTGTCTTCTTACTACAACCAAAAATTCAATGCTCGGTTTACCCTGCGTACTGGAATTTTGGCACAAGTTAATGATGTTGACACTCGGGTTCTGAGCCGGGAAGATGTTCCCAACTGGCAAACTGTGCGTGATTTTAATGGCAGCATGGGGCTTTGGCAAGCTTTTGCTCAGGGGCAATTCAAGCTGGGGCAAAAACTGACTTTGAATGCAGGGTTGCACGGCCAATTGTTCGATTACAACAATACGGCGGCCCTGGAGCCGCGCCTGGCGCTGAGCTGGCAATTGGCTCCGAGTCAGACTTTGACCCTCGGCTATGGTTTGCACAATCAGACGCAACCACTTCCGGTATTTTTCTTCCGCGAGGAAACAAGCCCAGGTGTTTTTGTCCCTTCGAATGAAGACCTCGATTTCACCAGGGCCAACCATTTTGTACTGGCCTACGACCAAAAAATCGGCACCGATTGGCGGGTAAAAGCCGAAACCTATTACCAAACCCTGGACAAAGTACCTGTGGATGCGACCTCTAGCAGTTTTTCCTTGCTCAATGCAGGGGCGGATTTTGTATTCCCCGAGTCCAGCAACTTGGTAAACGAAGGT
>JBJXGQ010000521.1:0-2765 GCA_046160525.1 Burkholderiales bacterium
CGATTGAATCGGAATACGGCGCGCATCGCATGGCGGGCGGGTTCTGGCTCAACAACGAGCTGACGGATTTTTCGCTCGAGCCGGTGATCGACGGCAAGCCGGTGGCCAATGCAGTGGCGCCGCGCAAAGCCCCGCGTTCGTCGATGTCGCCGGCGGTCATCACGGACAGGGACGGCGAGCTGGTGATGGTGGCGGGGTCGATGGGCGGCAGCACGATCATTGCGTCGGTCTCGCGTACGATCATCGGCGTGCTGGACTGGAAGCAGACGCCGCAGGAGGCGGTGGGCACGGCCATGGTGTTCGCGCGCACGCCGGAGATTTCGGTGGAAGCGGACCGCATGCCCAAGGCGATGTCGGATGCGCTCTCCGGGCTGGGTTGGCGGGTGTCGCTCGACAAGCACTATAGCGGCACGCACGCCATCCTGGTGACGCCGCAGGGACTGGTCGGCGGGGCGGACCCGCGTGAGGAGGGCAAGGCGGTGGCGCTTCCGCCGCGTTGAGGAGGCAACGCCGCCCATTACCCGCAATTTAAATGCGGGCGCCCCTAGGGCAGCTGATTGTTGACACTGTCAATGTGGAGTAGGTTAACCCTGAATCGGGTCCTAGGGAGACTGCGCCGTCATGCTGAAAAACAAGAAGATCGGAGCGATCGCACTTCTCGCGAGCGTATCCGCCATCGTCCTCTCCGCCTGCTCAGGCGAGACGTCCGCCAAACTCGTCGGCGCGAAGGTCGACGACTACATGCTCGTCGACCAGACCGGCATGGGCCACATCCTGAAGTACGACACGCACACCCCGGCTGTGGTTCTCGTCTCGCACATCAATGGCGACAAGGGCGCGCTCGCTGCCGCGAAGACGATCCAGGACCTCGCCGCGAAGAACCCGGACGTCGTCTTCCACCTGATCAACTCAGCCGAAGCTGACACGCGCGACACGATCGCCGCCGAAGCCAAGACGAATGGCCTTACGGTTCCGATCCTCGACGACGAGTATCAGTTGATCGGCAATGCGCTGGGATTCACCTATGCGGGCGAGGCGGTGATCGCCGATCCGAAGAAGAATTTCGAGATCGTCTATCATGGCCCGGCCGACACCGTTGAAGCGGCGCTGGCCGCCTACACGGCCGGCAAGCCGATCGCCAAGCCGGAAGTTGCGGACATCAAGGGCACGAAACTCGTGTTCGCCGATCGCGGCAAGCAAGCCGAGTTCGCCAAGATTTCCTATTCCAACGACGTCGTGCCGATCCTGATGGCCAAGTGCGTCGACTGCCACCAGCCGAACGGCATCGCGCCGTGGCACATGACCAACTACACGCAGGTCAAGACGTTTGCGCCGATGATCCGCGAAGCGATCCGCCGTGACCGGATGCCTCCGTTCGACGCCGACAATCACTATCGGGCGTTCCTGAAGAACGAGAACCTGTCGGCCGAGGAAACAAAGACGCTGGTTCACTGGATCGAAGCGGGCGCGCCGAGCGATATCGCCGAAGGCGGCGAGGACCCGCTCGTCAAGGGCGTGGCTGGACGTCCGGACTGGCCGCTGGGCGAGCCTGACCTGGTCGTCGACATCCCGGCCTACGACGTGCCGGCGGCCGGCGTGGTCGATTACCAGATTCCCGCGATCAAGAGCCCGCTGACCAAGGGCAAGTGGCTGAAGGCGACGACGTTCAAGCCGGGCGACCGGCAGGGCGTGCACCACATCCTGGCAGGCTGGATGCCGAAGCTGCCGGCGAATGGACGCGGCTTCGACTGGGAAATCTCGATGGGCGGCTACGCCGTCGGGAATGAATCCAACCTCGCGCCGGAGAACTGGGCGACATGGGTGCCGCCGGGCGGCGCGATCTCGTTCCAGATGCACTACACCCCGATCGGCAAGGCCTTCACCGACAATTCGAAGATCGCGTTCTACTTCCAGGACGAAGCCCCGGAGATGATGAAGCGTCAGGTCGTCATCGCTGACCCGACGATCGAGATCGCGCCCAATACGGCGCGCCACCACGAGACGGCCTATGTGCAATTCCCGGCCGACGTGCAGATCTATGCGGCGCAAGTGCATGCGCACTATCGCGGCTATGCCTCGAAGCTCACGGCCATCTATCCGGACGGCAAGGAGGAAATCCTCCTCAACATGCCGCACTACGACTTCAACTGGCAGCGTGACTACATCTTCAAGGACCTGATCGACCTGCCGGCTGGCACGAAACTCGTTGCCGACTACTGGTACGACAACACGAAGAACAACAAGGCGCTTGCCTACGAGAACACCAAGCCGTTCACCAATCCCGATCGGAAGGTTTTCTGGGGCGACCAGTCCTTCCAGGAGATGCTGTTCACGGCAATCCAGTTCCGCTGGAAGGACGAGACGGCAGCCAAGCCGCGTGACGACCTCCAGGCGCAGCTGCAGCAGACGATGCTTGTGACCACGGCCGACGACAATCGCGACGGCAAACTTCAGGAAGCCGAGCTGCGGCTCGACTCCGAGGAGGGCGCGGACAACGTGACAGGCGACAGCCTTGCCCCGCTGCACCAGCAGTTCAAGGCGAACTTCGCGGCGATCGACGCCGACAAGGATGGCGGCCTGTCGATGCAGGAACTCGGCGCTGCGATGGAGCAGATGCAGAAACAGCAGGGCGGCCGCGGCCGCGGTCGCTAGCGCGACTGGGTTTCGACACTTTGCTTACGGACTACCCCGGCCGGGCTCAGCTGAGCCCGGCCGGTTGATTTTCGGCTGGACCTTGAAACGCAGCTACGGCTGTCATCCCGGGT
>JBJXGQ010000522.1:0-2977 GCA_046160525.1 Burkholderiales bacterium
GCCAACAATAAAGCTCAATATTGCTGGTTCTGTGGCCAAACAATGATAATGTCGTCAGCTTCTGGTGGTACAACCGGTAGTCCTACCGGCGGCAACAGTCCTCATAGTGGCGGAACTGTACCAGCAACAGCGACAGGAATATCATCATCCATCAGTAGCAACAATAGTACCACCGGTAACAGAAGCACTATTTGGCATTCTGGCATGATCCGAAGCAATCTCGGTACAACTGCCAATAATAATACTAGTTGTGAAATTGAGCAAACAACTTCAACTGCACATACCACATCAAGAACAGTACAACAAGATCCGGCGGAACAAACGCAGCATAGGCAGCAGCAACACTTGTACAACCAATTATTGCGCAATCACGAGAGTACTTTCGAATCGAATGACCAAATACTACAACAACCAGTGTCATTTCCAACACCAACAACACCGTCATTGCCATTGGAATCAGGACATGTGAACTTTATTCAGCACCAGCATCATTCGTACTACTACAGTCATAATAATAGTAGTCACTCTCAATCTGAACTACATCCGAATTTGAACCAACCACCACAAGCCTATTCACTTCCAAGCCACAACCATAACAGAAGAATCCAGTTTAACAACAATGTTTCCAGCGGCCACACAGTTATTTCTCCAAATAATCAAGAACAAGCTCTAGAAGCACGCATTCAGCAACAACAGCGGCGTGGGTCTGAATCTGAATCAACAAATGTTGTTGCTGCAGCGCATACGACAAGCGGCACGTTGAATGCTTTTGAAAACGATGATGAAGGAGAGGAGGGAAATTTCTTAACATCGTCTCACAAAAAAGGATCATTGAATCAGACTAATCAAAATACAAAGCTGAATGCAACAACAAGCAGCCGTGAAGACGATAATGACGACGATGAGCGTCGACCATTTCTTGGCACAGCATCGTCGCCACTTCTAATGACTACCGGTACAACACATACAACACCACGACAACGGAAGATAGCGTTATCGTCATCGTCTGGTTTGAATACTACTACTTATTCTCAAGGACAGATACAACAACAACAAGAACAGTCATTGCTTCGATGTAGTAACAATGTTCTTCGGAACTCCAAATTATTGGGATCGGTCCGACAGCAACAACAATCATCCATGATGACGATGGATCTAAGAAGAAAAGGGCTGCAAGAAACAGAATCGGAGAGTTATTTTTTTGGAAAGCAACAACCGAGGAATTCAGCAACAAGTCAACAACAGCAACCTCGATTAGAAGATTATCATATCGTGTTCCGTACTCCATTGCATGTTCCTGATAAGAATTATCAAGGATTTTTATTGCAGAATAATAAGGATGACGATGATTGTTACGATGTTCATGATTCTTCCAAAGATGATGATAGTTACGATGATGATTCTAATTACGACTACGATGATGACGAAGAGAATACACAACTGTTGTCCAAGAATAAGAAAACAGCCAAACTGATGCGTAGGGTTGGTATCAGAAGAATCCGTACAAAACCCAACAGTAGCATCGCATATTCATCGTCGTCATCGAAAGATATGTTCACACAATCGTGTTGTGCCGGTGTATGTGCTGGTTTTTCGTTTACTGGTTTTGTTTTTTTATTCATGATTGGTGTATTACTTGATACACAACCATTGTACATTGGCGGTGTTTTACCACAACAAACTATCATGTCTAACAATAACAAGGCGGTCATAAAATATTTGATCCCAATCAAAAGGACGAAGTCGTCCAACCGATCTTCTTCGTCCAATGAACCAATGTCGGAACGATTGCCAATGGCAACTACAGCATACAATGCTTCATTGTTGTATGTTGTTACATTTCTTGTGAGTTTGCATTTTAGAAATCCTGAATGGTTGTATCAAAAACTACGATACGCATTTGCGTTACTACAACAAAATACCTGCTATCAACGGTTCTGTTTCCGTTGTATACGACAGATTGACAAACTAAGAGTAAGTGCCATCACTACGTTATCCTTGTTCTGTAGCCAAAGTAATACTCTCTTCAGCAATATTCGCAGTAGGGTTTTCCGTCGCCGTCGGAACGGACCCTACTATCGATCAAAAACGAGTTCCTACTATGACGATATCCCCGATAATGAACATGAAACTGACTCTACTACTGCTGCTACCTTATTACCAACTTATTACAACAACATCAACTATGACAGCAATAAGAGTGGCTACATTAACAAGATTCATCCAAGTCGCAGTAGCAGCAATAGTGGAAATGTGTATTCCTATGTTTCAGCTACGTCAGCCCAGATATCATCCTTTTTAAAGTCGATGATTGGGTTCAATCAAGTCAGACCAGGTGGCGGAATTGTTGGCACAGGGAATCTTAGTACTAGTTTTGTTGGTAGCAATAGTTCATTGAATGCAGCTACAACATCCAATCAGAGATTACAGAGACAGCAGCAGCGATTGCATCGACGTCAGAATCGCGCAAGTTTGGTTGATCCTCCCACTTCGGGAACAAAAGCTAATTCCTCTTTCCTGCCATTATATCGTGATTACAACGCTGAACAACATCACGGGGGAGATGCTGCAACGGCGGCATCATTAGCCGCTGCGACGAAGGCGACGGGCACAAGTAGTACAGCTGATGGCGTTACAATGCCACATACATCGTCTCCTTCGTCATCACCTCTTGAAGTCATGTCCGGTGGTGATGTCACAACAACCACACCATCAGGAGGATTGGGAGGTGGCGACAGTTTCTATCATCAAGCATACAATGATCCAGGTGTGTTGTATCGTACAAGAGGGACGATTCAACAGTTTTTAACCGTACGTGGTTGGTGGTACAAACCAAACAACACAATTGTTGGACAACATCGAACACGCTATGCACAAGAAAAACGGGAAGTGTAACACTTGTTAGAAACGAAAAAGAGTACCAGTAGTCAATCAAAACGATTGTCACAAAAAAATTTTGCTCTTTAAACTCAAGATC
>JBJXGQ010000523.1:0-2973 GCA_046160525.1 Burkholderiales bacterium
AAATGAATAGAGCTGAAATAATATCACTTTTTCACAAGAGAATTAGTAAAAAATACGAATCTGGTTGTGAATGTATCTTCGTTAAACTGAACAAAGAAATTGGATTAAAGCTGTATTCCTCGAAGAAGGAAAGAAACCATGCTTTTCTCCTACAAAAGAAAGCGTTTGAACACGAATTATCACCGCCAGTATTTGGAAGATTATCAATTCCTGGTTTTGTGATAATAGTAACAGAATTTGATTATGCCGATATAATTCCACTAACCAAAGGAAAAATATACGGGTATACTACTGGCCTAGCTAATAAACCAAGAGTAGGATCAACTCTCGATCATAGAATAGATATTCTTGAAGAGAAATTGACGGCGGCTGGTTTGTGTTGGTATGATTTACACGATGAGAATGTTGGTTATTACAAAAATAAATTAGTGGCCATTGATTTTGGTCCTGTAAGTATGGATTAATAAAATTGAAAGGTTAATTATGAAAGAAAAGTATTATTTTATTCCGTGTAATAATATGGAAAATCTAAGAATAGCTATCTACGAAAGAGCTGTTGAACTTGGATATTCAAGATATGATCCTAAACCCAGATTAGATGGTGGTTATGCACTTAATGCTTTACGTGGCCATATAAAGACGGATCATAAAATTGCTTTCGATAATATACGTGAACATGGTGTAAATGCATATTCACATCTCGAATCTATATTAGTTGATCCATTAGAATTTCTTTATACAGATAAATATGTGTTTGTTAAACCAAAAGATCCAATCATGGTCAAGCTTAACAAAGATTATATCGCCGAAGTTAGTAATGTAATTAAGGTTGGATGTCAAGAATTTTCATGTGATAAAGTTGCCGAGCTTGCGAAGGCAATAGAAGATTATAAGAATGGTTAAAATAGCCTTAGATATGGACGGTGTTCTTGTTAACTTTAATAAGGGAGCTTCGCAAAGACACGGCATTCCGCTAACTGATGAACAATATCGTTGTTCACTGCAAAAACACTGGAATTTAACTCAGAAAGAATTTTGGGAAAAATGTGAGGGATTAGATTTTTGGTGTTGGCTAGAGTGGATGCCCGACGGAAAAGAGATTCTTTCGCTTTGCGAAAAAGAAGTGGGAAGAGAAAATATAGCCATCTGTACTTCTCCTTCTAGAGATATAATGTGTCCGGCCGGTAAAATGGCTTGGATTAGACGGGAAATTCCTTGGCTTGAACGCCGAATGATTATCACACCAATGAAGTATTGGGTGGCAGATAATACCACCATTTTGGTGGATGATAATCCTGAGAAAATTGACGCCTTTATAAAGGCGGGCGGAATTGGGTGTTTAGTTCCCAGACAGTGGAATGATAACGCTAATGAAAATACCTTGGAGTATATTCAAGGATGTATTGAAAGGACCAAGAGATACCATGACACTTACTGTAAGGTAGACGCTTATGATAAAGTATGATTATTGGGAACGCCGAAAAGAACGATGGAAGAAGTATAATGATTCTCAGACTCAAAAGGAACAAGCATGTGCGCATAATGGATGTTCACAATGTCATGGAAGTGGTATAAAGGCAGATGGCTCTGCTTGTGTACATATGATTTCTTGTAGATGTCCCAAATGTTCTCCGAGGTACTAATTTGCTATGCAAAACTTAATTAATTTAACGGTTGGCGACTATCATGGCGATGGTCATGAAAAGTTTGAACAATTTTGTATTAAGTCTTCGTCTACCAAAGAAGAAATTGAAAATGATCATAATCTAGGATCAATTATAATTGGTTTCGACATGTGTCGGGATTTATGTGCTGAATATGAAGATAATGAAATAAATCAAGATATAAGTGATCTTATTAGACATTTTCTTCCTCTCTTCGCAATTGATGAAATAGACGATGGGTTTCGTATGGATTGTGAAACATTTGTAAATCTATATATGGAAATAGCCAAGTTGGGCAATCCAAGTCTTGAATATGAATTTGTTAGTATAGATAATATTCGCGTTGGCGGTTATGGTCTTTTTTACTAGAGGTAACTAAATATGCTAAAACGATTGAAGTGCCATAGACATGGACTTAGTATTAATTTGTTTCAGTTGTCATTTGACTTTGATTTCTTTTCAGAAAGAGTTATTGGCCGAGTGACTGCCAGTGTAACTTGGGAAAAGAAAAGAGTTGACCATTGGTACTCGCCGATAACATCATATAGTTTTCACCTATTCCCGCGTAAGACACATATTTTACGGCAATGGGGATATCAGAAAAATTGGTACGATGGTGAACTTCATAGTTTTGGATTTGGACCACTGTTTTTAATTTGTTGGATTAAGGAATACTAATGATTACACTAAAAGAATATATTGCTGCTCTACAAGATATTTATGACGAACACGGCGATCTTCCGCTGATATATTCATCAGACGACGAAGGTAATGAATATCATCAGGTGGGTCTTGAACCCGGCGTTGTATACTGCGATCTTTCAGACTACTACGTAGAATCCGTGTATGCTAATCTAGTGGACTATTGTGAAGGTCATGATGAATACAATGAAGATGATGATAATGTTGAGGAATTCAATAGTCTTACTAAGGTGGTAATAGTAAATTAAAGGAGAATTAAATGTTAGGCGAATTACAAACAAAGTGGGTTGAAGCACTAGAGTCTGGTAAATACGAACAGGGTCGAGAGTGCCTATGTTCAATAGTAACACCATTTGACGTAAAACAATATTGTTGTCTTGGTGTCGGCTGTGATGTATTAAAATATGAATCAGATGTCATCCATAAATATGAAAAACGAATGTTATCATTTTATAATGAGTTTGAAATATCAGAAAAATTTGCAACAGAAATAGGTTTGTGGACACCAGATGGAAAACCAGTGTTTCTATCCTTTGAAGACATTGATAGATTTAGAGAAGTAGTAAAACCGCTAGGTATTAATGACCACAATGCTCTAAATTTAGCC
>JBJXGQ010000524.1:0-4642 GCA_046160525.1 Burkholderiales bacterium
CGCAGCGGAGAACGACATCAGCACCAAGGCGTGCACGGCATCGAATCCGCGGGCGGGCATCGGCCTCAGGGTCGTTGGTGGCGGCGATGACAGATCCCGTGTCAGAGCCGAGGCATTGGAAGCCACAGGCGTCGCAGCGGCTGCTATGGTGAGAGGCTCCACGCTGGCAACGTGAACTGGCGGCGCCTCGCAAACAGCGGAGCTGGTGGCATCCGTGGCTGGGAAGGTCGCCACGACGTCCATCGGCACAGCATCAGTTGAGGTAGCCATGTCCCCTGGGGCTTCGAGATCCACAATTGCTGCTGCGGGCGAGGCGGCGACGCAAACGTCGTGGCTCGCAGGCTCCACAGCTGCTGTTGTATCCATCGCGGCAGCAGCAGCCACGGCTATGGGCTCCACGACGGCCGCCGTCACGGTGGACTCCGCGCAGGCTGCGCTCAACGCAGCATCCACGGGAGGAATGTCCTCCAATACGTCCATCGTGGGCCCAGCACCAGGGGCAGCAGCCTCCATGCTCGGTGCTTCCGGCGGAACAGCTTCTGGATCTGAGGCCGTTGCGGCTGTCGCGGCAGCAGACTGTGGCTCTGCAACCATGTCGCGCAACGCCTCGTAGATCGTCCGCGCGGTCGCATCCACCAGCTGGATCCTCACGGTGCACGCCCAACGCAGCTGTGGACATACCGCCGCGGCCAACTCCGCGGCTGATGGCTTCGACATGCTGCGCCGCTGTTGACCTCGAGGAAACGAGACTTGAATCGGCGCCTCCGTGCCCACCAGCAGCGTCGTCCGGTGAACGGCCAACGCCAACCGCAGCAACAGCACGGCCACTTGCGGTTCCGTAGGAGCTGAGCCGGCGTCGCGCAAAACGTCGGACGAAATCCACGTGAACGCCGCGAGGTTGTCCAGCTCCATCTTCCTGGCCCAGGCGGCATGCGGTTGGGCCTCTTGCGAGCGCCAGGCCCACTTCACCACCGTCATCACCGCCTCCGCCATTGTTGACAGTGCCGTTGACGACGCGGGCTGCACTGTGACTGGGGTCCAAAGCCGCTTGTCCTGGAAAAGGCCATGCCAGGTGCGGCCAAACTCCACCCCAACGTGTGCCAACTGCTGCAACGCCGCTGCCATGGTGGCTCCGGGTTGTTGCAACACTGTAGCGCTGGCCTCCACAACGTTGTCCATCTCCTTCAACCAGCGCATCCAAGTCATGGGGGTCCTCATGCTGCTTCGTCGCTCCAACACATCCAGGACGAGGCGCAGCAGGCGACCAAAGCCGACAATGGTGGCGCAGAGTGCCGAGGAGACTGGCGTCGTCTCCAGGGCCGACCAGGGCAACCGCGCAGTTGTTGGAACGTTGGTGTGGCGTGGCGCTTCCATGTGGATGGTGAAGCAAGCGCTGTTGCTCAGCTGCAACGTCCTCGGGGTCACGGCCAGTAGTCCACCTGTTAAACCCACGACAAAGCGAAGCAACTCCGGCGTTGCATCGCTCGGTGGTGGTGGTGGTGGTGGTGGTGGTGGTGGTGGTGGTGGTGGTGGTCGCGGTGGTGGTGGTGGTGGTGGTTCAGCTGCCGTTGGTTGTTGCAATGGCAAAGCACACGCCACTGCAACGCTGGATGCCGTTGATGCTGGTGGTGACAGCCGTTTGCTTGCGCGCGATGCGTCGTGATGGTTGTCGCGGTTGTGGCGTGGCGGTGATGCGCAGCGTTTGCTCCGATGGCCATCGTCGCGGTCGTCGTCATGACGGCGATAGTCCCGGCTGTCGTAGCGGTAGCTACGGCCACGATCATCGCGATCGCCGTAATGGTCGTCCCGGTGACGGTCCCGGCGAGTGTCGTCGCGATCAGACGAGTGGTGTCGTCGCGGCTCCGGGTAGTGCGTACTCCGCGACGTTGTGTGCTGAGTCCGACCTGAGATTGTGTCAGAGACGTATCAGGGTTAGAAAACAGCAAAGTCATGACTACAAACCAATAACAAGGAACAACTGTATGCACAACAACGCACCCCGCTCATCGCGTCGAGCTGGTGACCGAGAGCGCGATCGTTGAGCTTCCTGCGTCTGGCGTGCTGAAGGCGCGCCGGCGGGTGCCGCAGCTTGGAGCGCTGCAACAAACGACAGGGTTGAGAAACAGAGCAGAGGATAGCAGCACCAACAACGCAAATACAACTAACAGCGAGGTAAACAAAAACCCCAAGTCGCAGGCGGATTATCCACACACCTGGCGGCCCAATTCCTGGTGGTGGTGGTGGTGGTGGTGGTGGTGCTTCCGTCGCCGGCGCTCCGCGAGCTACCGGCTGGCCCCAAGCTGCGGCTTGCTCCGGGAGAAAACGGAAAATGGCGGCGCGGGCAAACCTCCACTGCGCGGGGCTGTCGTTGTCCATAAGGCCATAGTCGGTGCCGGATGCCCGCTTGAATCCTGGCACTGCGAACTCCTCCTCCGAGTCGCTGTCCGCAATGTCGACCATCCCGAGTGGCGGACAGCAGCTGCCGTTGCAACCCTCGGCGCGTCCCTCTCCTGGTGGATGGTCCCATCCATAGGCAAACCAGCCGCCCTTCAGCGCCTTGTTTGCGGCCTTGCTCCCGTTGTTGAAAACATTCGCGCTCTTCGGCAGCACCAGCGCCTTTCCATTGGCCGGCTTCCTCAACGGGGCAACGCTGCTCCAGTCCATGTTGTCGAACTCTTCCACCCACCTTGGGTTCCACATCATCCGGGTGTTGTGGTCCAGCAAGTTGGCCACAGCCCGTTGGGCCCATGAGCCCTTGGGCGACAACGTATTGCTGCTGCTGGCGGCGGCCATGCCGGAATTGAGACAACACGGATGAACACGGATGGAATACCGTTGGAACCGTGTTGGCATGGTTGGAACCGTGTTGGCATGGTGCGGCGAACGAAGGCCCTGCTGCGCGCCAATTTTTGTGGCGCCCCGAGTTCAACATGGCGAGGGCAGCGCGTCGCGCCACCAAACGTGAACCAACTCGCACAGAGCAGCGGGTATGTTCGCTTTTTTTGACCTCGTGCAGAATGGTGGTTTTGTTTTTCATCCTTCTTTCCGCGGTGTGACTCTTTGTTATTGCAGCGCAGGGAGGCAACACGGCGGTGGTTGTTGGCGGAGAAGAAGCGCAAGAGCACACTGGTACGTGGCGTTTGCAATCGCTCTTTGTCCATCACCAACTGCAACTTTGCTTGCTCGTTCCTTTCCACTTACATCCCTCAGGATGTCGCGGGTCAAGGACTGCAAGTTCGCAAGATTCCAAAGCTGTGCGGCGTCGGTGTTTTTTGTCTGCGCAGCTTCTCTGCGGGCGATGTTGTGGTGCGTTACGTCGGGGAGACCATCACCACGGCAGAGGCCAACAAACGCGACAAATTGCGAACGCAGGTGCGTACGGGTGTTTTGGTTGTTTGCCGGGTTCACATCTCTGTTGTTTCTTATTGGATGTTTGATGCAGCTTCTTGTTGCAGTATCCCAAGGCACACCCACGCGGTGTGATTTTCTTTGCGCGTGGGTTTGCCGTGGATCCTGGCGACGGCTTGGACGTGAGCTACAAAATCAACCACAGCGTCCTGCGAGCCAACCTTCGTGCCACAACATCCCGGATGGCCGATGGAACGCGTGGAATTCTGTTTCGAGCCATGCGGGTGCGTTGTTTGTGCTGTTGGTGACTTTGTCACTGGCTGTGCGGAACATGATGCTTGTTGCGGCAATAGTTTTGTGTACTCCTATTTGCTGATATATTTTGGCTTGTGCAGGACATTTTAGCGGGAGAGGAGCTGCTGTACGACTACGGTGACCGCCGCCCGAATGTGGTGCGCAAGTTGTCATGGCTGGTCTCAACGTAGTGTCGCGTCATGCTTGTCCCTATCTTGTTGTGGGGTGGGGTGGTAGTCTGTGGGGGTTTTGCTTGGTGCTAGCATGGTAAGCACGCGTTTTTTGTTTGTACACCGCCTCGGTGCCGCACGCACGCTCGCCCACATGCGCACAACCTCGCGCACAACACAATACACGTGGCGCACGCCGCAGCATTTCAAACCGCATGTGCCAAACACCACAGAATTCACGGCACATGTAGAAATGCATCCCAGCTACAAAGAAAAAGCAGAGAGAAGGCATGCGGATGAGTCTGGCTTGCACAGACCATGAGAAACGCACACACAGAACCCAGCAACAAGCGCAACCTAGCAAAACTCGCGACTTTTGCGTGTTGACACGGTCTCTCAAACGTTAGCATGCGGGTGCTCACCATGGCTACCGCAGTGTCAGCGCCAACGTAACAAAGGGTGTGTGTGTATGTGATACGCCAATCGCTTGTGAGTAGTGCGGCAGTAAGCCAATTCTGTGAATCATGCGCTTTACGCCGGTGTTCATACAGTGTGCAACGCAGCACTCACACGCACGCAACACACGCGCACGCACGCACAAAGGCATTGTGTGCAGCAACCAACACCAACACAACCCATGCTCTCGAGTTGACGCACGCATGCATGCATGCAACAAACTGCAACATTATCCCCATCAGTGTCACAAGAGAGAAGAGCGTTCGCTGGTGGGGTCATGTGCGCGGAGCAACCCCAACTAGTAATATGGCCTTGCATACCCACTTGGCCAGGGCACTGGCAGCAACGAAACTCGCTCCACTTCTTCAACATCG
>JBJXGQ010000525.1:0-2932 GCA_046160525.1 Burkholderiales bacterium
CCGGGCTAGGTCCAGAGGTAGGGATAAATTGCACCAACCCTATCGTCAATGTTTGATCCCAGGAATGGGAGAAGTGCAAAAAGCTGCAATAGAGGCAGGCGCTTTAGGGGTAGTAATTAGTGGGGCAGGCCCGACTCTTTTGGCAGTGGGATGGAGTGAACTATCTGAATCTATTGGAAAAGCCATGGAAACTGCTTGGCAAACCGCCAATATTCATGCTGTGGCCAAGGTGCTGAGCCTCGACACTCAAGGAACTACGACGGAAGTGAAATTGCCATAGTCAAACTGTGTATACTAGTAACATGCTCCTTAAGATGGGTTGCTATGTCGAAATTGCAGTTCTTTCTTCTATCCACGATCGTGACCTCCGCTTTATTGTTATTTGTAGGCGGTCGTGATAGTCATTCCTTACTACCGATTTCGGTCATCCTGGCTTTTTCCTACTTAGGTAATCGCTTTGTTCCTGAGCCTCTTTGGGAAAAATTTGCACTCTGGGCGAACCGCACCAGTAATCGTCGCCTATTTTATACCCGCATCAAGCGTTTGCCCCCCTCGCGCTCCCGCCGTATTCATTAGAGCCAATGCTTAATGTTGGCATTATCGGTTCTGGTTTTGTTGCCAAGTTGCGGAGCGAATTATTCCACCAACGTCCAGATACAAAATTAATTGGATTTGCTGGGGCTCCCGATCGGGTAAATCCTCTGGCTGATCAATTTAATTGTTTAGCATTTAACCAGATTCAGGACTTGGTTAGTCGAGACGATGTTGATCTGATTGTTGTAGCTAATGTCAATGCCGAACATGCCAAAGTGGTACGGATGGCCTTGGAATCAGGGAAACATGTAGTGGTGGAATATCCCCTAGCCTTGCAATGGCAGGAAGGAAATGAACTGTGGGAACTGTCTCAAGCTCAAAATAAACTACTTCATATCGAACACATTGAATTGTTGGGGGGAGTTCATCAGGCTATGGTGTCCCAACTTCCCACGATCGGTACTGTAGATTATGTGCAATACACCACCAAAAGCCCTCAGCGCCATCCGCCCAATAAGTGGACTTATCAACCCGATCGGTATGGATTTCCTTTGACGGCAGCTTTATCACGAATTCATCGCCTCACTGCGGTTTGGGGGGAAGTGACCAAGATTTTTTGTCAATTGCGGTATACCGGCGACAACCTTCCCGATCGGTTTAGTTCCTGTTACTGTCAAGCTCAACTGGAGTTTGCCTGCGGCATCTTGGCCGATATCCATTACAGCAAAGGAGCGAACTGTTGGCAATCCTCGCGGGTGCTAGAAGTGCAGGGCAGCAAGGGGGGGCTATTCTTTAGTAGCGATGCCGGAACCCTGATGACAGAGCAAGGAGAAGTGGCTTTAACCGTGGGGACATCACGGGGCTTATTTCAAATAGATACTAACCAAATTGTGGCTCACCTTTTACAAGGGACGCCGCTGTATACCCATCCTTCCAGTTCTTTACTTGCCCTCAAGGTATCCTGTGCCGCAGAGCGATCGGTAGCCACAGGGAAGGCGATTAATCTTGCGGAATTGCTCTGATTTTTTGGAAATTTGTAGCATCTTTGCGATAAACTGGCGATGGATTTAGTTTTGAGGAAACACTCGTGAAAGTGGAAGATATTGAAGCGCGGATGCAAAAGTGCATTGAGGCCAGCCAAAACAATTTCAACACTGTGCGCACGGGTAGAGCCAATGCCTCACTCCTCGATCGGATTGCAGTCGAATATTATGGCAGCCCCACTCCTCTCAAGTCTTTGGCTGGGATTTCTACGCCCGATGCTTCCACGATTATGATTCAGCCTTTCGATCGGAATTCGATCGCTTTGATTGAACGCGCGATTAGTGAATCCGATATCGGTTTGACCCCGAATAACGATGGTAGTAGTATCCGGCTTAATATTCCATCCCTAACTTCGGAGCGCCGCAAGGAACTGGTCAAAACTGTGGCAAAGCTGGCTGAAGAAGGCAAGGTATCGATTCGCAATGTACGTCGTGATGCGATGGATATCATCAAAAAAGAGGAGAAAGCCAAAGAAATTTCTGAGGATGAAGCAAAGAAGTTCCACGAACAGGTGGATAAACTGACTGAGAAATATATTAAGAAATTGGATCAGGTCCAAGCTGAAAAAGATAAAGAAATTTCCACGATTTAATGATTCCCAGTTTTTTATTAGCTCGTCCAGAACATCGATCGGTTTTGGCAGAAATGATGGAAGAGTTTTATCAATTCCACCATTTAGTTTTTTCTAAACAGGTAAATGTTGCTTTAAATAATTTACTTGCCCATCCTGAATTTGGCATAGCTTGGATTGTATATCTTCAGGAATTGCCCATAGGTTATGGTGTAGTTACCTTTAGCTTCAGTCTGGAACTTGGTGGTGAGATTGCAGGTGTAGATGAACTGTACATCCGATCGTTCTATCAGGGGAAGGGAATAGGTTTGGCGGCACTCCAATTTATGGAGGCATTTTGTCGCAGTCAAGGTAAACAAACCCTAATTTTAGAAGCTATTGGAGCAATTGATTTCTATCATAAGCAGGGATTTCACGATCGCTCTAGTGTATTAATGTTCAAGCATTTGGGCAAAATTGCTCAAAACAATTGATTCATTTCTTGTTATTGATACTGAAGGAAATCCTGTTCTTACAGAGATCGCTTTAGTTGATTCCCAGGGTAAGATAGTTTACGATGCTTCTGTGTCTTCTCGACAATTACTATCCACTGTAATAACTGAGGTAATGCGCCATTGTGTGAACCAAAAATTGGTTTTTCATAACGCAGAACACGATCGGCGAATTTTACTCAACAGTTGCCAAAAGGTAGGAATAACCTGGGAATTTGGTAATGGGGAATGCACTTGTGAAATGGCTCGCAGCCTTCTGCCTCAGCTTTCCCAATATTCCTTAGATTACTTG
>JBJXGQ010000526.1:0-3482 GCA_046160525.1 Burkholderiales bacterium
CACCGTCAGCTGCGTCGTCGCTAAATTGCCGTCCACATCGGTGACGCTCACCCCCGCAATCGAAAGCGCCGTGTCCTCCGCCACCGTCTGCGGGCCCGGCACCACGTTCGCCGGCGCATCGTTGACGTTGTTGACGTTGACCGTATAGATCTGCGTCGAGAAGGAACCATCCGCACTATCGGCCCGAACCGTAATGCTGTGGGACGACGCGCTCTCATAGTCGAGTAACGCCCCATTCAGCACTGTTACCACACCGGTTGCGCTGTCGATCTGGAACCGCCCGCCGGCATTGTTCGTCAGGCTGTACGTGATGGTGTTGTTGGTCGCGTCCGCGTCGCTGGCGGAGGCAGTGATGCCCACCAGCGTACCTGTAGCCGCATTCTCATCCACCGAATTTCCCGTACCATTGGTATCGGTAATCGGACCGACGTCAAATTCGTCTACGTCGTTCAGATTGATGGTGATAGTAGCGGTATCCGTCAATGTTCCATCGCTTGCCTGCACCGTCAGAGTGAAACTCGAAATGCTCTCGCGATTCAGCACAGCACTGCTGTTCACCGTGATTTGGCCGGTGGCCGGGTTGATGGTAAACGCACCGCCGGTGTTGCCCGCCGTAATGCTGTAGCTGATCGCTGTCCCTTCGCGATCCAAGTCCGTTCCTGTGAAGAAATCATTCACATCGTATACAGCGGTGCCGTTGGCGCTGTTCTCATTGATATTCACTGTTGCATCAACGATATCGGGCGCATCATTCACCGCAGTGATGGTGACAGTGGTCAGCGCCGTATTGCTGGGAAGCTGTGTGGTCTGATCTTGCACCACAGTCGAAATCATGCGGGTTGTCCGGGTTCCACCCGCCGTGGGATCATCGCTGGTGCTGCTGTACTGAATGGAGGAAATAAAGGTCTGGTAATTGGCTCTGGTGTCCACGCCGGTAATCGTGAGTACGCCGGTCAGCGCGTTATAGCTGCCGGTGATGTTCCCTATGTTGGTGAATGACAGGGTGTCGCCTGCGGTGAAATTCCTGGCGATGGCGACCGTGGCACCGCTCATATTTGCGCTGGAGGCGTCGGTAATTACCACGTCGGTGTCGCTGATGCCCACGGCACTACCGCCCTCGGTATAAGCAGCCGTGTGGCCGGTGGGCTCCGCCGAGATCGTGACATTATCGACAAAGAAGAACTCGTCCGCAGCGGTATAGCCGCCGGTTACGCGAAAGCGGATTATCGTATTGGCGGATTCAAATCCGGCCAAGCTCAGGCTCGCCGTGCCTGTACTATCATTTGTAAAGGTCTGCAGCGTCGTGAAAGTGACACCGGCATCGTCGGACACCTCGACGACTAATGTATCGGCATTTTCCAACGTGTTGCTGGTGCGGTAATCAAACGATAGCGTGGGGTTGATGTAGTTGGTCAGATCCACGGCTCGCTGGATACTGGATACCACGCCGGTATCGCGGCCAATGCGTATCTCTCCATCAACTCCCGCGGTAGCATCCACATCTACAATTTGCACTTCGCCCGCTGTCGCGCTTTGGGCCGCGCCGACACCATCAACCTCTATCCAGTTCGTGGCCCAAGGAACCGTACCGCCGGAGGCGTTGTTATATGCCGCGGTAAACGGCGCCGTATCGTCGAAGTTGTCGCTCGCGCTCTGACTCGCATCGTTGTCGTTCAGGTCCAGGGTCGGCCCGCCGGCCACCGTGCTGTTAAAGAGAATGTCGTGCAATATCACGATTGGAGTGGCGACAGTGGTACTGCCGTAGGTAAACTCCACCCATGTGATGCCCGTACCTGCAAATGTGACCGTAGTATTTCCATCGCCGGTGGTTTGATTCGCGCCTAGGCCGATACCTGACACCCTGTTGGTGCCATTGAAGATATTGGTCGTGCTGGTTGTCGCCGATGTAGGATTCCCGACATTGCTGTTAAAAACTGCAAACTCGTTATTATCCACATCGAATAGGCTGAGACTGACGTTGTTGACACTCCCTCCCGGTTGACTGCTGAAATCGATCCTAACCGTGATAGTCTCGGTTGCAGGATTGATGTTCATACCCAACTGCAAGGCATTTTGCGCCGGAATGAGTCCACCGGTATAAGTGTTGCTGGTAGCAGCACTGGTCAACACCCCGGTGCCGTTCTGCGTAATGGACACAGTGGCGGTACTGCCATCGCTGAGCGTCAGTACCTGACTGACCGGTGGGGTAGAGCCTGCGGTCCAGGTCTGCGAATCCCAATCCACCACCCCCAGGAGATCACTCCAGTTGTCTTGCGCGGCCTGATCGATGGCGATCTCTGTTTCTATCGAACCGGTTTGCACTTCCAAATTCCAATCGCCGCCAAGTTCGACATGCCCCGTGGCATCGGTACTGGCCGCGACATCGGCTCCCGTCAGAGCCGCCAATGTTTGGATGGCTGCCTGTCCAGCCTCGCCCTGGCCGAAGTTGCAGCCATAGATCAGAATGTCGGCTTCTGCCGAAAGACTCGTGCCAATCCGTTGAAGCTGCTCGGCATATTGTGTGCCGATCGAAGATTGTGTCAGCGAACTCGACCCGAGCTCGATCTCTGCTTCTGTCCCATGACCAATTAAGTGGATCGCATCGATCCCTGTACGACCGGCCAGCGCCTCCGCCATCTGCTCGATGCCATCACGGGCAGGGTCGAGGATGATAACTTCGACATTGGGGCTGATGCCGTCGAGGAGTTGTTGATATTCGAGAACGCTGGAGGATACAAAAACGATTTCCTGACGGGCCGCCGACGTATCATAGGCCGCCAGCGCGTCGAACAGCGCTTGCTCGTCTGTGGTGAATTGCGGTTCGCCTGTCGGCGCTGCAGGAATGATATCGGCCGCCGTTGAGCCGTCAGACAACGATGCTTCGGCCTGGATTTGCGCAGACTGCTCAGCCGTCACGGCCCCGGCCGTGGTCACTGCAGCGCCATCGAACATGAGGCGAGATTCGAGCGACAGCAAGGTACCGACAACGCTCGAGTCGGATGTGGTAACAGACCCCTTACCTACTACGTGGAGATGCTTGTCCCGCGCTGGGCTGGCGGCCGGCTTCTTCTTTCTACGCAGTATACGCATAACAGTTTACGTAGCGGGGCAGTCGGTTCCTAGTTCATCACATAAGAGACTAGCAAGGACGATGCCATTAAGTTCATAAAATTCGTCTTATTTACCAGCCATTTACATGTCATTCTGGAACAAGGAATGGCCGCTGAACACAGATTTTTGTCCAAGGCATCACTTATTTGTTTGTTTGTTATTTGCGCTACTGCTCTTTGAAAGAGGGAAGGAAATTACAGGAGTGCCCGGATGCCCAATTTTCACGCACCACTTTCACGAATGAAGACACGGGCGCTCTGTTCCCACAGCCGTTGGGCAAAGCTGATACGAGGGCCTTCTACCAACACCGTCCCTCGCACAGCCTGGTTCCATTGAGGCGGTGACTCGAGAAGCTGCAGAGTGACGCGATA
>JBJXGQ010000527.1:0-2979 GCA_046160525.1 Burkholderiales bacterium
GGGCGTGTGACCGGCTGTCGCCTGTAGCCCCTGTAGCCTTGGCAACCGTTAGACGACGGCCAGAGCGCTCCGCACAGTCTTAGCCCCAATTGTACCAGATGAAGAGGCTGCTTATGGCAAGTCCTGCGCGCCACGCGACCCCGGCCCAAACGCTGTAGCCTTGAAAGTACGGCGCCAAATCCGGCGGAACAGGCATAGGTTGAAGGGCGGATACATTGGTGCCGCCCGTATTGCCAACCGGAACCCAACCGAAAACATAGCCCGGCACGGCGGCGATTAAGCGAATAACTTGGCCGCGTATTTCGGGACCATCATTCTGGGCCCGCGCGATCCGGAGCATGCGCCAATGGGTCGTCAGATGGGCGGCGAGGTACCGCTGGCCGACGATATGAGCGCGTTCCAGATGGCCGATCGCGGCGTCCAAGTCGCCGGACGCTTCGGCATTGGCCGCCGCTTCTAACTCAATGCGATATTGGGCATATGCGTTGGCTGCCATGGTTCACCTGCGGTGGTTGCAATGGTCGCACCATGCGTCTGTGGCGTCGTCGCGTCTTGAACGTTTCGCTTGGTCTTAGCCGTGCGCGGGCATGTCCTGTCGCCAGGCTCTCGACATGCCGGGCGTTATGCCGAGGATGCGGCGCATGGTCCGCGTCAGATGCGCCTGGTCGGCAAACGCGCCGTCAATGGCGGCCTCAGCCGGCGAAGCCCCACGCGCTAAGGCGGCGCAGGCGCGTTCGAGCTTTCGCCATGTTAGCCATTGCGACAGGGAAAGACCCAAATGCTTCTGTGCGATCACGCGCAAGCGCGAGGGCGATAAACCTGCCGCACGGGCGGCGGTTTCGATGCTGAAGTCGCTGCCTGCGGATCGGAGCGCGTCCAAGGCTTTGTCGAGTGCAGGGAGCGCGGCGCGCAAATGAGGACTCAGCGAAAGGGTCGCGAAGCGATCGTTGAATGCCGTGTGCCAAAACATGTCCAGCGTTGCAATGGGCTGTGTAGGCGCCCGTGCAAGGATGGACGCAGCAAGGACGCAGGCTGGCTGGATCAGGACCACAGCGACATCGCGATGCGGCATGAGCCGATGGCGAACGCCGGGGTGAATGAGAACCGCTTTGCCACGATGTTCGGCCTCTTCGGGGCCTAAGATTGTGACGTCGCCGGCGAAGCCCAGCGTCAGTTGAAGCGCCGGATGGGCGTGGAAGGCGTTTTGCGCGCTCGCGCCACGAAACGCGACCCAGCCTGGTCCGGATGAAACGGTGCCAGACCAGGCGATCATTGCTTACGGCGTCTGCGCGACAGAGCCAGGGAAACATCTTCTTCGGCGCCGTGGGGGCCTGTACAAAGGTCGTGGTCGGCCAAGGTCTCGATAATCCTGCACGTCCGGACATCGCCATGCTTGCACGCCACGACCATCCTTGTCAGCGCGGTCTTCAGACTTTTGAGCCGGGCGATTTTGCGCTCGACGTCGAGGAGTTGCGCTCGCGCGATCGCGTCGGCCTCGGCGCAAGGTTTTTCGGGATGCGCGGCGAGCTGCAAAAGCGATCGCACGTCGTCGAGCGCGAAACCGAGCTCTCGGGCGTGCCGGATGAATTTGAGCCGGTCGAGATCAGATTGCGCATAGCGGCGTTGGTTGCCATGAGTCCGGGCAGGGGCCCGCAAAAGACCCTGCAGTTCATAATAGCGGATGGTTTGGACCTTGGTCCCGGCGACGCGGGCGAGATCGCCAATAGCATAGTCGTGGGGGACAGATGAGGGACGTGACGGCACGGCAAATGTTTCCTCTTGAAGCTCTAGTCACTATAGCTTGTATCAAGGTTCCATCACGTCCGCTAGGACAAGAAATACGGAGCCCTGACATGACGCCGACGTTTGCCAACCCAACCCGGTCCCCCGTCCAGGCCGATGCGGGGCCTGCGCTGTTGCGCTTTCGTGTTGGAGGCATGGATTGCGCGAGTTGCGCACATAAAATCGAAACGGCGCTGCGCCGGATCGAGGGTGTTACGCAGGTGACTGTTAACGTCCAGGGAGGCGCCGTCGGCGTCCGTCATGATAAGCGGTTGCGCAGTGCGGCCTCGCTTCAGCACGCAATCGAGGCCTTGGGATATATGGCCGCGGCCGATGGACCGGGGCGGGAACAGAGATTGGATGGGGCACCGGTGCGGAGCGTGGAACGTCCGTGGTGGCGGACGCCCAAAGGCGCCATCATGTTGGTCGCCGGCATGGCCGTTGCCGCGGCCTTCACGGCGGAGTGGGCTGGACTCGGTTTGGGTCATTGGCCGTTCATCGTCGCTTTGGCGCTGGGGCTCGTGCCGGTCGCATGGCGCGCCTTTCAAGCGGCGCGCGCCGGGTCTGTCTTAACGATCGAAATGCTGATGACGATCGCGGCGCTCGGCGCTCTGGTGATCGGCGCGGCCGAAGAAGCGGCGATGGTCGTTTTTCTGTTTAGCGTTGGGGAGTTCTTGGAAGGCGTTGCGGCGGCGAGCGCCCGCCGCAGCATTAGCGCCTTATCGTCTTTGGCGCCGGTTTCGGCGCAATTGATCGAGGGCGAGGTGGTGCGGGAGGTGCCGGCCGCGACGCTCGTTCCAGGTCAGCGCGTCCTTGTTCGGTCGGGCGACCGGATCCCGTGCGATGGGATTATCATTGAGGGCGCAACAAGCGTCGATGAATCGCCGATCAATGGCGAGTCCGTGCCGCGTGCGAAAGAGGTGGCCGCGACTGTTTATGCGGGCACGATCAATCTAGACGCCGCCATCAAGGTCGAGGCGACGCATAGCGCGGAGGACAACACGATCGCGCGCGTCTTGCGCTTGGTGGAAGAAGCACAGGACAGCAAAGCGCCCGTCGAGCGCTTCATTGACAATTTCGCGCGCATCTACATGCCGGTCATTGTGGGCTTGGCGATTGTGGTGGCGATTGCGCCGCCGCTTCTGGCGGGCGCGGCCTGGGACGTCTGGATTTACCGCGCGCTGGCGCTGCTTTTGA
>JBJXGQ010000528.1:0-2895 GCA_046160525.1 Burkholderiales bacterium
CGTGCGGCGGTTCCTGGAGGCCTTCGCGTCGTGGTACAAGCAGGTGCATGCCTCCAAATCCCCTGCGCAGGTGACGACGGACCAGATTACGGAATACCTCGCCCGCCGGAAAAAAGACGGCCTCGCCACCTCCTCGGCACGCGTGGAGCTCATCGGGATCAAAATCTTCTTCCGCTGGCTTGCCGCCCGAAAACACATCCCGGCCGATCCCGCCGATGCCATCCTGCCTCCGCGCCCCGAACAGCACCTGCCAGATACCTTGAACGAGCACGACGTACGCCGCCTCATCGAATCCATCAACGGCACCAAGCCGCTCGACCGTCGTGATCGGGCCATGCTGGAGCTCTTTTACGCCAGCGGCCTGCGGCTTTCCGAGCTGCTCGATGCCCGGTTGGAGAATCTCAGCATGGAGGAGGGCTGGATCCGTGTGACGGGCAAAGGGGCCAAAACGCGCCTCATTCCCGTCGGCGGTGCAGCCCGGGAGGCCATCGCGGCCTACCTGGTGCACGCACGACCCACCTTGGTAAAGGCGAAAAGCTCCAGCCACATCTTTCTCTCCGTTCGAGGGCAACGACTCGGCCCGATGCGCATCCGCCTCATCTTCACCGAGCGTGCCGCTGCCTGCGGCCTGGAGCAGCACATCCACCCGCACAAGATGCGCCACAGCTTTGCCACTCATCTCCTCAATCACGGTGCCGACCTCCGCGTCATCCAGGAGATGCTCGGCCATTCGGACATCGCCACGACGCAAATCTACACCCACGTCGATCAGGCGCGGTTGAAGGAGACGCATCGGAAATTTCATCCGCGGGCCTGACCATCCGTTTTTGCCTTCCCGCACGGCATGATCTCGGCTAGTAGCGCAGCATGTCCGATCCTAAATCCCCGCCACAGCAGCCCGCCCTCGCCCAGACCATCGGTGGCTGGCAGATCATGTTTTATGGCCTCGGCTCCATGCTCGGCGCCGGCATTTATGCGCTGATCGGCAAAGCCGCCGCAGGTTTGGGCAATGCGGTGTGGCTGGCCTTCCTCATGGCGATGATCGGCGCCATGCTCACCGGCCTCTCATATGCCTGCGTGGGCGGACGCTACGCGAAAGCCGGCGGCGCGGCGTATGTCACGCAGCGTAGCTTGCGCAAACCGCTGCTCAGTTACGTCATCGGCATCGCCGTGATGATGAGCGGGCTCACCAGCATGGCCACCGGCTCGCAGGCGATCATCGGGCAGGTTCGCGAACTGTTCGCACTCACGCTTGATGACACCGCCATCAAGCTCATGTCCATCGGCGTCGTGTTTCTCGTCGGCTGCGTGATTTATCGTGGCATTCGCGAGAGCATGTGGCTGAACATCCTCTGCACTGTCATCGAGGCGAGCGGGTTGCTTTTCATCATCGCCGTCGGCGTGCGCTACTGGGGCAGCGTGGACTACTTTCAATCACCCGGCGATACCGTGGAAGGCGGCGTCGGCTCCGGCATCACCTTTGCGCTGATCATGCAGGGCGCGGTGCTCACGTTTTACTCCTTCATCGGCTTCGAAGACATCCTCAACGTCAGCGAAGAAGTCAAAAACCCCGCCAAAAACGTCCCCTTCGGACTCATCGGTGCCATGATCCTCGCGACGTGCATTTACATGGCCGTCGCCATCACCGCCGTGTCCGTCGTGCCGTGGCAGGAACTCGCGAAAAGCGATGCGCCGCTCATGGAAGTGGCCCGCCGTGCCGCACCGTGGTTCACCGGCATCAAACCGGTCTATGGAGCCATCACCATCTTCGCCATCGGCAACACCGCGCTGCTCAATTACCTCATGGGATCGCGCTTGCTCTACGGCATGAGCCGCCAGGGCCTGCTGCCCGCCGTGCTCGGCAGCGTGCATCCCGTGCGCAAAAGCCCGCACATCGCCGTCGTGGTGCTGTTTGGCATCGTCTCGCTGCTCATCCTCAGCGGCAGCGTGAAGCAACTCGCGGAGTCCACCGTGCTGCTGCTGCTCATCGTCTTCACCACCGTGAACATCTCCCTCGTCGTCCTCAAACGCCGCCCTGGTGAGCCACGTGGTGGCTTTGAGCCACCGCTGCTCGTCCCCGTCTTCGGTGCCCTCGTCTGCGCCATGCTCATCGTCGTCCGCGTGCAGAGCGCCATCACCAGCGCCGACCACGCCCAACGCCCCGCCCCACTCATCGCCGGAGCCATCCTGCTCATCAGCGTGGTGCTCTATTTTGCGCTCAAGCCGAAGAACCCGGTGGTGGTCGAGGATTGAAGGAGAGTTGCCAAATCCGAAGCCGGACTCTAAACTGGCAGCATGTCCAAGCTCGCTCAAAATCAGCCTGGAAAGCCTGGCTCAAGACTCAACAAACTTGTTATGGCAGCTCGTGCTGGTGGCCTTGGGGTTCCTTGGCAGGTTTCGTATCTGTCAGATGAACCGCTGACAGACCGCGCCATCAAACGTTCGCAGGAATTGATTAAGTCTCAAAGCTGGCAGCACTTGGTTTTGTGTTGTCTTCTTTTGATGACAACGGGATGCGTTTCAGAGCCCTCGCTGCATCCGCGAGACCTGCCCCATTTTGGCGAGCCCCTTCCAGGGACCATCGAGGTGACGGTGCAGCAGGGTTTTGAGCGACCCGGAATCTATCATCTGCCAGCGGGTGCTTGTCTGGGACTGGTCTTGGATTTGGCCGTGTTGAAACCGCTTACGGAGAAAGAGAAGCGATATCGCTACACATGGTATTATCTCGCGGTCGGCAAATCATACCCGCGCAGGAACAGGCTGACCACCGAGCCGGAGGCAGAGTCGATCCCAGCCAAGGACCGCCGGTTCATTCTCAAAGGCGGGGATCGAGTGCGCCGCACATCGATCAGCCTGTGATTCCGCGTGAGCAATTCTCATCCTGATGCTAAGGGC
>JBJXGQ010000529.1:0-4741 GCA_046160525.1 Burkholderiales bacterium
GATCTGGCTGCGGAGGCCCTGGCACCGGCGGTACTGGCCACACCGGTCGTGCGGCCGCAAGCGGTCGAACCGCCGCCCCAGGCCACGCCAGGATCAACTTCGCTATTGCGCGCTCCGATTCGCTGAATTGCTGCCGTAAACACGGTCAACGCCGTAATCATTTTCATCAAATCAACTATCACCAGACGGAGAACCCGATGGGTCACAGCGACTTCAAGCTCATGAACATGATCGACCAGAAAGCCAGGCTGGCCGGGTCGAACAAGATGGAACTCCTGCTGTTTTCGCTGGGAGGGCGCGAACACTTCGGGATCAACGTGTTCAAGGTACGCGAGGTGTGCGAAACCACGGCGATCACCAAGACGCCCAACATGCCCGCCGGAGTCGAAGGCATCATTTCCCTGCGCGGCAGCATCTTGCCGGTGATCGATCTGGCGGTTTGCCTGAACATGCCTTTCGACGGCGCGCGCACCAAGCTGATCATCACCGAATTCTCCAGCCATACCCAGGCGTTCCTGGTGGCCGATGTCGACCGCATCGTGCGGGTCGATTGGGACCAGGTGAAGACGCCGCAGAGCGTCGCTGCCAATTCCATCGGGCTGATTACGGCCATCACCGAGCTGGCTGATGGCAAGCTGGTGTCGATCCTCGATGTCGAGCAGATCCTGTCGAATGTCATCGGGGAAGATGTAGTGCCCGATCTCGAGGCATACGAATCTGAGAAGCCGGTCTCGGTTTTCTTCGCCGACGACTCCGGCATCGCGCGCAAGAAGATCATCGAGGTGCTGGACAAGATGAAACTGCCGTACCAGTACGCGCTCAATGGCAGCGAAGCCTGGGAGAAACTCAAGGCTATCGCCGCGCGTGCCGAACAGGAGGGAAAGCCTGTGCGTGATGCCATCGGGCTCATCCTGACCGACGCCGAAATGCCGGAGATGGATGGCTATGTCCTGACGCGTCATATCAAGGACGACAAGCGTTTCGCGGGCATACCGGTGTTGATGCATTCATCCTTGTCTTCAGTCGCCAACCAGAAGCTTGGCCAGCAGGTGGGTGTGGATGCATACGTGCCCAAATTCAATCCGGAAGACTTGGCACGCATGCTGACCGGCATGCTGCAAAGAGCCTGAACCAAGGAACCCCCATGAGCACCGACATGAAATTTCTGATCGTCGACGACTTCTCGACCATGCGCCGGATCGTGCGCAATCTGCTGAAGGAAATCGGTTACTCGAACGCCGACGAAGCCGAAGACGGCCAGGCGGCGCTAGCCAAACTCAGGAATGGAAACTTCGAATTCGTCGTGTCCGACATCAACATGCCGAACATGAATGGCTTTGAGCTTCTGACCCAGATCAAGTCCGACGCGGCGCTCAAGCATCTGCCTGTGTTGATGGTGACGGCCGAGGCCAAGAAAGAGGACATCGTCACCGCTGCCCAGGCCGGCGCCTCCGGTTACATCGTCAAGCCCTTCACCAAGGCCACGCTGGAGGAGAAGGTCAACAAGATCATCGAAAAAATGAAAGGTCAGGGGTGAAGCGATGAGCAGTGTTGTCGAAAACGAAACCGAAGACCTCGAAGCCCTGTTCGAGCAGATTGCCGCCAAGCGGGATACCGCAACACCGGCCACCGCGGTCGCGACACCGCCACCGGCAACTGCCGCGACAGATGCCGAGGCCGGCTCCAAGGAACCCTACGACGTGTTTCAGCGCGTCGGCAACCTCACGCGCAACCTGCACGACGCTTTGCGCGAACTCGGTTACGACAAAAGCATTGACGCAGCCGTGGGCAAACTGCCGGACGCGCGTTCGCGGCTGAGCTACATCGCCAATCTGACCGGTCAGGCGGCTGAAAAGGCGCTTTCCAAGGCCGAGATCGGTACCGGCATCCAGCAGCAAATTGAAACCGATGCCGTGGCGCTGGCTACCAAGTGGAAGGCGGTGTTTGCCGGCACCACCAGTGTCGACGAGTTCAAGCAATATGCCCTCGATACCCAGACCTTCCTCAACCAACTGCCGGAGCGCACAGGGCAGGCTTCGGCGCTATTCACCGACATCATGCTGGCACAGGATTTTCACGACCTGACCGGTCAAGTGATCAACAAGATCGTCGGTATCGCGCAGAGTATCGAAGACCAGTTGGTCAAGCTTCTGGTCGACACGACGCCGCCGGAAAAGCGCGGGGAAGTCGAAAGCGAGTGGCTCAACGGCCCGGTGATCGATACCAAGCGCGACGACGTGGTCAACAACCAGGGACAGGTCGACGATCTGCTGGCGTCGCTGGGGTTTTGAACATGCGCACAAAAGTGGAAACCTACTTTTGTGCGGCGAAGAATGCGTGGAGTTGCCGGCAAAGCCGGTCGATACCACGAATCAAGAGCTACGAAAATGCGGTGCCCGCCGAGCGATCAAGCGAAGGTGCCGATGAGGAACAGAGGGTGCGATGAGCGAATTCTTGGACATGCAGGACCTGTTGCCGGATTTTCTGGCCGAAGCCGGTGAAATGCTCGAGGACGTCGACCAGAAGTTGGTCGAACTCGAGCATAACGCCCGTGACAAGACGCTGCTCAACACCATCTTCCGCGGCTTTCATACCATCAAGGGGGGCGCCGGATTCCTCGATGCCGGCGCCATGGTGGAACTGTGCCACCGCACGGAAAACCTGTTTGATCACCTGCGTTCGGACAAGCTGTCGCTGACCCCGGAGATGCTCGATGTGATCCTGGCGGCTACCGGTGAAGTCAAACGCATGATGGACGAGATGGCCGGCAAGGTGGCCTTGCAGCCGGCGCCGCCGGCATTGCTGGACGCGCTTGATGCCTGTCTGAAAGGCGAACTTCCTGCAGCTGTGGCCAAGCCCGCGCCGGCAAGCGCAAAGGCGGCGTCCGTCGCCGGGCCGGATTGGGAAGCCATGCATCAGGCTGTATCGGGCGCCGCCGCGAATAGCACTACGGCGGAGGCGATCACCCCTCCATTGTCCGCCGCGCATGAGCCGGACGCCGCCGTGGTGGCACTGGCGTCGGCAACCCAGCGCATGACAGCGCTTACTGGCGAATCCAGAGCGGGCAAGCCGGGCGGCGATGCCAAGGCATCAGTCGGCAAGGATGGCACCCTGCGGGTCGACACGGTACGCTTCGACCAGATTCTCAATCTCTCGGGCGAGATCGGTCTGACCAAGAATCGCCTGAACTGCCTGCGCTCCGATCTGGTGCGTGGCGATCGCGACGGCGGCGCGCTCAAATCACTGGAACAGGTGCTGGGGCAACTCGACACGCTGGTATCGGACCTGCAGTCGGCGGTGATGAAGGCGCGCATGCAGCCGGTCGGTCGGGTGTTCCAGAAGTACAACCGGCTGGCGCGCGATGTGGCGCGCACCCTGGGCAAGGATGTAGACCTCATCATCGAGGGCGCCGACACCGAGGTTGACAAGACCATTCTCGAGGAGCTCAACGATCCGCTGGTGCACCTGGTTCGCAATTCGGTGGATCATGGCCTGGAGACGCCGGATGAACGCGTCGCTGCAGGCAAGCCCGCACGCGGCACCATCCGCTTGTCCGCACGGCAGGCAGGCGACCATATCGTCATCGAGATCATTGATGACGGGCGCGGCATGCGCGCGGATTTCATTCGCGAGAAGGCGGTGCAAAAAGGCCTGATCAGCGGCGATCAGGCCAGCACCCTGGACGAGCGTCAAAGCCTGAACCTGATTTTCCTGCCCGGCTTCTCAACCAAGACCGAGATCAGCTCGGTGTCGGGGCGCGGCGTCGGCATGGACGTGGTGCGCACCAACATCGTGCGCCTCAAAGGCCGCATCGAACTGAGCTCGACCCCGGGCAGCGGTTCGCGGGTGACGATTTTCCTGCCGCTGACCCTGGCGATCCTGCCGGTGCTGATGATGAAGCAGGGCGAGCAAACTTTTGCGATGCCGCTCAACGCGGTGCGTGAAATCGTCACCATCGACCCCGGGCGGGTGCAAAGCGTTGCCGGCAACCCTAATCTGGTGGTGCGTGGCGATGTGCTGCCTATCCTGGAGTTGTCCGACCTGATTGGCCGCCCCAGAACCGGCGAGCCTCTGGTCGGCGTGGTGGCCACCGCGGGCGAGCGCGGCTATGTGCTGGCAGTCGACAGCTTCGTGGGTCAGGATGAAGTGATGATCAAGCCCTTGGAGGGTATCAAGCCCAAGGGCGTGGCCGGTGCCACCTTGTCCGGGGAAGGCGTGCTGGTGCTGGTGCTTGACATGCATGAATTATTGGACGGTCGCGTCTAGAAGTCGGTCGGACTCGGCAAACATCGATAGCGCGGCTACGCAAACCAAAACAACACTGGAGTGAAACCAAAATGACCTCGAGTATCGATACATGGAAAGTCTCGCGGCGCCTCGGCGTTCTTGGCTTGATCGGCATCCTTACTTGCGCGGTGCCGACCTGGCTATATGTCGCCAAGGCTGGCGATGAGATTGCCACTTCGCGAATCGAAGCGGAAGGCCCGACGCCGGTCAATCTGCTGCTACGTTGGATGCAAGCCACCCAGCAGCATCGTGGCTTGAGCGCGGCGATGCTCGGCGGAAATTCCGCGCTAGCGGCGCAACGCGATGCCAAACAGAAAGAGGTCGAAGAGGCGCTCAAGGCAGTACGCGGCGGATTGGCGCGTGACGCCGCGAAAGTGGTCAAGGCACTCGATGCAGTGGAACGCGACTGGCAGTCGCTCGCCGCCGCGGTCAGCGCAAAGAGCCTGGCGGTCGC
>JBJXGQ010000530.1:0-8948 GCA_046160525.1 Burkholderiales bacterium
ACGCCAAGGCAACTCAATCCCACACCGCATGTGCCGTAGTGCTCTCGATGTGCGGGTTCACAATCAAGCGAACACAGAAAGGCAAAGGCGCATAAGAACCGCTGGCACAAGCACAGCGCAGGGACGCGTGTGAGCGCCACAGCTCACTCATCTTCCGCGTCCTCGTCCGTTTCAAAGCCGTGGCGGGCGCGCTTGGTCGGCGGCTCCGCATTCACTTGCTCCTCCTCATGGCGACGGGGCGCGGAGGCCGCCGCCGCAGCGTGGTGCTTCAAGACGGTGTGGAACGGGTTGTTGGACGCACGCCCTGCAATGCAACACAAAGAGTTAGTAAAGATGGTTGGGGCAGAGGGCAGCAGAGCGTCATGTCAACCCCACACGACACAACAACTCAACCCCACACACGCACCGCCAACGTCGGCCGTTGGAATCGGGCGCCAGCCGCCACGCGCCGGGCTGGGACGCGCTGCTGCCGACGCCGCAGCAGGGCGCTTGGACGGGCCAGCCGCCCCGGGAGTGCCCAGGCGCACAAGAGCTTGAGCCGCGCGGGTGCCTGCGCGGGGAACAAGTCAATCCCAACCGCGAGCGCAGCGCACAGTGTCGCACAGCAATGTTCACCTTGAGGAGACGGCAGCAGCGCCGGAGGGCTCGCCAGCCAATCGTCATCATCTTGAGGGGTAGTGGCACTTGTCGCAGTTGCAGCTGGCGTCATCATTGCAGGCAGGCGCACTGCGGGCGGTGAGCGGCAAGTCAATCCCATGCACAAACCAAACAGCCAAAGTCGCGACACACACCTGGTGGGCCGAGCGCCGGCGGATTCTCCATCCATTCGTCATCGCCTTGCTCCTCGTCGTTGGGGTTAAAATTGAAAGCCGTGTCTGCAAGATATGGTGAGCAAACACGGAGTAAGAATGCAAAACTGCACCGCACACCCAAGTCAACCCCAGACGATGACACCAACTCAACCCCCCACCCCGCAAGAAGCCAACCCACCGGTCATGGTTGACAGCGCCGGTGTTGGCGTGCGCCCAGTCGGCGTCCGTGGAGGGGAGTACTCGCCGGGCGTTGGTGCTGGAGCCGCAGCCATCGCCTCCAAGGACCGCATGCGGGCCAGGTGTTGCTTCCGCTCGCGGATCCGCGACTCCTTCTTGTACAGCGCCTCGGCCATCTTGACGATTGGAGTCCGCCGATCCTTGATCGGGTGCCAGCGACGGTTGTGCTGGCCGGCGTAGGTCACCGCGACCTGCACCGGCTCGTCGAAGTCGAATTCTTCCATGCAGGCGTAGCATGGGACCCAGGCGTTGCCGGGGTGAAGCTTGCCGCGGTTCGGGATGGGCCGGCCGTCGCGCGGGCTGTCGTCCACTGCGACTGTGGTTGGAGGAGCGTCGTGGTGCCATAGCCTGTTGATAAGCCAGCGGCCCACGTCTGGTTCGTAAGCCCGAAATGCCCGGGCAGAGACCGGCAGGGCGTCGTAGACTGCAGCAAGAAAGTTAGCCTCAGCCACAACTCAACCCCAGACACAACTCAATCCCACGCAGCATGCAACAGCAAACAGTACGTACAACTGCGCAGCTCATTCAGGAATCCTTGCCACTCGCCAATCTCGTAGGCCCAGCGGCCAGAAACTTGCAAACGGTACTGCCAGTCCTGCGCGCAACGGTGTCAGGCACACCGTAGAGGACATGGGCAACCAGCACAACGCAAGCATGCCCCATGTCGCAGCACGTACCTGTGGCAAGTCGACGAGCCTCTCCAAGGCCCAGGATGGGGGATTCTTGTGCACCACAAAACAAATCTGTGGGACGGCATCCGCAACCGATGCCACGTAGGAGGCAAAGCTCGCCTCCGTGTGGTTGGGGTTGTTGTCGTACGAACAGTCGATGGCATCGGCGAACACCTCGCGCCAGGTTTGCGGCAGCGGAATTGCGCCCTCAGCAGCCTGCGCCATGTCGTAGGCTTTGCAAAACGTGAGAAAAATGCATGAATGCAGCAAGCACAAAGAACAAGCGCGAGCGACAGCATGGCAGAAGCAACGCAACCAACCGAGCGGAAAAAAGCTAATGGAGCAGAGAACGCTATCCCTATCCCAGCGGGGAAGTCAATCCCCTTGGGCGGCGTGCGTGGATGCCGGGGGAGCAGATGCAGGAAGGGTATTTTGCCGCAAAATGGCGCCCGGGACATGTTGCTACACCGACATGCTGGTGTTCTTTTTGACCGCACAAACCCATTTGCATGCACACAGCACGCCAAAACAACCCACCACAACCACAAAGAACCAAGGATTGACGCACACGCAAACACATCCACAGCAGCGGACAAAACGGAAACGCAAAATGTCAGCGCTTGCGCTTGGTGGAGCCGCGCACAGGAGGGCTCTGCGCCAACGTCGTCATCCGCGCGATGGTTGCGCCCATCTCAGCCAAGCGCGTTGTTGCTGCAATGAGAATTTCATACTGCACCAGATATTCAAGTGAGAAATCAAAGGAAACAAAGTTGAGCATGAAGTCAATCCCACCCAACTCGCATCTCAACCCCAGAACTTGCAAGGGCACACCTCGTCTTCGTCGGCCGAGGTCCAGCTGTCGTCCATCGGCTCTGGCAAGACCGGGTGTGCAGCGGCAGCCGCAACAGGAACACCGGCAGGGATTGTGGCAGTTGCGGCGGAGGCGTCAGCCGGTGTGGACACAGCAGCTGCAGCTACGCGAGTAAGTCAATCCCAGGCCAACGGCACAACACACCCCCACCACCACCCCCACCAACGCACCGCTCTGCTCCGCCTCAACAAGCTCCGCCGCTGCCACAAACGCCAAGTCGTCCTCTGTCGCAGTATCCACTGACTGATGCTGATGCTCAGGTTGCTTCGGTGGTGGAGGTGGTTGCGCAGGTGGCGACGGCGGCGACCATTGCGACGGGGCCAAGCGCGGCAGCCGAACAAGGAGTGGCGGCTGCGTAGCCGAGGACGTCGTGGGTGTGGCCCCCATCGGTGATGATGCTACCAAGGGAGAAACAGTCTTGACACTGCGCGCATCTGCAAATATGGCAGAGTTAAATCAACAACCAACTCAATCCCAAGGGCACACAAAAGTCAACCCCTCACAAACACCACTCAATCCCAAGGCATAATGCAGCACCTGATGTGTCGCTGCGCGCGGGTTGCAGCGGCGCAAGTGAAGCGAGACGACACATCTCCACTTCCTCCACGTGCATCTTGTCGCGCGGATGGTTGCGGGTCCAATGCTGCGCGTAGTCCCGCGTGGAACCAATCCAGCTGCAACGCATGCACTGCCACTCGTCGGGGGCATCCGGCACGACGTTGATCGGCGCCTCGGCGACCTGCAACCTCTCCGCCTCCGTCCGCCGCCTCCGTTGCCGTGGAATCGTCTGAGGCGGTGGCATCAGCGCCGCATCCGATGAGCGCTGTTGTGGCGACGGTGGCGGTGGTGTTGGTGGCGGTGTTGTCGGCGGCGGCGGCGGTGGTGGTGGTGGTGGCGGTGCTGGCGGTGGAGCAGCAGCAGCAACAGCAACAGGCGCAAACACTCCCTTGAAGGCTGCAGCTGCTATTTCGTGGGCAACACCGACGTGTCGTTGCTCCAACGCCGCAATGCGCTCTGGCGCACGCAACGTCAGCAAAGTGCAACTCAATCCCACTTCGTCTACCAACTCAATCCCACTTTGTCTACCAACTCAATCCCAAGATGGCCGCCCACACAACACCGCACACGAACCTGGTTTCATGATTTCCATGCGGTACAGCAGCCTGCGATGAACTTCGTTGAACGTAGCCCACACAGCAATCTGCAAAATGCAAATCATCCAGTTCTGCGCGAGGGTGAGAACAGCTCGATAGCAAGACCAAGACAAGGCGGACCTGTGGCATAGCCGCGCATGCGAGCAACGCACCTCTGGATACTCGGTCATGTACCGCTCGATGTCGTCGGGATGCTGTATCATGCGCAAGGCCTGGCGCTGGTTGGCTTTAAACAAACCAACGCCCTGCATCAATCCCTCGTAGAGCAGCCGTGGAGGGGCATGGGCATTGTTGAGAAGGGTGCGCAACAGGGCCACGCAACTGCGGCCGAGTCACGACGAGGCAGCGTGCCAGACAGAGCGGATTGCGCACGCCACAAGCAAACCACGATGCACCGCTGGTCCACTGCATTCTTCTCCTCCTCCGTGGTTACCTTCCGCAAAGCCATCACTACTGCCAGACGAAACACAACCGAGGCGAACTCAACCCCCGCAGCGTTGTTGTCAATCCAAGGCAGCCATGAGCGTGGGGGGGCCGCCGAGCTGGACGCCATCTCAACCCCTGACGTCATCTCAACCCCCAACGCGCGCGGGGGTTGTGATGGCGGCGATGGTTTGTGTGAAGTGATGTTTGCACACGCTGTGGTGCGCTGTGGATGAAAGCGGCGTGTATGTTCGGCGAGACGAAGGATTTTTTTGCGACAGATTGCATGTTATTCAGAGGCGCCAGAAAACCGCAGAGAGAACAGGGATGGTAGGATAAACACAAAGGCACAAATGAGAACAAAAACGATCGCGCACTCAGCGCGAGCACACGCGACAACTGCAGGGCAACCTCCAGCAAAGTGTTGATGATGATGCGCGCCATCGCCCAGGCAAGTCGCGTGCACTGCGGCCTGTGCAAGCATTCAGGTGAGACTCCAGCGCAGGCATGGGAAACGCCGGAAGAAGACAAGTGCATCTCAATCCCATTGGTGGCAAGCAAGTCAATCCCAAATCGCCCACACATACGCACCTCAGCGCTTCTTGGCCTTCTTGACCGGCGGCTTCTTGGCAGCAGGCGCCGCCACCGCCTTGCGCTGCAACGATATGAATCAAAGGAAGCATTTGAACCCTTCGCACACGCATGCACCAGAAGGAACAAGCCACAACTACGCGCCAACACACCCGACGGCGAGCCTGGGACGTGGCGAGGCGCTGGTTGATGTCGTCCTTGAAAGCGTTGAACTGGCCCATCAAACTCTGCAACATCTGCATCATGGCATCCGACTGGGTGCCCTGCGCAACAACTGTCATCTGCCGAGCGCAGCAAACAAAGAACAAACAAGTCAACCCCACACCCTCCGCAAAGTCAACCCCACACCCACCCCAAGTCAACCCCCCCCGCGGCTATGTCAACCCCACACAACACTCACCGCAGGTGCAGCAGCTGCCACTCCGCGCGCCTCCTGCTCTGCCTCCTGCTCTTCCTGCTCCTCTTCCTCCTCCTCCTGGTCATGCTCCTCTTGCTCCTCCTGTTCGTCGTCGTCGTCGCCACCGCCATCACTGCCGGCATCGTCATCGTCGCTGTCACCCTCGTCGCTGGACTCGGACGAGGACTGGTCCGTCTTGCGCAGCTTGTTTGGCGGTGGCTGGTACTCATCATCGTCCTCATCTGGATCGCGGCCCATGCCGCTGGCGTCAAACTTGGCGGACGCGGCGGAGCGGCGCTTGGGAGGACGAAGCTGCACCAACAAGTCAATCCCACACACAACGAACAGAGAGACACAAGCCACAGCAAGCAGCAGCACAAACCATCTCCGGCGGTGCTTGCTTCTCCGACATGTATGACGACTTCTGCAGCAGAGGAACCTGCGATGTGGAGGGAGACTCGTCGTCCACCTGTGCGGCGCAATGAACAAAGAAACAACTCAATCCCAAACAACGACTAACTCAACCCCCAGCAGCCACCAACTCAACCCCACCCAACGCACCGAGGCCACCACCTCCGCCTCCTTCTCATCCTTCTCAGCCGCCTTCTCCTTCTCAGCCTCCTCCTTCTTCTCCTCCTCCACCTTGTCGTCCTTGCCCTCATTGTTCTCCTCCTCATCGGTATGGTAACCGTAGGGAGCATCCGGCGACTCCGGGGAGAACATCTCCACAGGCGCCGTCACGGTCGTGGCTGCTGGGATTGATGTCGGGGGCTGCTTGCTCGGGGTGCTCGGCGCTGCCTTGTCACGTGTTGATGCAGGCAGCATCTGCGATGCTGGGGGTGATGCGGAGCTCGCCTCAGGCATGGCCGTCGTGCGCGCTGGGACTGCAGGTGCGGCTGCTGCATCCTGCTGCGGCGCATGCGTTGCAGCTGGCGGCGGGGGTGGCGATGCCGCCTGCTGCAACTGCTGCGTTGACTCAACTTCAACTGCAGGCTGCTGAACTTCTTGACCTGAAGGATGAAAGCCCAGAATGAGGCAATCACAGCGTTGCAACGCGCAAGGCGCAACAAAGCCGAACTCAACCCCACCCGACACAACGAACACGCACCCGCGGGGGCTTGCGCTGGTGGTGGTGGTGGCTGCTGTAGCTGCTGCGGCTGCTGCGTTGGCTGGACTGCAGCTTCAGGCTGCTGGACTTGACCTGGTGAAGGGGAACAGCATGATGAAAAAGAACACGGCATCGTGAGGCACACAAGACACAATGCAGCCCAACTCAATCCCTCCCGGCACAACAAACACGCACCCGCCGGGGCTTGCGCTGACGGTGGCGGTGGTGGTGGCGGTGGCGGTGGCGGCGGCTGCTGCTGCTGCTGCGTTGGCTTGAGAACAACTGCAGGCTGGACTGGACCTGGAGAAGAGAAAAAATAGGGTTAGCAAAAGCACGGCAAGGGCACGTAAATTGCAGCATGGCCCAACTCAACCCCACTAGCTACCAGAACACGCACCCGCTTCGGCATGGGCCGGCGGCGGTGGCGGCGGCGGCTGCTGTGGCTGCTGAACAGGCTGGACAGTTGCAACAACCTGCTGGACTTGACCTGGAGAAACGAGACAAGTCACGGCGAGCGAAAGCACCGCAAGGGCGCACAAATCGCAGCACAGCCCAACTCAATCCCACCAGGCACCATCAACACGCACCCGCTGCTGCGGCTTGCACCGGCGGCGGCGGCGGCGGCGGCTGCTGCTGCTGCTGCTGCTGCGTTGGCTTGAGAGCAGCTGCAGGCTGCTGGACTTGACCTGGAGAAGAGAAAATGTTAGCGGGAGCCAAAGCACCGCAAGAGCGCACAAATCGCAGCACGGCCCAACTCAATCCCACCAGGCACCACGAACACGCACCCGCTGCTGCAGCTTGCACCGGCGGCGGCGGCGGCAGCGGTGGCGGCGGCGGCTTGAGTGCTGTAGCTATGGCTATTGTGATGATACGTGTTATCATCTTGGATTAACAATTCCAAAAGAATGAGAAAAACAACAACGTGAAGCAACTCAACCCCAATCTATGCCTGCGTGTAACTCAACCCCACACAGGCCCACCACGCACCAGTGTCAACTTGCATCGGCTGCTGCTGCTGCTGCTGCTGCTGCTGCTGCTGCTGCTGCTGCTGCTGCTGCTGCTGCTGCTTGGGGATGGGCTCTGTAATTGTCTTTGGTGGCTTGAACATGTCCAGCAAGTTGGTCGGCTTGGTCGGTGCGGGTGAGGCTGCTCAATGTCACAACGCGTGCACAGCGCATCGCACGATGCATCACACACCTGAGGAGGGCTTGCCCACAGCCATGGCTCGCCGGAACACGGCCACGGCGCTTTCCTCCTCATCAGTCATCCCCTCCTGGGGATGCGCCCGCTTGAAGTGGTCCTCGAAGTCGATGGTGAGTCCCATCCACCCGCAAAAGCGGCAGAGTAGCGTCATCTCTGCTGCGGCACCTGCGAGCACGCCACGGCCTTGGGGCGCGGCTGGTTGCTTGCTCTTGCTCTTGCTCGGCGCCTTCGATTTCTTCCTTGGCTCCGGGGTTGACTTGCTGGGCTTTGATCGCCCACCCGCCGTGGCCGCTGCGACGGCTGCAGGGTGCGCCTCGGCACCACGGCTGCCGGCGGGGCTGGCCTCGGCGCGGGCTTCACCGCGCGCAGTCTCGCGAGGCCGAGGTGGAGGCGCCTCACCAGCGCTCTCAGCGGTGCTGAGGCTGCGCGCAGTGTCCCGTGGCCGAGGCGGAGGAGCCTCGCGGGCACTGGCAGCCGTGTCGAGGCTGCGCGCAGTATCACGTCGCGGTGTGGTGGTTGCAGCGCTGCTCGCCGTAGCGGTGGAGGGTAGCCGGGGTGGTGTCACTCCCTCCACATCCGCCAGCTCCACTTCAATCACGTCGTAGGGATCCTTGCGGTGCGGCAGCTTGGAGCGGGTCAACTTGAATGCCTGCACTGTGGAAGAATTGAGGTGAGCCAATGCGATAGAGGCAAGGAGCAGCAACTCAACCCCTAGCGCATCAACTCAACCCCCCATCACCGCAACCCAATCTCAACCCCGGCGCACCTTTGGTCATCCGCTGGAAGAACCCCTCCAGGGTTGCCATGGTGTCCGTCATGATGGCGAACACGGTGATGTGCCAAATGGCCGGGATCCAGTTCTACAACAAGTCAGGGTGAGAATACGTTGCGAATGCAAGGCATGCACACACGCAATCACGCACCTCTGGATGCGCCTGCATAAGGTCCATGATGCGCTCCTCCGCCACAGGCATCTTGGGCAGGTGCGCTGGATTACCGCGGAAGAAATCCGCTGTTTGTCGCACGGCGTCGCGCAGCTCACCAGGAAAGGCAAACGTGAGCGCGGCACAGTTCTTGATCAGGATTTCCACCCTGCGCGCGTGCGTGTGAGCTTCAATACACAAAACCGCACGCGCGCACAGCACTAGCGCATTGCAGTTGCGTACTGGCGGGTGTTGTGCTGGCGCAAGATATCATCTTGCTCGTCATCGTCATCCAGCTGGACTCCTCCGCCAGCGGCGGCTGCTCCCCCAGTGGCCATGCCAACTTCACCCAACGCAAACCCAGCGAGCAGTGAAACGGTGCGCCGAACTCAACCCCCACGGCGTTGTTGTCAATCCAAGCCCGCCATCAGCGTGGGGGGGCCACCGAGCTGGACGCCATCTCAACCCCTGACGTCATCTCAACCCCCAACGCGCGCGGGGGTTGTGATGGCGGCGTCTTGCGGGGATTGAGATGCAACGCTTTGCGAGAAACAACAA
>JBJXGQ010000531.1:0-2867 GCA_046160525.1 Burkholderiales bacterium
ATTCGTGTCTGATTCATTTCTAACTTTTTTCGATAACATACTGTCGCTAATCTTTTTGGTGGATGGATTCAATATTTAAATAAAGCAAAATTCTCGGTCTCCACCTATTTCACTGATAAACAATCAGATGAAGTAACGAACATGATTCAATCCAATTCCGATCGGTTCTATTCTCTATCCTCTAGTCTGGAAGATATCTGTCAACAAATTCATTCTGATGCCTTGGATGTTTTGATATTTACTGATATTGGAATGTGCTCCACTGTGGATAAAATTGCGGCGCTCAGACTGGCTCCAGTTCAGTGTTTAGCCTGGGGGCATCCTATTACTTCAGGATTACCCACGATCGATTATTTTCTATCGAGTGTTCTGATGGAACCCGAAGATGGAGATTCCCATTACACCGAACAACTGATTCGTCTTCCTGGAATTGGTATTCCTTACCCTAAACCCACTCTGCCAGAAGCTATCTTATCCCGCGAATACTTCCAATTGTCTAACACAGATATCGTCTATCTTTCTTGTCAATCGCTCTATAAGTATCTGCCTCAATTTGATTTTGTATTTTCGGCTATTGCTTCCCAAATCCCCCGATCGAAGTTCGTATTTATTCAAAGTCTTCACAGTCCTGAAGTGACCAAAATCTTCCAAAATCGCCTCGCAGATGCCTTTGCTGGCTATGACCTTGACTGGCAATGCCATTGTTGTTTTGTCTCTCGACTCCAATCCCAAGAATATTTCAGCTTGAATTTAGTCAGCGATATCTATTTGGATACGATCGAATGGTCGGGAGGAAATACCACCCTCGAAGCGATCGCCTGCGGACTGCCGATCGTGACTACTCCCGGAACTTTTATGCGCGGAAGACATTCCTCTGCCATGCTCCAACAAATGGGAATAGGTGACACGATCGGAAAAGATATCTCGGAATATATTGCTATTGCTGTGCGATTAGGGCTAGATCTTCAGTTTCGACAACAGATTAAATCAATGCTTCAGGAACAACATCCATTGCTCTATGACGATCGGCGAGGAGTATTAATGCTTGAGGAATTGCTGGAAAAATGGGCTAAAGCCTAACTATCCGAAAATTTTTTGAACACTTATTCCGAAGTCTGTTAGAGTGTTGGGATGCAAAAAATTGAAATTTTTAGGGGCTATAGCGCAGTTGGTAGCGCACCTCAATGGCATTGAGGGGGTCAGGAGTTCGAGTCTCCTTAGCTCCATACTTCTAAACCCTCTACCAGAGAGGGTTTTAATATTTTCACTCTCATACTGATTTCAAATTCATTTTCAATAGAGACTACAAATTGTAGTCGTTTGTAGCTCCTTAAAGTTATTTCTGGTATAAATTTGGTATACCATTTTGTATTCTTCATGGCAAAGGGCACTGTTGTTGTAGAGGTTTTTAAGGAGCGCCTCCGCCTCCGATGGTCTTATGCTCGTAAACGCTATTGCATCTATATCGGACTGCCTGACACCAAAGTTAATCGTGTTGCTGCTGAATCTAAAGCGCGGCAGATTGAACTTGACATGGCTAGTGATAATTTTGACCCTTCACTCAAAAAATATAAGTCAGAAGTACATCATCCTCATCCTCAATTGACAGTGGTGAAACTGTTTGATCAGTTTAGATTGCAAAAATGCAAGTGGCTAAGTCATCGCAGTATAGAGAGATACGTTACAGTCCTTCATTATTTGAAAGAGTATTTCAACGATAGAACCGCCGAACAGGTTAATGTTGTGCTTGCAGAAAACTTTGCTACTTGGCTAGGAGCAAAGGTAGAAATCAAAACTCTCAAGGATAGGTTAAGTTTGATCAATTCTAGTTGGGAGTGGGGCATTGAGCTGGATTTAGTAGAAGTCAATCCTTGGACTGGAATGGCATCTAGGCTCAAGATTCCACCAAAACAGCAGTGCAAGCCTTTTTCTACTGAAGAAATCCAAACGATCGTGAAAGGGTTTAGGGAAAGTAGGTATTACAGTCCCTACGCAGATTTTGTGGAGTTTCTGTTTGGGACTGGTTGCCGGATCGGTGAGGCAATTGGCTTAAGGTGGGGACACGTTACACCAAGCTGTGACTCGGTGTGGATTGGAGAGAGTTTTAGTCGGGGAGTGCGAAAGTCTACTAAGACTAATCGGGCAAGGACAGTCACCCTGACCGATCGGTTGGAAAATATGCTTAAGCAAAGAAAGGGAGAGAACGATCGTGACCAAGAGGACTTAGTATTTACGACTCCCAATGGCTTACCACTGGATGACCATAACTTTAGGAATCGGGCTTGGAAAAAGGTGCTAACCGAGAAAGAAATCGATTACCGCAAGCCCTACAACACAAGGCATACATTGATTTCCCACGCTTTGGATAAGGGCATGAATCCAGTAGTAGTAGCGCAATTAACGGGGCATGATGTAGCAACGCTCTATGAGAACTATGCTGGGAGTGTTGCTAGTCGTCCCAGGCTACCGGATGTATTGACCTGTGAGTAGATTGAAAAAACAAGAATCCCTAATGAGTTATTGAGATGTCCGTTGGAATTCGAGCCGTTACTTTTAGCGATTGAAATAAAAAGAAGTTAGCAATTTAGGTTAATTTGTAAGGGCTGGCTGTGGGTCTGATGATCATCTCGCTGACATCAACATCATTAGGTTGGGAAACCCCAAATAGAATTGATCGAGCGATCGCCTAAAAAATCTTAAACGTTGGCAGAGTGAGCAGCAGAGATTCTCGTGTTGCGATCGGCTTGCTCAGCCAGGGTTGCAGTTGATGTGACAGAATCACAAATAGCAGGGCTGTTTCATTCTCTAAAAGTATGATAAAAAGATAGTCAAAACTGGAGTTTTGACTAAAAAGCAAGGAAAGCAGC
>JBJXGQ010000532.1:0-3488 GCA_046160525.1 Burkholderiales bacterium
CCGCGATTCGCCATTGCGCCGCTCAGTTAGAAAAACAATCCGCGCGCACAAAACTGCTGATTGTCTTGAGCGACGGACGCCCCTACGATCACGACTACGGCGATTCCCGCTACGCCCGCGAAGACACGAAGATGGCTCTGCGCCAAGCCAAAACCCAGGGCATGACGCCTTTCTGCATCACGATTGACCGCGATTCCGAAGCGGAGTTGAAGGATTTGTACGGCGAAGTGGGCTACACGATTATTGACGACGTGATGAGCTTGCCAGAGCGGTTGCCGGGGATTTATCGGAGATTGACGACGTGAGATTTAGCTTTGGGCTTGAGCCAGATTGCGAGTGAGGCGATTGATAAGGCTTAAGTGATCATCAAGGTTTTCATATTGGTTTAATTCCGTTTCTTCAGTCTCAGAAAGTGATGCGAGAGATTGTTTGGCAAGCAACTCCTCAATCCGATCTTGCAATGTCTGTGAAATTCGTAAGACCAAGACGCCTTCCTCTAATTCGAGACTGGCTACGGCTTCGCACGGCCAAGAGTTTGGCAGGCTGTTAATTATAAGTGTAGTGTGATGTAATGGCATCTGCTTTCGTTAGCTGGCTCAGCTTATATTGATTACTTCGCAAAGAAGTTCAAAAAATAGCTCAAATCCTGAGAAATCTACTCCTTTAAATAGATCATTCCCCCTCACAATATTATCAGCAAAATCGCTCTTAGATAGGGCAATATTTTTGTTTTCCTCATCAAAAACTTCACTATCAATTATGCTCAGTTGAGCAGAGATAGTCTTAGTGGTGGTTATTCGAGTATCTTTTAAATGTCTGCGCGATTTATTATGAAATTCGTTATTAAGGAAAAGGCGGCGCCCATTTGAATCAAGCCTGACTATATCTTCATCTTTATAACAAAGCTCTATACAAATTTCAGGGGTGTCTTTTCTATGTTCTGGTACAGGTAGTGCAAGAGAAAAAACGTTGTTACCCCAGTCCTTATACTCTTTTCCATTCGCCGTCATAGTTTTCAAAGAGGCTTTAATATCTCTATCTATGATACCAATGATTCTCCGATGTTGAGGCACTTTTGATAAATGAGTACAGGCACCTTCTACTTCAGTAATTCCCGATCTAACCTCCGCCTCAAAATCCTTGAAATCAAAAGCTAAGTTTTTGAATTGCCCTCTTTCCTGAAACCAAACGAGCGCAGCTTTCAAGTGTTTATAATCGGTTTTTCCTTCGGTAATAAGTAGTGGCACTGACAAGCATTGCGGGCCAACAGTTACTGAGTCATTGATTAGATCAGGGGCTAGTTCTTTTAACTGGTTCCTGAAACGGAGGTATATGAAATTAGTTTTCCCTATAACCATTCCCAAAAAATCCAGCTTTCCTTTAACAACCAGTTTATATGAAATTCCTGGTTGTCCAGAAGAGCGAGGAAGGCGATGCTTTTTGTCATATTTAAGCTGAAACTCTCTTTCTGCTGCATCAAGACCATGCTTGTCCCAAGCGTAAAGCATTGCACGAATCTGTCGAATATATCTTCGTTTCACATTTGGAAATTTATTTGTAGTAAGACCTGTTACCTCTTGTCGTTGTTCTTTAGTTTGGAGCCGGACCTTCTTTTCATTTATTCTGAAATCGTTTGACTTAATTATACTTTCAAGCTCATCTCCAATGATTATTTGACCTGTCATTTCTGATGCGATTTTTGCCAAACCGACAGGAAATCGAGGAACAGATGTTGAGAAGGTTATGTCATCTACATACCTCGTATAGGTACATCTAAGTTTTTGCGCTAGCCGTTGTAATTGCCCGTCCATTTTTGCGCAAATCATGTTTGAGACAATGGGAGAGGTAGGCGCACCTTGCGGCAATCTTCCCTCATAACAACATATTTGAGCCAAGACTGTTGCAACTTTTGCATTAAAATTGAAGGGCTTAGACATAAATAGCCCTCGCACTCTTCCTAAATTGATTGAGGGAAAAAAATCCGCTAAATCAAGATTCAAGACATATCTTTTCCCTACATGTTCTCTTGCATTCGTGAGAATACTTCTTTCTCGAACGAACCCATGTGCTGAGGGTCTAGGTTGATAGTATAGCTGCAAAATATAATGCAGTTTTTGCTGGATAATTTTCAGGGATGTAATAGGGGCTGTGATTTGTCGCTGTCCCCCAGATTTCTTGGGTATATAAAAAGTAGTGTATTTTTTATCATTACTTATCCTAAACAAATGATAATTTAATACCTCATAGTCTATCTCAAGAAGCGTTGCTACATCCTTTGGCGTAGAGAGGGTATCTGCCTTCCGCTTGATGTTATCTACTGAATCTTTTAACTCAGGAAACATTTGCTGCATAAATAGACTTGCCCTAGGCTGAATGAGTAAAATGGCGCTTGTTTAGAAATTTTCTTATCACCAAACCTCGTGGACAGTGAAAACCTTTATTTATTATTGGTTAAATTTCACTGTCATAGAGCTTCGTAATAACCTAGGGTGCCTTAAGCTACCCTTGTCAATAATTGTCGCAGGATCAACAACAAAAAATTAATTCCCTTACAAGCGCCTTAACGTTTTTAACCTAGCATGACAACTGAGTTTTAATCAAGAGGCTAATTTTAGCTAGGCGATTTCATCAAGTGAAGATAAACCTTCGCAAGACGTCATCTGCATCGGCACCCAAGTTTCGGGCAAATCCATGTTCTATCAGCAACGGTTTTCCCCTTTGCATCTGTACCTCAGTCCAGACAATGAAATAATGTGCAGTTGCCGACGTGAGCGGTTATCAAAAAAAATAACATTTGCCAAAAACAGTGGCCATCTTGGTTCCAAGTTTGACAGTCACCTTGACGATCTCCGCACTGCCACATACGATGAGTTGCAACCCAAAGGAACGGAACCGCAATTCTATGCTCATCCAAAACCAGCTTTTTACCGGTGATTGCAGAGAGGTGATGCGCACTTTGCCTGAAAGCTCTATCGCGGCCTGCATTACCGATCCGCCCTACAACTACGAATTTATCGGACACAAATGGAATGCTGCCGAAGTCGAGCGGCGCATTGATCGCGTCAAGGACAGCAAGACCTTAGTCAAAAACATTCCTTACGGCAGCGGCTTGGCGGGCGGCGTGCGCAATGCGCGGTGGTATGAACGGGTGCGGCAAAATATTCTGGACTATGAGCAATGGTGTTTTGAGTGGGCGACTGAACTGTTTCGCGTGTGCAAAGAAGGGGCAATTGTCGCGGCCTTCAACAGCACGCGCACGATGGCGCATGTGCAGGTGGCGTTGGAACGCGCAGGCTTTTATGCACGCGATTGCATCGTCTATCGGCGTTCCAGCGGGATTCCAAAAGGGCTGAACTTGCAAGCGAAGTTGCAACAGAAAGGCGTCGCCAATCACGAAGAATGGGAAGGCTGGCACAGTTGTTTGCGCAACGAATGGGAAGCGATTGTCGTGGTGCAAAAGCCGCTCATCAACAACTACGTCGAGACCT
>JBJXGQ010000533.1:0-2777 GCA_046160525.1 Burkholderiales bacterium
GTTTAAGGAGCTAAGTGTATCCATAAACCACAAAACTTCCGTTTTGGTATGAAGCATCTGGTTTACTCCCTCGCAATATTTGTCATATGGCTGTTTTCGGCCACCGCTTTGTCCGCTGATTCAAAGCAACCTGATCGTTTTTTTCCCTTAACCCGTATGGTGGACGACACCACTGTGGTGGCCTGTGAAGACGCGGATACTGCTTACAGCACCTGGTTCAACACCTTACAACTTCAAGTAGTACTGCCTGCTCAACAAAACGGAAATACGGTAACCATCACCCCAACCCCGCCGGAAACCTTTGTCTTTACCGGGCCTTGTACTGATACCTTGCGGCTGACTTTTAAAGTGACCACCCCAGGCGGCCAAACAGTTTCCAATGACACCTACGTATTCATCGTCAGGGACAATAAAGCACCAAAAATTACCTCCACAATTGCCGACTCCTTGATTCTAGGATGTAAAGACCCCATCCCAGATACCTCTACTGTAAAAATCACTGACAACTGTGCCCTCGAAAATGTGGTATACAATCAAAGTGATCTGGGGAGTGGGAATTGTGTTTTCCGACGCAAAATAGTGCGAACGTGGCGAGCCTTTGACAAATGTGGCAACCGCGCTGATTATCGACAAGTAATTGTGATAACGGACAATGATGCACCTTCTTTTGGGCAATTCCCCCGAGATACAACCATTGCCTGTAATGTGTCCAAGATTCCGGAAGTTTTAGGGACCCCCATTTTGAGAGACAACTGTGATCCCAGTCCGAGGCTCAGTTTTTCCGATGAGATTGTCTTTGGTTCTGATCCAAATTGTAGAGGAAATTATGAACTGCGTCGCCTCTGGAGAAGTGAAGATGTGTGTGGCAACAGTGCTGTACAGCGTCAGATCATCACTGTTGTGGACAATATTAAACCCAGCTTTACCCCCCCTCGTGATACCGTCATCGATTGCCGTTTTGGGGATGATCCTGCTTTTTCAGGCAAACCTAAAAACCTAAGCGACAACTGCAGTGCACTTACAGATGCCAATTTGAGTTTCAATGATGTGCTGCAAAGTGGAAGTTGTGACAACAATTACATCGTCCTGCGTACCTGGAGGCTAACTGACAGTTGTGGCAATTTCCTAACCCATCAGCAGCGGATTGAGGTGATCGACCGTTCGGCTCCGGAAATAACCCGTGCGCCCATCAACCTGATTTTGAATTGTGATGCTGCATTGAATCCTGAGGCGCGTTTCAATGCCTGGATAAGCAGCCTGGGCAATGGGCTTGCAGTTGACAATTGTACCACACCAGCTACCGCGCTGCGTTGGATTTTACAAGATGCTCAAAGTGGCGGTGTAGTAACCTTCCCTACCCTGCGTTGTTCGATAGGTGATAGCGTAATTCTGGAGCGAAGAGTACGCTTCATTGTGGAAGATGAATGTGGCAATCGGGATACTGCTGTGGCGGTTTTTCAGGTCATCGACGATCAGGCACCAGAACTGAGTAACTGCCCAACAAATGCCGAAATCAATGCTGACCAAGGGCAGTGTACGACCAATTTTACGTTACAACCACCCACCGTAAATGAAGTTTGTACTTTTGCTGCGCCAAATAACGAAGACATCCTTTACCGCTACCGTATCAATAATGGTGTGGTAAAAACCATTCCGGGCTTTGTGCCCATTCAAGTAAGTTTAAGTGTTGGGGCCAATCGAATTACTTATTACGTGCAAGATTGCGCAGGCAATACTGATTCTTGCAGCTATACCGTGACCGTTAGGGACCGGGAACGCCCCGAGATCATTTGCCCACCAGATATTGAGCTGGTTCTGGCTACCGGAGCATGTACGGCCCCGTTGACCTTGCCACGCCCTACCGCAACAGACAATTGTAGCCTGGCCGGAAGTTACAACCGAACCTTGCCTCAGGACAGCAGTGCTGCATTTTTAACCTACACCTTTAATGCGGCTTTAAATAGTTACATCGCTGGAGGAAAGGTGTTGACCTTTACCAATGTAGCACCTAATGCAACTGGTAATGCCAACATTGTTGTCAATTACAAAGGTGATTTCAATTCTCCTAACGCCATTTTGGAGGTCTTTGGCGAAAACGGTCGCTTTTTAGGCAATTCAAATTTGGGAGATGCCACCTGTAGTCAGGCAGGGCAATTAAACCTGAGCATTCCACGGGACACTTTCAATCGTTGGGCCACCGATGGCAGGATTGTACTTCGGGTGGCACCACGTCGGATTAGTGTTCCCTCGGGGCAACCTGGAGAAGGTGTCAATCCTTGTAATCCTTCCTTAATCATCAACGATGGGGATACCGATCGACAGGGTTTCATTTTCGCCAACCTGGCTTACCCAAGTGTATTGCCTTTGTATTTTGCCCAAGGTGCTACGCCCATTGCTGCAGCCCGGATGCCCGTGCCTCCAGATAGTGTAAGGGTACAATTTGCACTAGGCGAAACCCGCGTTTCCTACGTCATTCAGGATGCCAGTGGCAATGCCGATACCTGTACGTTCAAAGTAACGGTTAAGGACAACGAATTGCCCATTGCAAAATGCCAGGCAACTACCCTGTTCGTCAATCCTTCAGGGCTTGAAACCGAACAGATCAACGCTACCGAAATAAATGCTGGAAGTTCGGATAACTGTGGTGCGCCCACCCTCAGCCTTAGCCCAAATACGTTTACTTGTGCGCAGGCTGGAACAGTACAAAATGTGACCTTGACAGTTACTGATCGGGCTGGAAATATCGCCCGTTGCTCCACCATCGTCCGGATCGAAAA
>JBJXGQ010000534.1:0-2648 GCA_046160525.1 Burkholderiales bacterium
ACCGTCAAGGCATGGCCATGGCCGTCAGTTACAGCGGTGTGTTGTTGGTGTTTGGCCATGAAATTTCCTTGGTGGGTGACAACATTGCCTTGGGTGCCATTTTGGTTTTTGGGAGCGCCATCAGCTATGCCCTTTACCTAAGCTACAGCGGACAACTTGTGCAACGCTTGGGTTCATTGCGTTTGGCTGGCTTGGCCACCACGGTGGCCTGTTTTTTTTGCATTCTTCAGTTTGTGCTGCTCAAGCCGGTGGCTGCATTGAATGTGGTGCCTGAAGTCATTTGGCTGTCCATGCTGAATGCCACAGTCTGTACTGTTTTGCCAGTGCTCATGATCATGATGGCCATTGAACGCATTGGGCCTGGCTTAACTTCGCAAATCGGCATGATTGGCCCCTTGTCCACATTGACAATGGGCGCATTCTTTTTGAACGAAACTTTCAATCTTTGGATTTTGATGGGCACGGTTTTGGTTTTGGGCGGCGTGTTCTGGGTGACCAAAGCACCCAAAGTTGTTGAATCAATTTGACCTCGGTGGTCTAACTTTTTTGAAGGAGTCATCATGGATTTAGGAATTAAAGGCAAGTGGGCTTTGGTGGGCGGCGCAAGCAAGGGCTTAGGCTGGGGCTGTGCACGTGCGCTGGCTTTAGAAGGTGTCAACGTCGTCATGGTGGCGCGTGGTGCCGATGTTTTAAACCAAGCCGTAGCAGATTTGCAAAAAGAAGCGCCCGGCGTGAAGCTGCTCCCAGTAGCGGTTGACATCACCACGGAAGCTGGCCGGGCCGCTTTATTTGCAGTGCCTGGTGGCCCTGGCAAAGACTTTGACATCGTGGTGACCAATGCGGGCGGACCGCCTCCCGGCGATTTTCGCAGTTGGGACCGCGAGGCTTGGATCAAAGCCTTGGACGCCAACATGCTGACGCCCATTGAGCTGATCAAGGCCACTGTGGATGGCATGGCGGCAAGAGGCTTTGGTCGCATCGTGAACATCACCTCCAGTTCAGTTAAATCGCCCATTGATATTCTGGGCTTGTCCAATGGTGCACGAAGTGGCTTGACGGGTTTTGTCGCCGGTGTTGCACGCACCAAAATTGCAGCGCAAGGCGTCACCATCAACAACATCTTGCCTGGTAGATTTGACACCGATCGAATTCGCTCCAATGTAGAAGCAATTTCGCAAAAGACGGGCAAATCGGTTGAAGAAATTCGCGCACAACAACAAGCGCAGGTGCCGGCTGGCCGTTACGGTACACCGCAAGAATTTGGATCGCTTTGTGCGTATATTTGCAGTCAACAAGCGTCTTACATCACAGGTCAAAACTTCTTGACCGATGGTGGTTCCTACCCAGGTACTTATTGACGCTTCGCAAGCTGCATGCGCCTCGCACACTGGCCCTCAATGGGCACGCCGTGAGGACACCAGAATGCCACTCACAATGAGGCCAAAAGCCACAAGGTGATAGATCTGGGGCAGGTCGCCTAAGAACACGGTCGACATGATGGCGGCAAACAGCGGTGTGAGGTTGGCAAAGAAGCCCGCCACCGCTGGCCCTGCAGTTTGCACACCCAAGCCCCAGCATCTGTAGGCCATCACAGCAGGGCCGATGGCTACAAAAGCAAGCGCTGCATAAAGGGGCGGGCCCCAAGTGATGTGAGCATCTGTTAAGGCCCATTCCGCGCCTGAAAACATGCCTGCCCACCCAAGGCCAAATATGACCTGCGCCATGAGGAATGCTGCCCAGTTGCTTCGGATCTCGTCTGGTTCGTTGCGCTGCGTTAAGAGCCAGCTGTAAATTGCCCAGCAGGCAGTGGCCAGCAAGATATAAATGTCGCCCACCACAAAGCTCACCTGTAACATTTGCTCTGCATCGCCGCGTGACAAAACCACCAACACACCCGCAATGGAAAGCCCTGCGCCTAGCCACTGAGCGCGCCGCACAGGCGTCTTAAAAAACAAGGCGCCGATGGCCAGCATGAACACGGGGGTGCTGGCCGCCACCAAGGTCACGTTGAGTGGGGTGGAGGTTTGCAATGCCAAATACTGCAGCGCGTTGTAGCAACCGACACCTAACAAACTCAGCAGAGCAAACCTGCGCCAGTAGGGCCAGAGTGGGCTGCTGGGTTTGAGCAAATGCCAAGCTAAGGGAAGAAGGATGAAAAAAGCAATCGCCCAACGCAAAAAATTGAGGGTGATGGGCGGTACCAAATCACTCACCAATCGGCCCACCACGGCATTGCCTGCCCAAAGCAGCGGCGGAACGGTGAGCATGAGCGCTGTGCCAGGTGAGAGTTTTTGTGTCATGCCCGTGACTTTAACGGCAACGCAAGGGTGTGTTGTCACGCAGGGTCATTGAATTCGTGGCAAAGTAGTGGTCAATGTGATTTTGGCTCACTCGCCAGACACACCTCAATTTCAATTTTTCTAGGAGAAACGCATGAGCTTAGCTGTCCAAATCGACCAAAACGGTGGCCCAGAACAACTCAAATTGGTTGACGTTACAGTGGGCCAACCCGGCCCTGGCGAAATTCGCATTCGCCACAAAGCCATTGGCTTGAACTTCATCGACGTTTACCAACGCAGCGGTTTGTACACCTTGCCCATGCCTTTGAAGTTGGGCATGGAAGCCTCAGGCATTGTTGAAGCGGTGGG
>JBJXGQ010000535.1:0-3077 GCA_046160525.1 Burkholderiales bacterium
CGGCGGCGACCACGCCATCACGGTCGCCGGCACCCTCGACATCTCTGCGGGAGGCAGCCGCACCGACACCGTCGGTGGCGACCACGCGACCCAGGTGACCGGCTCCGGCACGTTCCGCTACGGCGGCTCGCGCCAGCTCCACGTCACCGGCGACGACGCGCAGACCGTCGAGGGGGGGCGGATGACCGACGTGACCGGCCGGATGCAGACCATCGTCCGCGCCGCCGAAGGCGACAACGCGTTCTGTCAGGTGATCGTCCAGGGTCGTCACGCGCTCGTCGCCCGGACCGAGTCGCACAGCAGCGCCGGCGAAAAGCTCACCCTCTCGGTCGGCAGCTCGTCGTTGGTGCTCACGCCCGAGGAGATCGTCGTTCGCGGCAAGAAGCTCCGTTTCGTCGCGGAGGAGACGGTGCTCAGCAAGGTCGGCGACAGCGAGGTGACCGTCTCGGTCGATGCGGTGACCACCACGGCGGCCACGATCCAGCAGGCCACGTCCGGCGCGGGCTTGAAGCTCGACGGCAGCGCGGTGCTGCACGGCGCGCAGATCTCACTGAGTGGCTCGGGCGACACGGTGGCCGCGACCGACGACGAGGTGAAGACCGAGAGCGGCACGGTCACCTTCCACGTCGAGCCGCCACCCGGGACGAGCGGACCGCTCACGCTCGTCATCGTCACGCCCTCGGGCGAGATCGTGGAACGCGACACCGACGGCAACAACCAGGTGAAGCTCGAGGGCGAGCCCGGCGGCCAATACACGCTGCTCGAGGTGCGCCGGCAGGGACAGGGCACGGGCTACTGGCCCAGCGGCTCGGGAGGCACTTCGTGAACACGGAAACGAACAACGAGGCGATGCGGCTCGCGACGGCGGTGTGCACGCAATTGTCTTCTGATTCCCACCCTGACGGGCGGGCATTGCGGAGGGGGCGATGAGCGGCAGCCTGGGGAGCGTCTCGGCGCAGCTCGTCGACGCGCTGGCGTTTCACCTCGCGTTGACGAAGATCGGCAAGCCGCTCGATCAGATCAGCGGCACGGAGGCGGCCGACGTCATGGCCGTCCTCGGCGACGGCGAGACCCTCACCGTCACCGCGGCGGCGCCTTCGGAGGACGTCTCGTCCAGCGTCAAGGTGTGGAGCTGGACCCACGCGCCCGGCGAGCTGCACGCGGTTCGAGACGCCACCTGCCGGTCGAGCGCCTACGGCTGGGAGGCGTTCACCGTGCTCGACAAGGTCGAGATGGGGCTCGCCGACGGAACCGGCATCAAGCCCGAGGTCGAGATCACCCTCATGGACGGCGCGGTGGTGACGTTGCCGCTCGATCTGGCCCACCTCCACAGCCGCTGGCACGTCGACGTTGGCCACACCGAAGACAACGATCATCGCTTCTGGCCGATCGCCGCGACGCTAGACCAGGCGGTGGTGATGGCGTTCGCCTACACGCTGGACGGTACGTCGCCCGTCAAATACGAAGAGACCGATCCCCGCGAGGCCGAGGCGCTGGGCGAGCTCGAGGGTGGCGGGGGTGGCGCCGACTGGGGAGCCAAGATCTGCACCGGAACGTTCATGCCGCGGGGCGCCGGCGCGGGGATCGCGCCTGCCGCGGAGATCGGGGGGACCGCCAGCGGGGAGGCCGCGGCCGCGCCCGCCGTGCTGGTGGTGCTCTCGTTCACCACGTGCACCCCGCGGGTCGACTTCGAACCGGGCGGCTTTGCGTACTTTGCCAAGCTCTATCCGCACGTCATGGTCAAGGCGACCATTCCCCTGAAGAGCATACGCGCAGCCGCCAAGCTGACCAGGCCGCAGAAGACGACGCCGGCGAAGCCCGCGGTGGTCAGCCGCGAGCTCTGGACCATCGGCGACGAGCATATGACGTCGGGCTGCCACGACGACACCAATGGGTCGATCTCCGCGCTCTTCGTCACCGACACGAACGTGGACCGCGGGCCCTCCGGGTCCTTTTACAACGACGTCGGACCGTTCTGGTCGGACATCTTCTCCTATTACAACGATGATTTCGGCGGCTTCCCGAGCCCGCGGTATCAAGTCGTCAAGCGCACCGCCGGGAGACGCAGTCTCGAGAACTACGGCGAGGTCCACACGATGCTGGCCAATGGCGGCTTTGCCGGGGTGGAGACCACGCTGATGAAGGAGCCGCGGCAGGGCGACTTCGACAACATGCACCTCGCGCCGTCGCTGAAGCTCCCGACCAAGATCACCCACGCCGACGTGTGGGGATTGGGTAACGTGGCGGTCGACGACCGCGCGGCCTGGCGAGCCGACGTGGTCAGCATGGCGCCGGTGTGCTCCCACGATTGCCTGCACACGCACTGGCGCTGGGGCGCTGCGCTGCACCTGAACAGAGTCTTCACGTACGGCTGGAGCGCCGAAGGCGCCTACCGTGCGCCGGGCGCGCCGATGGTCCCGCTCAATCACGACGTGTGGGCGACGGCCACGGCCCCAAACGAGCTCTTGTACGAAGGGGAGGCCGGGCCAGAGCAGACCGCCTCCGGCGGGGGGAATGACAGCGCGTGGATCCCGGCGAACGGCTGGCAGGTGTTCTGTCATCACGGATCGGGCTATGTCGTCGACTTCAACGGTACCGCCGCCTACACGGCGGTCGTCGAGGCCGTCGGAGAAATTGCCTCGGTGTGGTTCATCGCCGAATCGGAGGGCGGTCTCATCAATCCGGGGTACGTGAACACGTGGGAGTCGATGGCGGTGTATTACTGGCACCTGCGTTATCGCTACGACGCGGGCCAGGTGAAGGAGCGGGTGTTGGTCTGGAACCTCGAGGAGGCAATCAACCTGTGAGCCCGCGGCCTGCGTCGCTGCCGGCGCGCCACCATCGCCTCGTGCTCACATGGGGCGCGGGGCCGCTCGAGGCCCACGCCGCGCGCCTCGCCGCGATCCATGCGGCATTGACCGGCCGGGATCCCGCGTTTCGGACACTGCTCAGCGACGGCGCCGCGGCGAAGCCATGCCGCGCCGCCGCCCAGTTCGAAGCGGCGCTGCGGCATGGGGCGCTTCCCTCCAGTGCCACGCCGCGGGCCTCGGGGACCACCCACGTCGCGCGTTTTTCCG
>JBJXGQ010000536.1:0-2672 GCA_046160525.1 Burkholderiales bacterium
GCTCCGGCATCCTGTTGAACATCTACCCCACCTTCACCAACGACGTGCTCTGGTTGTCCGTGATCGGACTGGCGCTGCTGGCAGCACCCTTCGTGATCGATCGCTGAAGGGCGCTAGCAGCCCTTGAACACCGGCTTGCGCTTCTCGTTGAACGCGCGAATTCCCTCGAGACGATCCTGAGTCGAAATCATCCGGTCGTAGGCTTGCACCTCGAAGTGCAGCCCGGTCTTGAGGTCCATCTGCAATCCCTGGTGAATCGACTTTTTGGCCTGCCGCACAGAAATGGGCGCGTTGTCGGCCAGGCGCTGTGCGGTGGCCATGACCTGCGGCATGAGGTCGGCGAAGGGGAACACCTCGTTGACCAGCCCCCACTTCTCTGCCTGCTCCGCACTGAAGGGCTTGGCGCACAGGATCAATTCCTTGGCGCGGCGCTCACCGACTGCGCGCGGCAAGTTTTGGGTGCCGCCGCCGCCGGGCATGATGCCGATCGACACCTCCGTGAGCGCGAATTTGCAGGCACTTGCTGCGTAGATGAAGTCGCACGACAACGCCAATTCACAGCCGCCGGCGTACGCAGCGCCATTGACGGCGGCGATCACCGGAATCGGGCAATCCATGACCGCGTAGTACGCCTCCTCAAAAATGGCGTGTTGCAGGCGCCAATCGGTATCACTCATGCCATGCCTCTGTTTCAAATCACCACCGGCGCAGAACGCCTTGTCCCCCACGCCTGTAATGACGATGGCGCGCCACTCACCCGGCGTAAATTGAAGCGGAACAAAGATGTCGCGCAAGTCGAGGCCCATTTGGGTGTTCAGTGCATTGCGCACCTCAGGACGATTCAGTTCGATCAACAGGACATGCGGTGCGGGTTCGGACAGGCGCAGGGTTTCGTAAGTTTTGAGAGTGGTCATGGTGTGCAGTTGGTGACAAAATAATGCGGACATCGACGGGATGAAAACAAGGACAATGATCTTAGCGCAGGCCCAACATGCAATGTCGCCGCGGCCAGTAGCAGCGCCGGGAAACCAAGCGGGAAAGCGGCACTGATACCATTTCATCTCAGCCCGCCATCCGGGCTCTCTTTGCCAGGAGCACTCATGACACCTTGGAAACGCATTCTAGCTACCGGCACCATGCTCGCCTTGAGCCTGCTCGGTGGCAACGCCTTGGCACAGTCCAACCTGCTGCCGCGCAATGTCAGGTTGGTGGTGCCCTTCCCCCCGGGCAATGCCGCAGACCTGCAGGCGCGTGCCCTTGCTGACCAATTGCGCAAGGCGCATGGCTTGACGGTGGTGGTGGACAACCGGCCGGGAGCTTCCGGTGCCATTGCGCTCCAACATGTGGCGGCAGCCAGAGCCGACGGCGCCACGTTGCTGGTGTCGTCCCTCTCTCCGCTGGTGGTGACGCCCGCAACCAACAAGTCCCTGCCGTATGACACCGAGCGTGACTTCGCACCGATCGCCCTGCTCGGCTTCAATGACGTAGTGCTGGTGGCGGGCCCCGAAACTGCCGTCAGTTCCCTGCCGGAGCTGATCGCCGCAGCGCGCAGGCGGCCCGATGACCTGACTTATGCCTCCATCGGCAACGGCACACTGGCGCATATGGTGCTCGAGGTGATCAGCGCGCGCTCCGGCGTCAAGATGCGCCACGTGCCCTACAAGGGCAGCGCCCCAGCCTACACGGATCTGATCGGCGGCCAGGTGTCGATGATGGCCGACGGCATGCCGCAGGCGCTGCCGCAGATCAAGGCAGGCAGGTTCAAACCGCTGGCCATCCTGTCGAAGGCGCGCTCCCCCTTCCTCAATACCGTGCCAACCGTCATGGAACTGAATTTGCCGGGCTTGCAGAACTACGAAGTCGTCGGCTGGACCGGCCTGGTGGCCCCCGCCGCCACACCGCGCGATATCGTGCTCGCCCTGAACGCCGAAGTCACGCGCATTTTTTCGAGTGCGGAGATGCGCGACCTGCTGGCGGCCCAGAGCCTGCAATCGTTTCCATCCCATACCCCTGAGGCCTTCGCCGCCTACATTCGCACGGAATTGGCAAACTGGCGTGCGATGGCCAAGGCAGCGGGCGTAGAGGGCATGCAGTAGGCGACCATTTGCCTGGGGCGGCAGTCCGATATCGGCGGGCAACTGATTGCACGATGACTCACTGCGCCCCCCGCGCGTCGACAAGAAACCACTCTTGCCGATTTGCCGGCCCACCGCCCGCCGCCCACCATGGCGAACCGCAGGTTTCGGCGGTATTCTTCTGATTCCCTCCAGGAGGCACCCCCATCATGCTGCTGCATTCCACCATCATTTCCGCAAGTGAATTTGAAGCCGGCACTGGCTGGCAACTCAAACCCGAAGGCGCCTGCCAGGGCGACATTTGTATCCCCTTGTCGCCCGCGGCAGGCGTGACTGCCAACGGCATGGTCGATGTCGAACGCGTTGCCCGCGACATCGGCATGCCGCTGGCTGCCGCGCCCGCACATGGCCTCTGGGCGCTGGGGCCGGCGTCAATCAATGCGCGCGCGCTAACCAGCGCAACAGCACCAGAACTGCGCCTGCCCGATCTCGACGGCAAGGAGTTCCTGTTGTCGAGCCTGCGCGGCAAAAAGGTCTTGCTCTACGCCTGGGCGCCCTACTGAGGCTGCTCCCGCGACCTGCCCGTGTGGCAGGCAT
>JBJXGQ010000537.1:0-3113 GCA_046160525.1 Burkholderiales bacterium
CGTAACCATCATAACGCTGACGGGCTTGTTCTCTTCACTCCATGCCCAGGGCGTTCTTCTGCACGAGTCCTTTTCGACTTACTCCAACGGTGATCTGGTCGGGCAAAACGGCTGGACACAAATTCTCGCCTCATCGACCGTGCCGCTGCAGGTTTCCAATGGCCAGCTCCTCATCCCGTTCATCGCTCTGGGTGGTGCCACCGCAGACAATCAAGATGCCGCTAAATCGTTCACTACCGTACCCTCTCCCGGTGTAGGTACGACGTCCGTGTTTACCGGCATGAGCTTCACGGTAACCAATGCCACCACCAACGGTTCATACTTCTATGCCATGACTGACATTCCCACAGGCTTTGCCAATATCCGCATCACCGCCCGCGACAATAGCGCAACCATACCGAACACCTTCCAGTTGGGCGGTCGAGTCACCGGCCAGGCTGGCTATCCGTATGTCTACGGCGCCGCGCTGAGCTACAACACGACCTACCGTGTCATCGTGCAGGCGGAAATGAACTCTGGCGCTCAGAACGATCGCGTCCTCGTCTACGTTGACCCAACAGACAGCATTCTGGGAAACCAGACGCCCTACCTGATTTCTGCCTTCACAAGTGGTGCTGGAACGGATCCCGTGGCGCTGGGTCTAGCCATCTTCTCTCAGTTTGCCAATGCCACCACCGGCGAGGCCGGCATCAATATCTTCGACATCACCGTAGCTGACAACTTCGCCGCCGCCGTCCCGGAACCTACCACCTACGCCCTCCTGGCCGTAACAGGCCTGACAGGAGCCGGTTACACCCTCCTCCGCAGATACCGCCGTAACAAACGCCGATAAAACTTCTTCCAAGCCAGAGTGGGGGAACACGAAACCCCCTCTCTGCGTTCCTCCGCCTCCTCTGCGTTTAGCTTTATTAAATCCCAAAAACCCCAAACGCATAAACCCGAAACGCCGCTGTCGCAATGAAATCATTATCTGCCGTCACAATCAACAATCGTCTTCCATCAGCCAGATTAGGCCCAAACGCCAACCCCTCAATCTTCTCCGGAAAGTCCTTTCCCCGTAACCGATACTCCGGATCAAGCATATCCAGTAACAACTTCTTTCCAACCGCCTTCACCCCAGCCGGCAACCCCACGCTCGGCAACGCCTCCACCCCGCTGACATCACTCGCACCACGCAGATCAATCAGAAACACCTTCTTGAACCGGGCCGCTTCCCCACTCAGGCTGTCCCGTTCCAGTACCAGAAACGTATGAGCGCTCACCGCCAGAATCTCATTCACCCCGTTAGCTGCATCCTCCATCGGATAGACAAACTCTCGCATCCGCCCGCTCATCCGGTCAATCTCCAGGATCCGATTGTTCACCCCCACACGCCGGTTTTCCGCATCCAGCCCGCCATCCTGAATCAGCGGGCTCTGCATGATCCCATACAGTCTGCTTCCATTCGGTGAGATCGCCAACCCTTCCATGCCCCGGTTAGGCTGCCGGCCCGATGGATTCCCCGGCGGCAACTCCTCTTCCGGCTTAGCACTGATCCGTATCGGCAAGAATCGCCGTGGCAGCGCCAGCCGTCGCAGCAACTTCCCTTCAACGCTGAACTCCCCCACCGACGGCCCATACTCATCCGCAATAAACAACTTCCCACCCGGCCCCACACGAATCCCTTCAGGATCAAATCGCAGCGACCGCTCCGGTCGTTCCGTATCAAACGCTATCAGCGATCCGAGCAGTCCCCGCCCCGACTCGTCCTTCAGCATGATTGTCGCCGTCAACTTCACCTTCACCGGCTCCGCCGCCCCCGGCGTCACCACAATCTCCATCCGATGATATCGGCAAGCATAATCCGTCGCCCCATCCTTAGGCCCCCGATCCGAACTCAACACATACTCATTTCCACGTCCCGAATAATCAATCGCCGACCCCAACCCGCCCAACTGATTATGTGGCGTCCCATCCGTCTGCAATCCAACCAGCCCGGAAAGATCAGCCTGATCCCCAGCCAACAATCCCACACCAATAAGAGAGACAGCATCCATAAACACCAAACATATAGCCCCCGGCTATTCAAGCCGGGGGCACTTAGCACTTAGGACTAAGCACTATAATTTCAACGCCGCCAGCGCATTGACCGCCTTGGCCGTATCATCCGGCGAATCGCACGCCACATACGCCACAAACTTCCCGCTGAACGACGTCATCATCAGGCTGCGTAAATTGATCCCCGCCGACGCCAGGCACGACGCCAGCGAATGCGCCAGCCCCGGCTTATCCGAACCGTAAATCTTGAGGAGGATCATGTCGTTGGCTTTGTGCAACTGCACCGCCTGCGCCGCTTTCGTCTGGGCCGGCCCGGTGATCGGCGCCACGAACAGTTCGCCCTTGCCGATCTTGTTTGGCAGCCGGCTCGACAGAATAAACTCCAGATGGGAATCAGCTGCAGCCAGCGGTTCCAGAATCCCGGCCGCTCCGCCTGGCTGATCCGGAATCTCGCACGACCACACCTGAACCCGATCTAACTGAAAATCCATGATGCGCTCTCCTTGACACAGCGAAGCGGACCTCGCTGGAGTGATTATCAAAGTCGTTCGTCATTGTCTCACTCTTGAACAAAAATGCAATGGCGCACGTTCTGGTTTGTAGTCATCACGTTCCTGTGGGTCAGGATTCCGATCCTGACTGCAATCGCAATCCGCACTTCCACTTTATTCGTGGCACGGAGCTATGCTGCTCCATTGCTCCGTGAAGCTCGCGCCAAATCCAAATACCCCTCGCCGTGCCACACTCCGGCGGTACTCCGTCGGGGTGTGGTTTCGAGGCACAAAACCTCATCACTTTTCATCAAGATGTGCAACCAATTCCATCCATAAAACAACAACTACTCCTACATTGCGAGTCCCCCCATGTCCAGACGCCACCGCCGCAAACACTTCGAAACCAAAGTCCAGCCGCTCCTGCCCCGCCCGGCCTTCGCCCTCCGTGTCGCCCGCTGCTTCCTCATCTCCACGACGCTCGTCATCGGTTCGCTTTTCGTCGGCATGCTCGGCTACCATTACTTCGAAAGCATGCCCTGGATCGACGCCTTCGCCAACGCCTCCATGATCCTCTCCGGCATG
>JBJXGQ010000538.1:0-2759 GCA_046160525.1 Burkholderiales bacterium
GTACTTGAGTGTCGGACTAATGATGACGATGTAATAAAAAAAAGTTCTTATAAACATCTTCGAGAAGTTGCATAGCCTTTTCTGTTTTCCCACAGCCAGTTTGGCCAAAAAATAATGCGGTGCGTGGTTCTTTCAAATATTCCATCGTTTTTTAATATAGTTTAGAAACAAACTCACCGTTTTGAATGTTCAGTTGAGCATCCATAATCAAGTAGATGTAACAGTTTAAGAATCCAGGCTCTTCTACTTTCTTTTCAATCTGTAAGGTAATACCTTCTGATGCATTTTCTATTCTTCTACCAGTCCCATGTAAATTGTTTTCATCGATGGTACGAAAATCCAACCATAGACCATAACTTTTTGTTAAATAGTCACCTGTGTTGACGGCGGATAAGTGTAAGATTTTCTCGACTTCACTGGCATTGACATCTTTGAGATCATGTCCTGCAAAGTATTTTCGTATTTCATCATACTGTTCATGTGGTTGCATACCTTGTGTAAACAACTGGTTAGGCTTCCCCTCAATAATAGTTGATACCTTTTGTATGTTAGGATTATAGAATCTGGATGTGTCTCGATTGTAATCACTTTCATTCTCGAAAAGCACGAGTATGCCTTTAAGAGAGCGCGCTGGTGAATTGAAATTCCAATTCCAGACGGTGTCGCTCTTGTTCACTCAAATCTTACGATGTCTGAGAACACGATCATATAAAAGAGGTAACGTTTGATACTCGGTCCGAATTTCTTTTGCTAGCATGGCCTGCGTGATCATATCGTACTCCAGTGATATGTTTGAGATAATATAAGAGGCGTCTGGGGTGGGAGTAGAACCTGTGGTAGGCTTAGCAGGAGCAGATCTTATAACTCGAGCGTAGTCAGTATACGTAAGTTCGTAACATAACCGATTTCCCAACCCTGCTTGATAATAAGGTAATGCATTACTCAGTATCTCAAAATCTAGAGGAATAACAAACTTGTTTTTATAGCATTCGGCGATGACATTGTCTCTTTGTTCAGCGGTATTTCTATCCGATGCGCTTATTCTTACTTTCATGCAGTTTTCCGTACAACCACTTTCTGTGATGATACCCTGGCGAATGGCATTCTTTCTTTCATTAACCGGTCTCCAATTATCCTTGAAGCACGCAAATACATCGTAATCTTCAATGCATATGATTTCATTGCCTTCGAACTTGACTGCCAATCGTTTGATAAGAGCTATGCAAATGTTGTTGACTAAAGTGCGTTTTGTATCCACTCTTGAATTCAGTTCAATATCAAATGACAGATACACCGTGCCTGGAACAATGACATCATCTTGTCCAAGATTGGGGAACCGAACAAGAAGTAACTGATTCTGATCGACCGTACTTGGATTATGAGTGATGATCACGTTTTGTCTAAATCCTTTTATGCCGCGAGGTGTCCTTAATGATCGTGTGGGATTAAGTTTTATGCCGTATTCCATTTTATATACGGGTGAGAAATTTTTTTTCCTAGGGCTTGATGTGCAAAGTTACATTGAAACTCGAGGTTGCTTGGTCACTTATTTTTACAGTGAGTGCAGTCAGTGTATCGCTCCTCAGCTTCTTGTATTGAGGTTCGAAGCGGCTCTCTTGATCAGATACGATTAATGATAATAACCTGTTACTTAATCTTCCATCTACAATGTTGTCAGTACCATCTAACTCGTTCACAACAATGTCGATCATTTCATTTTCATCATCGCTAGAAACAACGATAGGGTGACCACCCGTATAGATTTGAATCGCCTTAGTTTCCGGCTTTGGTTTCTGTTGCTGGAATATAAAGACATTGACAATGGCTATCGTTTTAAAGCCATCTCGGTTATGGATGGGAAAGGGAAGGTCAATCCGCTTTTCTCCAATAATGTTATTGATCGTAATGTACATCTTTTATTTTATGTAAGGGTTATAAAAAAAACAACAACATGGCATTCGTTGATCAAAATGCAAATCTTTCAAACATCAAATTTAATATAACAAAGGATGTCAAATACTACGATAAGCCTTCAATTGATTCTATCTCGCGTCCCTACATGGGGGTAATGACGTACTATCCTTATGGACCTTACGTTCCAAGTTTTCATTATACTCCCAAGCCTATTCCAAGTATTCATCTTGATGAAATAAGGCGATGCGAAGACGATCTTAGTTTCGAAAAACCCACTGCTGGCATATCTAAATGTCCGTTGACGTTGGATGATATGACGAATCCAATCATACTTGTAAATGATCATGACCACTTTCAGGCTTCCTTGCAACGTTACTTGTATAACTATGCATTTTATAATGGAATGCCTTGGCAAAAATATGTTAATGATCCTCATGCATGCTTGTCACACGTTAATTTTGCGCTGCATTGTTCCACAACTGCCTGTGGGGTCTCTACCAAACTTTTGTTATCCGATAATGCCATGATTCGATCTGTATATCGCTTTCATGTCATTTACACCACCAGAAGAATCTTGAAGCAACTTAGAATACGTTTGCCAACTGATAATGATTTCGATCCCTATGACAGCGTCAAAGATGATAGCGCTTATAATAGATTGTGTGCGGAGTTCCGAGTCAAGCCAGAAACTGACTGGAAATTTATAGTAGATACAACACACTTATTCAAGACGAAAGGACGGGTCGTTGCCCATAGCCTATCTGGTTGGATACTCGATAATAGCGGCGATGTTACAAAAGGCAGGCATGACGAAAATATCTGAGAGTATTCGCTCATATGTCTAT
>JBJXGQ010000539.1:0-2800 GCA_046160525.1 Burkholderiales bacterium
GCCACCGCTTGGCAATCAGCAGCCGGCGAACCTATCTGCAGGATACGTGCTGCGGCTTGGTTATCCGTGCACCATCTCACGCGCTTGTCGCGTAGGCTGGGAGCGAGTGCGCGAACTCCCGCGAGCACCGCCCACAACTCTCGTAACGTGCTCGAGCTGCCGATGTATTCTGCGGGCAAGTGGAATGGTAAGCGCTCTGCGCCGCTCACCACCCCTGCGCCCCGTTCGCCTGCGTCAGAGTGAACTATGACGTCTACGGGCATGCGCATCTGCCAAATGGACACGGTGGTTTCTAAGCCACCCGCCGCCGCCATCTCCTTCCAGAAAGCCACTTCTTGGAGTGCTGACGGCGACCACGCTACGCGTGCATCCCAGTCTGCTGTGTCGCCGCCGCTCAGCTCGTGCATGGCCCGCGTGTGCAGGCGAGTGACACCGCCTAGCACCAGCATGGTAGAGGTGATTCTGCCCGCCAATGACGCAAGCTCGCGCCTACGAACAGGCTTGGTCACGCTGATGTTGCTGAGCTGTGCCGTCAACTTTTCGACACGCTTGCGCGAGATTGCCAAAGTGCCCTCTTGGATGTCGATTGTGTAACCTAGGAACGCCTCTGCTCGTGGACTGGGTACCCAATTGCTCTTTTCCTCCGCAATGGTGAATCCCGCGCGTGTGATCGTGTCACGCACAAAAGCTACTTGCGCCACATCGGATGGGCGTAACACCACTAAGCCATCATCCAACATCAGCACGCACCGCACACCGTTAGCGCGCAGGTAACGTACAACTGGACGAGTTAATTTTGTGAAGGCGTGTGGCGCGCTGCTAAGGCCAAATGGCAGGGCCAAGAAAACGTAAAAGTGTCCGCGCCACTCCACACCCAGCCACCCTACGTGCCACGGCCATATCCGGCCGTGGTGGTAGGCAGCGTGAAGATCGAACTGCACCACGAGATCTCCCGGAACTACTAAATCGCAGGCATCGCGCACTGACTCATACTTGAACTTGGGTGCGATGACAAACTTGTTCACTGGCACACCGTTGAATATCAACCTCAATTTTGTGCGTGAGTCTTCTACTGCCAAACCACACACGCCTGGCGGTTGTAGTGCTACGCGCGCGATAATGCCCGCCTCGAGGAGGCGCTGCACTTCACCATCGACAAAATCGGTATGTTGCATCGCGGACGGCGCGTTACGCGCATGAAACTCGCGCGGTTCTTCGCGGAATGGTATCATGTAACCATCCTGAATGACTCTGAGTGCACTAGCGGGTGCACAGAGGACACGCTTCCAAAATTCCAAACACGTGTTGAGACGCCACGGTAATGGAACAGGATGCGTCGCGGGCATACGAGCAAAATTTTCACATTCAGGCAGAGCAGCCGAGTAACTACTCCCCGTTGCAAAAAATTCGTCGTCTGCGCCATCCTCCTCGCTCTCCGCTAGTGCAGCGTCTTCCTAGCCGGGCTGCCCGGCTCGCGACTGCTGCTGCACACCCGCTGTTGACTGCCCTGTTGGTGGTTGCTGTTGGCCCGGCGGCCGTGGCGGTGCCGTGCATTGGTCCATGAAGTGGCCTCGCTGGTAGCAGTTGAAGCAGGTGATGTGTGGCATTGCTGTTGTACGCGCTCCGACTCCTGCTGTTCGCGGTGCTCGCGACTCCTGCCGCTCCAATTCTTCCTGGAGCGATGGCGAGATGGATGATAGGCCGGCAAAGTCCGGCAGATCCTTGGTGAGGGCGCGCGATGCAGCCCGCATTGCTCCTTCCAGCGACACGCCGCCCTGTCCCTGCCCGCGCACAGCAGCCGTGGCTTGCAGTACTACACTTAGCGCAAACGCACCGTAACCTGCTTGACGACGGATCTCGCCGGCTAACGCTGCGATCTCCGCGTCGCCACCGAAGCGCTTTTCCAGCACCGCTGCGGAATACTCGACTCGCGCAAACTTCGCCGCCGGGTATTGCATCAACATGGACCGTGTACGCGACGCCTCGTCGGCCGCCACCGTTGGGGCTGCGTTCATTGTGCGATACTTCTCCTCAATCTCCCGCTCTGCTTCGAAGGTGTCCAGGGCGCGCTTCATTGCAGCGCTTGGTTGCTGTTCAGGTGGCGTGCCTTGGATTGTTCCAACGCGGGCGGGCGCGAAGTGTGGGGATGGCGGTGGGTGGAAGGGCATGCCGAACGGTTGTGGTGGTGGCGCGAGCTGTGGCGGTGGTGCGGGTTGCTGCAGTTGCTGTGGTGGGAGCTGTGGCACAGCAAACTGTGCTGTGGTAGCTGCATGGCCGTAAGCTGCCCATGGGTGCAGTTGGTAATGGTGCGGCGCTAGTGGCAGTTGAACCATTGTCGGGTGTACTGCGGGGTGGAAATACTCGTACCCTGGGTGCGGTGGCGGAGCAAAGGCTGCTGCTCCAGGGGCCACCGGGAACGGCGGCACCATGTTCACTTGTTGCTGCAGCTGCACAGGGTGCTGGGGTTGCTGCTGGGGTCCTGGAAGCAACGCGACCAACTGGGCTGGCGCGGCGCTCGCCTGGGGTTGGCGCAGCGGTTGTCGCGCGTGTGGCGCGGTCGTTGGGGCGGCTGGTGGTGGTGCTGCGTTGAGGTCTGCGTGTTGATGGGCACCAGAGTGCACCGGCTGGGCTACGCCAGCTATCGCGCCTTCGGCATCCGCGAGTGCGGCGCGCACCAGCTCCGCCATGTGTTGTTCACTTCGCGTTGCCCCAAACTTTCAAACCACCCGAGAGAAAATGATGCTCCACAGCTCCAACCGAACTCTCCTCGCGTCACGTGGTGGTCGCACATTGTGCGCTC
>JBJXGQ010000540.1:0-3230 GCA_046160525.1 Burkholderiales bacterium
TCTCCCTTTTCAAAGTACCACCATACTCGAATATTTCTTAAAATTATTTGGATAACCACTCAGCGATTCTAATATCAAAACTTCGGGCACAGCACCGTTTCATCTTCATATTGCCCCAAGAAAGCCAGCGAAATCTCGAAAGCACCTTGTCGGCGTCCGTTCGTACCGAGCGCATTCAAATTGGCATCGTAGCTGAAGCCCAACAGGAAATTATTAAATTCTAAACCCACCAGTGCCACAATGGCATCGAGGTTAAAACTTTCATCTTCGTAGCGCACCGGACGCACCCAGCCGCCGACGTGTACCGCCGTGCCGCTCACGTCATTTACGAGCAATCGAAGATTCGTACCTGCGTTGGCAGCCAAATGCTCGCCTTGCATATACGCCATCGCGCGCGGCAGCACTTGTACGCGTGCACCCACCGAGATTTGCATCCCGAAGTGTGCCGTATATTTACGATGCAACTTGTTATTACCGCTGAAAACCGTGCCGTCTCGGTCATTTCTATCTATAAAAAAGCTGACTTGTGGCTCGGTGAGGTGGTGAATTGCTCCGCCAACAAACACGCCTACTTTCTTGCGCGGAGCCGAGGAATAATGCAAGCCAACCGAAATATCGCCGTAGGAAAAATTATTTTCAGGAAGCACTTCGCCGGTCGGGTCGGTGTAGCCGTTTGTCCCATTGAATTGGTCACCAAAATCGAGCCGCTCGTAGTTGACATTGCGTTGGGAAATGCCCAACTGCACGCCGAGTGAGAGAAATTGGTCGGCATTGCGATTCAAGGCTTTGTGAAAAGCACCAGAAACCATGATTTGATTCGTAGAAAAATCCACCGAAGGCACGCGGTCGCTGAAAAATTGCACTCCCCCACCGAAAGCATCTTTACTTTGTCGGCGACGCTTATTCAATTTAAAACGCGTATCCAGCGCTCCGCCCATGGTGATGTACGGCTCGTCTAGTACATTGCGCCACTGGTCGCGATAGATGATTGCTAACCGATATTTACCGTCAAAAGCCCCGGATAAAGCGGGGTTCAACGTCAAGGGCGATGCATAAAACTGGGTAAAATGTTGGTCTTGCGCCAATGCAGCCATTGTAAAAAAGAATATTGCAACAAGCAATGTAAGCCATTTTTTCATTCTTGGGAATTTTTTCAATCCCGCTCTACGGGACAAGTTTTGTTGATGTCGTAATTTGCCTATCGGAATGACTTTTTAGAACGCAAAGTTAGTAAAAATGAATTGAGCCTACCTTATTTAACAGGAAGCACATCCGCAAATAAGCAAATTGATAAATAAGCATATCGAACTGAACGGACTTTAACAGACTTTTATTATTTTTGAAAATCTTAACAAAGTACAAAATATGAAGTCAGAAGTACGCCTTTAAAATCTACTTCTCTGAAATCGCAAATTGTACTTTCAACTTCCAACTTCGTATGTATCATCTTTGCCCATTGAGTGTTGTTCCGGTTCGTGCTTCTGCTTCTGAAAGTAGCGATATGGTGTCGCAACTCTTGTTTGGCGAATTGGTAGAAACGATTGAGACGAAAGGACGGCTTTGGTCGCGGGTGCGCTGCCAATGGGATAATTTGGTGGGTTGGGTAGCCACCAATCAATTACAAGCCATCACGCCCAGCGAATTTGCTACCTTCAACGAGCATTTTGCTTACAATCTCGAACTCACGCAAGCCGTCATGGGTTCTGATTTTTTTCTGCCTATTACCCTTGGTGCACAATTGCCCAACTTTGATGGAATGCGTTTTCAGCTTGCCGAGGCGGTTTATACCTTCAGCGGGCAGGCAGTTTTCCCGAAAGATATTGCCCCAACGGCCGATTTCATACTCAAAATAGCCCGACGCTATCTCCACGCGCCTTTCCTCGGCGGCGGTCGCTCGCCCTTTGGCATTGATAGTAGTGGTTTGGTGCAGATTGTGTTCAAAATTAGCGGCATTCAGCTTCCACGCGAGGCGGCACACCAGGTTTTCAGTGGGGAGACGATTGATTTTATCGAGCAGGCGAAGCCCGGCGACCTTGCTTTCTTTGAAGACCGCATGGGGCGTATCGCGCACGTTGGCATCTTGCTACCCAACCTCCAAATCCTCCACGCTTACGGCAAAGTTCGCATTGATAATATCGACCATTTTGGGATTTTTAATAATAATGAATCGCGCTACACCCACAAACTAAGGGTGGTCAAGCGCGTATTACCTCGACTCACACTGCCCGTAAAAGGCACTGCTCAAGCTGCCGATTTAGTTACCAACCAAATTGAATTATTTTAAGCCAATTATTAAAAGTATAATCATCATCATAACTGTAAACCCCAAACTTCCAAACCCCGAACCCTAAACCGTCAACAATTTCTTAATCTGCTTCTGATGCCGGTCAAAATGCCCTTCGTAAAATTGTAACATTCCCCCGAGGCTGAGTCGCCCCACCAATGGGTGCTTGTACACTTCTTTGTCAAAAATATCATTTGGTAGCGTCGCGAGAAAATCGCGCAATTGGCGGCGCTGCTCTTGCCATTTTTCGCCTAATTCTGCGAGCACTGGGTTTGCAGGGAAGTTATTTTCATTGACATATGATGGTGCTTTGAGTTTGAGGGGCAGCCAATTATAAGATTTCAATAAAAGCATCCGCCAAGCCGTGCCCAGGTTGATTTTTGGTAGCTTTGGATTATAACTTAGCTTCTTACGCACATATTTTTCCGAGGCAAGCTCCACTAGCATCAAGTGTTGTAATACTTGTAATATCGACCAGCCATTGGGCGAGGGTTGCCGATTCAAGATAGCTTCCGAATATTGCTGTAAATCGGCCAGTAAATGCGCCAATTTTGAGTCAATGAGCTGAAGCTGGCTTTCGATTTTTGGATTCATACAGAAAGGATTGAGTTAATGTATTAATATATAAAAAGAAGAGGAAAGAAAAGTTCCTCGCATGTTTTTATCCTCCTAACTTGTTATCTTCCAAACAATTATACTTCGGTCGTCGCTACAAGAAATCAAATAATCGTCCAACCACAGTAGCCGATTCACCGAATTGACATGACCGCCATTGCGAATGGTATCTAAAACTTTCAATAATTCAAACGTTTGTGCGTCCCAGATTTTGATGGTTTTATCGCGGCTGGCGGTAGCAAACCAATGTCCGGCGGGATGAAAAACAAGGTAATTGATGGTAAACCAATGCGCGGGTTGAGAATTGACGAGTTGAAAATCGTTTTTGGTA
>JBJXGQ010000541.1:0-2773 GCA_046160525.1 Burkholderiales bacterium
TAAGCTCCCCACTTTAAAGAAGCATAAAAAACTGTAACTGTAGGACAATATTTGATTTTTCGTCATATTTTTCTAATTTGCTGCGACAACCGTTTTGATATTCGAATTTATGCCATTCCGGCAATAATCCATCCTGCAATCATGAGTATCCCACCAATAGGTGTTGTTGGTCCCAATATTTTTCTTGGACCTATTTCCAGTGTTAATAAATAAATGGATCCTGAAAATAAAACAGTACCTACACCCATAAGTTGCCCAGCTCTTTGGTACGAAGATGATGATCGACCATTGCTCGTATTGGTATGCTGAAGTTGAAGTGCCGACAAACTTAGAATCGCAACCGAATGGAAAAGTTGATAGTAAACAGCTGTTTTCCAATTTTCAGTCGCTCCAGCTTTTCGTTCCAAAGTCTGTTTTAGAGCATGTGCACCAAATGCACCAAATCCAACACGTACCCAATATAGATGCGATTTGTCGTAGTTGATCACTTTCGTTGTTAATCATCGTCCATCAAACACCCTCAAGAACACTAAGAAGAGAGCAGCTTTGTTCTACTGGTAGTCTCGCTGTAGTGTGCCGATGACAAACACGAAAACAAAGTTCAACCAGCACCTAGGGTTAGGGTTAGGGATTTATTGAGTTTGTTTGTTTTCTGATCATCAACCTATTGCTTGTGGTTGCCTCCGTTAAAGCGTTAAAGGCAAAATCAATTTTTGTAAAAAATGTAATCTACCTCGTATTTATCAAATTAACTTCTTACCTTGGTGACGCTACCGGTACTCTTGCTCGTCAGCTACATACGATGGTACCCACGCACCATGAACATTCCAAGGAGTAAGGGTTCCTAAACTCATTACAGCGATTGGGCCGTTACCAAATGTTTTTGAATCCCATACAACCAATTCACATAGTTTCTTCGTAGAATCGTGAACGATACTAACAACGAAACCATTATCATTTGCATCCGTCGTCGACTTGTTCTTCTTATTGTTTACATCATGAAATTGTTTTGGTAAAAACATTGGCTCGGATGGTATTTTATCATCACCAGCATCCCAATTCCACGACTTTTTCAATTGTAAATCAGTTTTTACTACCGATCGCCATGGGAACCACCCTTCTGGACGAGCGGCTCCAAGGAAGTAGGAATACCTGCATTCAACACCGTCACCGTTAAATGTTGGCATATCCACTGGCACATCAACGGGAACGTTGGCTACTGTTCCTTTTGTCATTTTGTCGACGGCATCATCAACTATAGGTATACGCTCATGATCCAGTAATATCTGACGTCTATCATCAAAGACAAATTTATCAAGCCGCGGTGCCGAAACTTCACCGGATGCCGACCAACCGATGGGATCCATCCCTTTGTTTTTCAATGAATCTCCACGATTGTATCCCATCTCTCCACCAAATTGATACCGATCGAAAACGGATGCATAAATAGTAATCGACGAATCAACATCTTCGTTCATCATGCCAACCGAAACAGCTTTTTTGTTGTTAACGTTTTCGAAACACGGTCCAAAATGAAAGGTGGTAAAGTGATTATTACCAGGACAGTGAAGTGGTGGTAAGTCCGGATTGTGCCTTGGAATTAGCACGAAATGACCAGATGCGCTTTCGTCCATTTCAAACATGGCAGTCCCAGATTCCAGACCGAGAACAAATCGTGGCAAAACATCCCATTTAAATGTTCCAGGATTCTTAGGTATGATATAATAATTATTTGTTATCATCCAATCGTGGACGAACATAAAACGATCAGATCTGTATGATCGTTGCGATAACAATGTAAGATTTTCGTCGTATTCATAAAATTCTATCACGGTCGACACAGGTTCATTAGGGCCCCGGATATCAAATGAACTCCCGCATAGTATTAAACGTTGCCGTTCTTCATCGATACGGGTGTGTGCTAACATTTTTTTATCGTTCAAATCCGGCAGATACTTTGAAATCGGACCAACTGTTCTCAAAGTTTTAGGATCGACTACGTATGGCATACCATTATCCCCAGCAACAATCAAAATAGAAGGATGTTTACTACTTGAACCAGGAAGTGGCCATAGTGTAGTAGAGAAATTAGCTGTGTTCCGTTCCGAAGATGTTAATGCATTCCACACAGGTGAACCCAATGTTGACATTACTCCTCGAGCAAGCGCTTTGTTAAATATTCGTTCCAATTTGGTTAACGGAGTTTCTACGATTGCGGATTTTAAATGTAAGCTTTTTCCTTCCCCATCGAAGGTGAGAGATTTGACAAAACCGTGTGCTTCAAATGGATGAATCACACGATCCCCAATCCGACACGATGATAAACCATTTATGAAATAAGTTCCTTTCAGCAGCTTAAATTCATCAAACAATTCTTTATTCGATACAGTAACACGGGATGCATCGTCAAATAGAATTCTCTCATCTACAAAGTCAGGAGTTTTTGCAAATCCAACAGTCTCCCAAGTATTGCGAGCAATTTCTGCTCTTTCCCTAGGTGAGGTTGCCCCGTTTGTTCTAGGAACATTTTCGACTGGTGATGTTGTGGATTCTAGCCCTGACAACTTTTTAGGTTGTGCACGATGCAACGTTGTAATCGAGAATGCATCTATACCCAAAGAATTTCTAAAATTAACAACATTTATCTCTAACAAAATCAAACAGATTGTGCTGACAGAACATAGAAGCTGATATCCGTTTCGTTTTGTCATCATTACGAAATCTTTCGTGCGTTTATTTGCATCGAGGATCTACCAGTACGAAGTACTTGAAC